>DJGG01000288.1:12170-15327 GCA_002432195.1 Desulfobacteraceae bacterium UBA5852
GGCCCGGCGGTCTTTTTCGTGCGGGACAACGGCGTGGGTTTCGACATGCAATACATCGACAAGGTCTTTGACCCCTTTCAGCGGCTCCACGGAACCGAGTTCCCGGGCAGCGGGATCGGGCTGGCGGTCGTCCAGCGGGTGGTCCACCGGCACGGCGGGCGTCTCTGGGCCGAATCGGCCGAGGATCACGGGGCGACCTTCTATTTTGCGCTGGAACCCCCCGACGCGGAGAATGGAGACTGACATGCCGGAGCCGGGAGTGATTCTGCTGGTGGAAGACAACCCCGACGACGAGGCCCTCACCCTGCGGGCCCTGGCCCGCAACCACATCCACAACCAGGTGGTGGTGGCGCGCAACGGGGTGGAGGCCCTGGCCTTTCTCCACGGCGAGGCGGACGCACCCCCGGGCGGCTTGCCGACGCTGGTCCTGCTGGACCTGAAGCTGCCCAAGATCGACGGGCTGGAGGTGCTGCGCCGTCTCCGCGCCCACCCCCGCACGCGCCTGGTGCCGGTGGTCATGCTCACCTCCTCCATGGAGGAGCGCGACCTGGCAGCCAGCTACCGCCAGGGGGTCAACAGCTACGTGCGCAAGCCGGTGGATTTCGCTGCCTTCATGGAGGCGGTGCGCCAGCTCGGCCTCTATTGGCTGGTGCTGAACGCCGGCCCGCCGGTCCCCGGGGATACGCCATGAGCACCCCCCTGCGCGTCCTCTTCGTGGAGGACAGCGAGGACGACACCCTGCTGCTCACGCGGGCGCTCACGCGGGGCGGGTTCCAGGTGACCTTCCGGCGAGTGGAAAGCGCCGCGGACATCGAGACGGCCCTGGCCGCCGAACCCTGGGACATCGTCATCAGCGATTACCGCATGCCCCGGCTCACCGGCCTGGAGTCCCTCCGGCTGGTGCAGCGCCTGGCGGCGGACCTGCCGTTCATCCTGGTCTCGGGGGCCATCGGCGAAGACCTGGCGGTGGAGGCCATGAAGGCCGGCGCCCACGACTACCTGCTCAAGGGCAACCTGACGCGGCTGGCGCCGGCCGTCACCCGGGAGCTGCAGGAAGCCCAGGACCGCCGCCAGCGCCGGCAGGCCGAGGCGGCCTTGCGGGAAAGCGAGGCCCACCTGCGGCTGGCCTTGTCCGCCGCCTGCATGGATGCCTTCGACTACGCCCCCGCCGACGACCGCCTGCGCCGCATCGGCAGCCTTTGCCGCCTCCTCGACCTGCCGGCGGAATGCTCGGGAGAGGACTACTTCCAGCGGGTGCACCCCGATGATCTCCAGCGGGTGCGCGCCTGCCTGGCAGGCGTCACCTCCGGCAACCCCCGCTACGCGGCGGAGTACCGCGTGCAGGCCGCCGACGGCCGCTACCGCTGGGTGGCCGAGGAGGCCGAGGCCCATTTCGACGACCAGGGCCGCGTCAACGCCGTGTGCGGCGTCTGCGCGGACATCACGGCGCGCAAGCTGGCCGAGGAGGCGCTGCGCAGTTCCCACGACCTGCTGGAGGCCCGGGTGGCGGAACGCACCGCCGACCTGGAACGGATCAACCAGGCCCTGCGGGAGGAGATCGCGAACCGCCGGCGGGCCGAGGCCGCCCTGGAGCGCAAAACCGGGGAATTGGAGGCCCGCTCCGCGAGCCTGGCGGAGGTCAACACGGCCCTGCGGGTCCTGCTGGAACAACGGGAGACCGATCGCCGGGAGCTGGAGGAAAAGGTCCTCTGCAACATCGACGAGCTGGTGCGGCCCCACATGGCCAAGCTGGCCGCCACCCCACTGGGTCGCCGGGAGGCCGCCCTGCTGGAGGTCATCGACGCCAACCTGCGGGACATCGCCTCGCCCCTGGCCCGCCGCATGAGCCTCACCCTGGCCCGCCTATCCCTGGGCGAGACCCAGGTGGCCAACCTCATCCGCCAGGGCAAGACCACCAAGGAAATCGCCGACATGCTGGGCCTGGCCCCCAGCACCATCGATTCCTACCGCAACAGCATCCGCCATAAGCTGGGCCTCCGCAACCAGGGAATCAACCTCAAATCCTACCTGGCCTCCCTGGCCTGATCCGGTGGAGGGCGTCACCAGGAACCACCGCATGGCAGAATCTCCCCGCTAAAACAAGGTGAAAAATACCCCAGTTTTGCCCTAATCTTTCCATATTGAAAACCCCTACGTTTCGGATACAGTGGCGACAACACGCGCTTTGGCGGCCGTCCTGCCCCGGAGCGCTGCGAATCGCCGGTGCCTTCCCGCGGCGGGCGAGAGCCTCGGAACCCGCCGCCTCCATTGCACCCGCAACCCGGAAGACGACCCATGTCCGACACCTTCAACGTTCTCGAAGCCGGAATCCAGGCGCTCTTTCCCCACGTGAAGGCCATGCGCATCAGCGCCTCCATGGAGTTGGGCGCCATCCCCGAGTGGGACGGCGTCGCGGCCGCGGGGCTCCAGGCCTTCATCGCCCTGCGTTTCGGGGTGCACATCCCCGGGGCGCACCTTCGGGAAGGCACCACCATCGGGGAGCTCATTGGCTACATCCGCCGCACCGGCGCCCCCGGCGAATCCTGTGCGGCCGCGGCCGGCGCGCGCGCGGCAGGCCGGTCAAGGATGCCGGCGTCCCAGGTTGAAGCGCAAACACCGGAACCCACAATATCCAAGCGGAGCTGAGAGGAGACGTCATGCGAGAACTGATCCAAATCCTGGTGAATGCCCTGGTGGACCATCCCGAGCAGGTGGTGGTGAACCAGGTGGGTGGCAGCCACGTGTCGGTCTACGAAATCAGCGTGGCCAAGACCGACGCCGGCCAGCTCATCGGCAAGCAGGGTCGCAACGCCAACGCCCTGCGCACCCTGGTGGCCGCCGTGGCCGCCAAAAACCGCCAGCGCACCGTGCTCCAGATCCTGGAGTAGGTCGGTCAGGGCCCGCGAGGGCGGCGCGCCGCATCTCCCGGCCGGGGCTTGCCTTCCCCCGGGGCCGACGGCCGGGAGCAGGAAAGGAGATCCAGGCATGGCCGATGAATATAAAGTGAAGATCCTGGTAGCCGACGACAACCGCCTCGTCCTCACCCTTGTCTGCCGGATGCTCGCCGCCCTGGGGTGCGACGCCAGGGCGGCCCACGACGGGCTGGAAGCCCTGAGCCGTTTCGAACAGGAGGAATTCGACCTGGTGCTCACCGACC
>DJGG01000116.1:0-617 GCA_002432195.1 Desulfobacteraceae bacterium UBA5852
GGAGGGGTACCCCTCCGGCGTCGGCGTTTAGAGGGGCTATTTCTGGCGGCCGAAGGCCTTTTCCAGGTCCCCCCGGCTCCAGCGCACCCAGGTGGGCCGGCCGTGGGGGCAGTGCCCCGGATTGAGGCACTCGTCCAGTTGGGCGAGGAGCCGCCGAACCTGGCGCGCGTCCAGGGGCTGGCCGGCCCGGATGGACCCGTGGCAGGCCATGAGCTTGAGGCAGTGGTCGAAGGTGGCCTCCAGGTCGGGGTCGGCGCCGGAGTCCAGCAGATCGGCCAGCATGTCCCGCAGGGCCGGGCCGGCCGCGACACCGGCGAGGTGGGCCGGGACGGCGGACACGATGAAGCTGGTGCCGCCGAAGGGCTCCACCTCCAGTCCGATGCGCACCAGCTCCGGGGCCAGGCGGGTGAGCAGGGCGGCCTCGCGGAAGTCCAGGTCCAGGGTTTCGGGGACGGCCAGGCGTTGGGCCGCGGCATTGCCCGTCTCCGCCCGGCGGCGCAACTGTTCGTAGGTGATGCGCTCGTGGGCCGCGTGCTGGTCGATGATCACCAGCTCGTCGGTCCCCTGGCACACGAGGTAGGTGTCCCGGAACTGGCCGATGAACACCAGGTCCCGGA
>DJGG01000116.1:639-18184 GCA_002432195.1 Desulfobacteraceae bacterium UBA5852
CACAATCCCGGTTGGAGGCCGCCATCCGTGCGGGACGGCGCGTGGCCCGGGGGGATCGCCGGGGTCGGAAAATGGCCCGGTCCGGCCGGCCGCCAGGACGGCTGGTGGGACGGAAACGGCCCTGCGGCGCGGAAGGGGGCCGGGTTTTCGGCCACGCCGGCGCCGGTTTCCGACCGCAGCGGCGCGGACGGATCGCCGGGTGAAGGGGGCCGGCGGCCGGCCCCGGCCAGGGCCGCCGCCACGGCGCCGGCCACGATGCCGTGCACGAAGGCCTGCCGGGCGAAGCGCACCTCGTGCTTGGCGGGGTNNGTGGACGTTGACGTCCACCTCCCCCGGCGGCAGGCTGAGGAAACAGACCGCCACGGGGTACTGGCCCCGCATGAAGCGCTCCCGTCCCCCGTGGAGCACGGCGTGCTGGACGGTGCGGTCCCGCACGAAGCGCCCGTTGACAAAGGTGTAGAGGGCACGGGCGGTGGCGCGCTGGACCCGGGGCCCGGCGATCCAGCCCGTGACCGCCACCCCTTCGGCTTCCAATTCCAGGGGGAGCAATTCCCGGCGCACCTCGCCCCCCAGGACGTCCACGGCCCTGTCCAGGGGATCGCCCACGGCGGGCCAGTCCTTCACCCGGCGGCGGTTGTGGGTCAGGCGGAAATGGACCTGGGGGTGGGCCAGGGCGAGACTCGCCAGGCTGTCGCCGATATGCCCCATCTCGGTGGCCATGCTTTTGAGGAATTTCCGCCGGGCGGGGGTGTTGAAAAAAAGATCGGCCACGCGCACCAGGGTGCCGGGGGCGGCCCCCACCGTGCGCACGTCTTCCAGCTTGCCGCCGGTCATGCGGATTTCCGTGCCGGCCTCCGCGCCGGCCGGGCGGGTGACCAGGGTGAAGCGGGAGACGGCGGCCATGCTGGGAAGGGCCTCCCCGCGGAAGCCCAGGGTCCTGATGGCCGCCAGGTCCTCGTCCCGGGCGATCTTACTCGTGGCATGGCGTTCCAAGGCCAGCAGCGCGTCGTCCCGGGGCATGCCGGCGCCGTCGTCGGCCACCTGGATGAGGGTGCGCCCCCCGGCTTCGATGTCCACCGTGATCTGCCGGCTGCCGGCATCCAGGGCGTTTTCCACCAATTCCTTGACCACCGAGGCGGGGCGTTCCACCACCTCGCCGGCGGCGATCTTGTTGGCCAGGATGTCGGGGAGAATCCGCACGCGTGCCATGGGGGTGGAGTCCTATTAGGCCGGGGTTGGGCGGCGGCGCTCAGGCGGCGCCCTCCCGGATGGTGCGGGCCAGGAATTCGGCTTCCATGGGGTTGAGGTCGAAGCGCACCCCGGCTTCGTCCAAAAGGTCTGCGAGGGGCTGGCCGGGGTTGTCCCGGCGCTGCTCGGAAATCCATTGAACAGCCTTGCGAATGCTTTCACCTTGGGGTTGCAGGGCCACGGTCTATCCTCCTTGGATGGTTGAGGCGCTGGGCGGACCCAATGCCGTCCTGCACCCCTTGAGGGGCGGCTCAAAGGGGCGGCTTGTGCTGGTGAAAATCGGTGGCCTGCTCGAAGGCGTGCCCCACCCGCAGCAGGGTTTCCTCGTTGAAATGGCGGGCCTGGATCTGCAGTCCCACGGGCAGTCCGTCGTCGGCGAAGCCGCAGGGCACCGCCAGGCCCGGAATGCCGGCGAGGTTGGCCGGAATGGTAAAAATGTCGGAGAGGTACATGGTCAAGGGGTCGTCGGCCTTGGCGCCGATGGGGAAAGCCGGAGTGGGGGCCACCGGCGAGACGAGCACGTCGCAGGCGGCGAAGGCACGCTTGAAATCCTCGACAATCAGGGTGCGCACCTGGGACGCCTTACGGTAGTAAGCATCGTAGTAGCCGGCCGACAGGGCGTATGTGCCCAGCAGGATACGGCGCTGGACCTCTTCGCCAAATCCCTTGGAACGGGTGGCCCGGTACATCTCCAGCAGATCCGTCTGGCCGCCCGCGCGCGCGCCGAAGCGCACCCCGTCGTAGCGGGCCAGGTTTGAGCAGGCCTCCGAGGGGGCGATGATGTAGTAGGTGGCCACGGCGTAGGCCGTGTGGGGCAGGGATACCGGTACCTGACGCGCGCCGAGGGATTCGAGGGTGCCGATGGCTGCCGCCACGCTGCGGGCCACGGCGGGGTCGAGGCCTCCGATGGCCGCGAAATCCGGGATCCCTATGCGCAGGCCGTGCAGGTCGCCCGTCAGGGCGGCCTGGTAATCCGGCACCGTCTCCGGCACCGAGGTGGCATCCCGGGGGTCATGGCCGGCAATGGCGGCCAGGATCCGCGCGCAGTCGGCCACGGATTTGCCCAGGGGGCCGATCTGGTCCAGGGAGGAGGCGAAGGCCACCAGGCCGAAGCGGGACACCCGGCCATAGGTGGGCTTCAGGCCCACCACGCCGCAATGGGAAGCCGGCTGGCGGATGGAGCCACCCGTGTCGGACCCCAGGGCGCCCAGGCACATGTCGGCCGCCACGGCCGCGGCCGCGCCCCCGCTGGAGCCGCCCGGAATGCGGCGCGTGTCCCAGGGGTTGCGGGTGGGCTTGAAGGCGGAATTCTCCGTGGAGGACCCCATGGCGAATTCGTCCATGTTGGTTTTGCCCACCAGAACGGCCCCGGCCCGCCGCAGCCGTTCCACCACCGTGGCGTCATAGGGCGGCACGAAGTTTTCGAGGATCCGCGACCCGCAGGTGGTGCGCAGCCCCCGGGTGCAGAGCACATCCTTGAGGCTCAGGGGAATGCCGGTCAGGGGGCCGGCATCGCCGGCCGCCAGGCGCCGGTCCGCTTCCCGGGCCTGGGCCAGGGCACCGGGCGCGTCCACCGTGAGGTAGGCCTCCACCCGGGGCTCTACGGCGTCAACCCGTTCGAGCACGGAGCGGGTCAGCTCCTCGGCCGACAGTTCCCGGCGCGCCAGCAGATTCGCGGCGGCTTCGATGGTCAATTGAAAGGGTTGCATGGCTGGGGCCGAGCTCCTCATCCGATAACCCGGGGCACCAGGAAGCTCTCGGCGTCCCGTTCCGGGGCCCCGGACAGGGCTTCTTCCCGCTCCAGGTGCTCCCCGGGTTTATCCTCGCGGAAGGCGCTGGTGAGCGCGATGGCGTGGGATGTGGGTTCCACGCCCGTGGTGTCCAGGGCGTTCAGGGTGGCCATGTAGGCCAGGATGTCCTGGATCTGGGAGACGATCCGGTGGAGATGCGCGGGGTCCAGCTCCAGACGGGCCAGGCCGGCCACCTGGAGCACCTCCTGCGTGGTGATGTTCATGTTTCTGCCTTTCCACGGCTTGGTCGGGGCCGTGCGCCGCGGGGACCTTCAGCGGGACACCACGATGGGGTTCAGGCCCCTGGCTTTGAGACCTTGCAGGGTTGCGGCGGCGTCTTCACGGCGCTGGAAGGACCCCACGCGGATGCGATACCAGACCCCCTTGCCGGGGATGGTCACCGTCGACGTGTAGGCGGCGAATCCCTGGGCCCGGAGTCCTTGAACCATCTGGTCGGCGCGGTCGGCCTCCTGCAGGGAGGCCACCTGGATGCACAGGGGCCCCTGGGAGGCCGGCGCCCCGGCGACCGCGGCTTTGGCAGGGGCCGGGGCCGCAACCGGCGAGGGTGCCGCCGTCGGCGCCGTTGCCGTTGAGCGGGCGGAAAGTTTGGGCTTCAGGTCCGCCCGCGGGCGTTTGATGTCGGTGTCCGTTTCCCCCAGGGCCGCGCCTGCTCCGTCCGCCGCGCGTTCGATGCTCGCCACAGTGTCGGGCCGGATGCGCGGAGCCTCCTGGGCGCCTTTCAGGGCTTCGTAGAATTCCAGGTCCGAGG
The DNA here is from genome assembly GCA_002432195.1 of Desulfobacteraceae bacterium UBA5852. GTDB lineage: Bacteria > Desulfobacterota > Desulfobacteria > Desulfobacterales > UBA5852 > UBA5852. The sequence continues at coordinate 4,447 of DJGG01000116.1, forward strand.
GTGGCCCCCCCCCTTCGGAATACGCCTGCAACTGGGATTCCTGTTCTTGCAGGATTTGTTCCCGCAGGGCCTGGAGCTTGGCTTCCAGGGCCTGGAGATCGAACTCCACGGGGGCCGTGCCCCGCCCCACCAGAACCCCCAGGAAGAAGACCCACCCGCAAAGCGCCAGCAGGCCCATCAGGGGCCAGAAAATGGCCTTGCGTGGGCGCGGCCCGCGGGTGCGGGGCGGGCCTTCCTCCGGAATCGAGGTCTGGTTCATGCCGTGCGGCTCCCGACGGGCGGCGGGGATGCCTCTGCGGTGCGGGGCGCATGCCGTCCCACGCGTCTACATGACGTCCGGGGCCGATACCCCCAGCAGTTCGAGGCCGTTGCGGATGACCTGGCGCACCCCCGTGATCAACGACAGGCGGGCGCGGGTGAGGGCCGGCGCATCGGTGAGCACGCGCTGGCGGTTGTAATAGGAATGGAAGGCCGCCGCCAGGTCCAGCAGGTAGAACGTCACCCGGTGGGGCTCCAGCAGGCGGGCGCTGGCCGCCACGATTTCCGGAAAGCGCCCCAGGGTCTTGATCAGCTGGATGTCGTCCGGGGTATCCAGGCAGGTGGCGCCGGCCGCATCCCAACCGGTGAACCCGAGGCCGGTGCCCTCCGCCTTGCGCAGGATGCTGGAAATGCGGGCGTGGACATACTGGACGTAGAAAACCGGGTTGTCGTTGGTCTTCTGTTTGGCCACCTCCAGGTCGAAATCCAGGGTGCTGTCGGCACTGCGGGTCAGGAAAATGAAGCGGGCCGCATCCCGGCCCACCTCCTTCATCACGTCGCTCAGGGTGACAAACTCCCCGGCCCGGGTGGACATGGCCACGGGCGCTCCCCCCCGCAGCAGGTTGACCATCTGGACCAGGATGACCTCGAAGCGCGCGGGGTCCACCCCGGACGCCTGGACCGCGGCCTTCATGCGGGGAATGTAGCCATGGTGGTCCGCCCCCCAGACGTCGATGACGCGGTCGAACCCGCGCTCGAATTTTTCCTGGTGATAGGCGATATCGGAGGCGAAATAGGTGGTCTGGCCGTTGTTGCGCACCACCACCCGGTCCTTTTCGTCACCGAAGGCGCTGGTGTTGAACCAGAGAGCGCCATCCTGGGGATAGACGACCCCCCGGGCCTGGAGGGCCTCCAGGCTGGCCTCCACGCGTCCCGTATCGTAGAGGCTCTGTTCGCTGTACCAGCGGTCGAAGGCCACGCCGAAATCCAGCAGGTCCTGGCGCATGCCCGCGGTGATGGTGTCGGCGGCGTAGCGCGCACAGCGCATCACGCCCTCCGCCTCCTCGGCCGTGAGCAGGGCATCGCCGTGCCGCGCCCGCAACTCCCGGGCCAGGTCGACGATGTAATCCCCCTGGTAGCAGTCCTCGGGGAAGCTCACGGCCTCTCCGGCCAACTGGCGGTAGCGCAGCAGTACCGAGCGGCCCAGGGTCTGGATCTGACGGCCGCTGTCGTTGATGTAGTACTCCTTCTGGACCGCGTAGCCGCTGGCGGCCAGGATGCGGGCCATGCTGTCCCCCACGGCGGCGCCGCGGCCGTGGCCCACATGAAGAGGGCCGGTGGGGTTGGAGCTGACAAATTCCACCTGGACCTTGGTCCCCCGCCCCAGGTCCGAAGAACCGTAGCGCGGACCTTGGTCGTGCACGGCCGCCAGCAGGGGCAGCCAGGCCGAAGGACGCAGGAAGAAATTGATGAACCCCGGCCCGGCGATCTCGGTGCGCGCGAGGAGCCCGTGGGGGTCGGCGATATGGGCGCAAAGGGCTTCGGCCACCTGCCGGGGGGCCATTTTCTGGCTCCGCGCCGCCACCAGGGCGAAATTGGTGGAATAGTCGCCATGGGCCTCCACCTTGGGCACGTCGATTTCCGCTTCGGGGAAGAGGTCGTGGGGCAGGGCACCGGCGGCATGGGCCCGGTCCGCCGCATGGCGGATCAATTCTTTCAGCAGCGTTTTCATGGGGCCTGGGCGATCCTGCAGGGCTGCAGCGGTGGAATACAAAAGGCGGACTGCAGCGCAATCGGCTGTCTGCCGCCTCGGCCAAGTATCGGTGCCTTTCTTCGGCACAGGTCTTTAAGCGACCCAATTCATAAAGAGTTTCAGGGAGCAAGTCAAGTCGCATATCCCCCAGTCGCATATCCCCTGGGGCCGGGTACTGCCGTCGCGCGTGCCTTGACAACCAGGGAGGGATCGCATAGAGATACAGCGTCAAGGTGCCGCAACGGCTCGTCCGGCTGGCGCGTGGCGCGAATATGCACCACGGTCGGTCCGTTCGAGGGGAATCCCGTGCAAGTCGGGAGCGGTCCCGCCGCTGTAACCGGGGACGAACTCCGAGGCAGCCACTGCAGGGCCAACCCTGTGGGAAGGTTCGGAGGGAGAGGGATCCGGGAGCCAGAAGACCTGCCTTGACCTGCGAGGCCGTTCTTTGCGGCGGTACAACGGAACGGCGTTCGGCGCTAAGGGGCCAAAGCAAGCTGGGTGCAGCCCTTCAAGCAATGTTTTGCTTGAAGGGCTTTTCTTTTTGGAGCGCGCCGTCGACCCCGACCCGGGCGGCCGGTTCCGGGACCGACGCCCACAGACGGCAGGAACTCCCGGGCGGGCACGCCGACCCCCTTGGCGGATCGACGGCCTGCCGCTGCGCAGAGGAACAGCCGAATACCATGCAAACCGACGCTCCCATGCCGCCCCGGCGGTCGCTTGCCGTGGGGGGCCGCTCCCGCCGGGGCCTGGGCTTCGGCTTCCAGGTGCTCCTCCTGGCCGCGGCCCTGGCGGGGGCCGTGGTGCTCTCCGCCCGCCTGGGGTTTGTCCAGCTCCCGGCGCGCCAGGTGGCCACCATTATTTACGCGGGTCTTTTCGACCGGCCCGAGCTGCTCCAGGGGATGGACGCCGTGGCGCCCGTGGTGGTCTGGGACGTGCGCCTGCCGCGGATATTGACCGCCGCCCTGGTGGGAGGCGGCCTGGCGGCCGCCGGCGCCGTCTTCCAGGGGATCCTGCTGAATCCCCTGGCCGACCCCTATACACTGGGGGTTTCCGCGGGGGCGGCCTTCGGGGCGGCGGTGGCCCTGCTCCTGAACCTCAAGCTGGCCGGGGCCTTCTCGGTGCCGCTGTTCGCCTTCGCCGGGGCCGTGGCCACCTTGTTTCTGGTGATCTACCTGGCATCGGGCTCCGGCGGCATGGGGTCCACCCACCTGGTGCTCTCGGGCATCATCGTGGCGGCCATTCTCGCGGCGGGCCTGAGCTTCCTGAAATATTTGGCCGATGAGGAGGTGGGCATCATCATCTTCTGGCTCATGGGGAGCTTTGCCTCCCGCACGTGGTTCGATGTGCTTCTGGTGGCCGCCGCCCTGGCCCTCGGCGTGGTGGTTTTCATGGTGTTCGGCCGTGACCTGAATCTCATGGCCCTCGGGGACCGGGCCGCCGCCTCCCTGGGGGTGAACACCCGCCAGGTGACCCTTTGGCTCCTGGTGACGGCCTCGCTGGTGTCGGCCATCTGCGTTGCCGTGGCGGGCATCATCGGCTTCGTGGGGCTCCTGGTGCCCCACCTGGTGCGCATGGCCGCCGGCCCCGACAACCGTCGGCTGATCCCCCTGGCCGCCCTCACCGGGGCCCTCATGCTGCTGGCGGCCGACACCGTGACCCGGGCGGTGCTGCCCCACGAGGTCCCCATCGGGGTGCTCACCGCCCTCATCGGGGGCCCTTTTTTCTGCTGGGTCTTTCGCCGCCAGCAGCGGGGCCGGCGGTGAGCCATGGCGGGTGAGGCGGCGCTATTCCGCACCGAGGGCCTGGAATTCCGTTACGGGACGCGGCCCGTGCTGGCGGATCTGTCCCTGGAACTGGGGGTCGGCCGGTTCCACGGACTCCTGGGGCCCAACGGCTGCGGCAAGACCACCCTGGTGGATCTGCTGGCGGGCCTGAAATTGCCCCAGGCCGGGCGGATCACCTTCCAGGGGCGCGACCTGGCGGCGCGCTCACGCCGGGCCCTGGCCCGGGAGATCGCCCTGGTACCTCAGGATTTCAGCGTGAATTTCGCCTTCACCGCCCGGGAGACCATCATGATGGGCCGCTACCCGCACATGCCGCGCTTCACTCCGCCGTCCGCGGCGGACCACCGGACGGTGGAAAGCGTGATGGACCAGACCGACACCCGCCGGCTGGCCGAGCAGCCGGTAACCTCCCTTTCCGGCGGGGAGCGGCAGCGGGTGGTGTTCGCCCGGGCCCTGGCCCAGAGCACCCCGGTGCTGTTCCTGGACGAGGCCACCTCCAACCTGGACATCCGGCACGCCCTGGATCTCCTGAACCTCACCACCGAGCGGGTGCGGCGGCAGGGGCACACGGTGCTGGCCGTTTTCCAGGACATCAACCTGGCCGCCATGTACTGCGACGAGTTGCTCTTTCTGAAGGACGGGCGCCTGGCGGCCCAGGGGACGCCCGCGGAGGTACTGACCGCGGAAACGCTGGCGGCGGTCTTCGGCGTGAGCGCCCGGGTCAGCCGGGATCCGGATGGCGGCACGCTTCAAGTCAGCTACAGGCGCTGAACCATGCAACGAGGGGCGCTGCACACGTGGGCGGGCGGGTTGGCGGTTCTGCTGGTCCTGGCGGGGGCCCGTGCGGCGCCGGCGGCCGCGGTGCGGGATGACCGGGGGCGGGAAATCCGCTTCGCGGAGCCCTTCCGGCGCATCGTTTCGCTGTATGGGGCGCACACGGAGAACCTTTTCGCCCTGGGGCTGGACGAAGCCGTCATCGGGGTGAGCCCCCACGAGGTCTACCCCCCCCAGGCCACCCGTCGCCCGGTGTTCTCCTACCACGACGGGCCCGAGAAATACCTGGCGGCCCGGGCGGACCTCGTGCTCATCCGCCCCATGATCGACCGGGGTTACGATACCCTGGTCCGCCAGTTGGAGCGCCACGGCATTGCCGTGGTCTCGCTCCAGCCGGCCAACGCCGAGGAAATGGCCGCCTACTGGATCACCCTGGGACGGCTCACCGGCCGGGAACCCCAGGCCCAGGCCATGGTGTGCACCTTCCGGGAGGCGGTGGCGGCCTTCCAGGAACTGGGCCGCACCGCCGGTCCCCGGAAGCGGGTTTATTTCGAGGCCGTCCACGAGGCCATGAAGACCTTTCAGCCCGGTTCCATGCCCATTTTCGCCCTGGAAACCGCCGGGGGTGTCAACGCCGCCGCAGACGCCGAACAAGTGCGCACCACCAACATCGCCTTTTACGGCAAGGAGCGGCTGCTCGCCCGGGGAGAGAGCATCGACGTCTTTTTGGCCCAGGTGGGGGCCATGAACCGCCCGACCCTGGACAGCATCCGCAACGAGCCCGGTTTCGAGCTGATCCGCGCCGTCCGGGACGGCCGCATCCACTTGATCGACGAGACCATCGTCTCCAGGCCCACGCTGCGGCTGCTGCTGGGCATCTGGACCATCGGCGCCACCCTCTACCCCGCGACCTTCTGCGATGGGGGTGCCGAGATTCTGATTCGAGCGGGATTGGAGCCCACGGAAGCCCCCTGCGGGGCCTCCCCCCCGGCCGCCCAACCTTAACCGTCCGCCGCACCCGGCGCCCCGTCCGGTGCCGCGGATCGACAGGAACACACCCATGGACAGCCAGACCGGAACCCTTTATGGCATCGGCGTGGGACCGGGAGACCCAGACCTCATCCCCCTCAAGGCCGTCAAGGCCCTGCAGCGGACCCGGAGGGTCTTCACGGCCGCCTCTTCCAAGAACGATTACAGCCTGGCGGTGCGGATTGCCGCCCCCCACCTTCCGGAAGGCGCCGTGATCCGGCAGTTGCCCTTCCCCATGACCAAGGACCGCAAGTCCAAGGAAGCGGCCTGGGACGCCAACGCGGCGGTCATTGCCGCCACCCTCATGGCGGGTGCGGACGCCTGTTTCCTCACTCTGGGGGATCCCCTGACCTATTCCACCTACGGTTACGTGCTGCGCGCCCTCCAAAAGGGCTTTCCGGACCTGCCCGTGATCACCATCCCGGGGATCACCTCCTACCAGGCTTCGGCCGCCGCCCTCAACACCCCCCTCGTGGAGGGGGACGAATCCCTCCTGGTGATGGCGGGCACCCAGGGCACCGAGCGGATCCGGTGCCTCAACGGCCATGCTGAAAACGTGGTGATCCTGAAAGCCTACCGGAACGTGGGGGCGATCTGCCAGGCGCTGGAGGAGGCCCATCTGCTGGCGGCCAGCACCGGGGTGGTGCGCTGCGGGATGCCCGACCAGGAGGTGGTGGCCGATATCCGCCAGCTGGCCTCCCGGGCCCCCAACTACTGGACGTTGATCATCGCCAAACGGGAACGTCCCCATGGCCCGGAAGAACTCTAGGCCCCCTTACGGGGCGTTGGCGGTTTCCCTTGGCCTGGCGGTCCTCATGGTGGCGGCGGCCCTGGTCTGGGTGGAAGACCTGCACAGCGACACCCTGATGCGCCGGCTGGTCTGGCCGCTGCTGCGCCTCCACGGTTTTATCCTGGTGGGGCTCGCCGTGGGGCAGGCCATCGAGATCCTGGGCTGGACCCGCCGGCTGGCCGTCCTGGCCCGGCCGCTCTTCCACTTCGGGCACCTGGGGGACCGCTGCGGCGCGGCCTTCACGGCGGCCTGGTTCTCCGGGACCACGGCCAATGCCATGCTCTACGATTTCTTCCAGGAAGGCGCCATCACCAAGCGGCAGCTGGTCCTCACCAACCTGGTCAACCAGCTGCCCGCCTACTTCCTGCACCTGCCCAGCACCTTTTTCATCGTCCTGCCCCTGACCGGTCTGGCCGGGGTTCTCTACTACGCACTCACCCTCCTGGCCGCCCTCCTGCGCACGGGTGTCCTGCTGCTCTGGGGGCGCCTGGCCCTGCCGCCCCAGGCATCCCGGACGCTTTCTGCGAAAGCACCCCCGGGAGCCGCGTCCCGCACCCCGGGGCTGGTGGAGGGGCTGCGGCGGAAACTTCCCGTGCGCCTGACCCGCGTGGCCCTCTATGTGATCCCCATCTATGTCCTGGTCTTTGTGGTCGGCGCGGCGGGCGGGTTTGCGGCCCTGCAAGGCCTCCTCAACCGGAGCGCCACGAGCGCCGTCATGCCCATGGAGTCCCTGTCGGTGGTGGCCCTGAGCTTCGTGGCGGAATTCACCTCCGGGTTTGCGGCCGCCGGGGCCCTCATGGAGGCCGGGGTGCTCACCGTCAAACAGACGGTAATCGCCCTGCTCATGGGCAACGTCCTGGCCTTTCCCGTTCGCGCCCTGCGCCACCAACTGCCCCAATACGTCGGGATTTTCGCCCCGCGCATGGGCACCGAAATCCTTCTGCTGGGGCAGGCCTTCCGGGTGGTGAGCCTGGTGTTGGTGGGCTGGGTTTACTACCTGCTGGGCTGAGGGGGGCACGGTCGCCGGGACTGCCGGATGATCGCCTCCAGGTTTCCGACCCGCACTAGGCCGGCCGGGTCTTGCCCGGAAACGCCTCCCTGGGGTAGAGGAGGACTGGCGACACCTTTTTCCGAATCCGCAACCCAGGAACAGACCCCTTGGCGACCCAGGAATCCCCACCGGCCCCCATCGTGTTGATGGCCTCCGGCAGCAGCCGAATGACCCGGGAGCCTTACCGGTCCGTGGAACATGTCTGCCGGGACCGTTTTCCGGCCCACGAGATCCATTGGGCTTTCTCCGGCCGGGCCGTCCGGGGACGGATCCCGGAACCCGGGCAGGGGCCGCCGCCCACGCCGGAGGAGGTGCTTGCCGCCCTCCGCGACCGTGGCCGGGTGCCGGTAGTCCAGGCCCTCTATTTGCTCTGCGGTGGGGAGTTTCACGAGGCGGTCCGGACGGTGCGCCGGTTCCAGCCCCGGGCGGCCATCGGGCGCCCCCTGCTGAGCGCGCCGGCCGATGTGGCCGCCTTGTGCGACGCCCTGGCACCCGTCGTGGACGACGCCGGGGAGACCGCCGTGCTCTGGGTGGGACACGGCACCCGGCACCCCAGCGGCCTGGCATACGAGGTTCTGGGGGCGCGGCTCCGCGAACGCTTCGGCGCCCGCGCCTGCCTGGGGTTGCTGGAGGGTGAACCCACACCGGACAGCGTGGCCCAGCACTTGCAGAATGCCGGTTTCCGCCGGGTGCGCCTGCGACCCCTCATGCTCGTGGCCGGAACCCATTATTGGCGCGACATGGCCGGCGAGGGCCCGGGGTCCTGGAAAAGCCGCCTGCTGTGCCGCGGGTTGGAAGTGGTCAGCAGCCCCCAGGCGCTCTTGGAAACCCCCGGCGTGGCGGAGCTTTTCGGGGATCATCTGCAGAGGGCGTTGGATTCCTCAACCACCGGAAACGGGATGGGTTGCCGCTGAAGCGACCGCCGAAAGCGGACCGCCGCCGGGAGAACGCCTCCCAGGGCCGCCAGATCCCACCTGCCCGTCCGATCGAGCCCATCTCTGGGGAGGGCGGACATCGGCTTCCACACGGGCCTTCGCGCACTACGGCGTTGCCCTGACCGCAGCGCGCCGACTTTCCGCCATGCCGGCCTTATGGGGGGCGCTGTCTTTCGGGGAGGTCTTCGATTTCGTCGGGCCAATTCCTGATGGCAGTGCCATGGAATTCTTGCGCCCAGGAACCTTGTCCGTCGACGATCCGGTCCAGTTCGCTAAGGACGCAATGCGGCGCAACCGGCGACGGGCAAGGGCTCCGAGGGAATGTCGGGCCTTGGTCCGGATGCGCAGGTATTTGGAATGATAATTGCAAAGCAGGCATCGATTCGGGAGGCCTTCCCCGCGACACCGCCATTGGCCACCCGTCCCGAAGGTTCGCCGTTTCCCGCCCCGGGGGCGGCTTCCCAAGGCAGCACAACCTAAAGACCGTCTCTGTGGCGGAATCGTTTTGCAATAATAGGAGGAGTGGCATGCGAAAAGAGATCTACAGCCTGTGTTTCATGTGTTCGGTGCGATGCCCGATCCGCATTGAGGTGGAGAACGGCCAGGTGCGCTGGGTGGAGGGCAACCCCCATGTGGCAGGCATGGAGGGCAGCCTCTGTCCCAAGGGCGCGGCAGGGATCGCGCTGCAATACGACTCCCAGCGGCTCCAGACGCCCCTCATCCGCGAGGGTGCGCGGGGGGAAGGCAAATGGCGCAAGGCGAGCTGGGACGAGGCTCTGGATCTGGTGGCCGGCAGGCTCAAGAAGATCATCGACGAATTCGGCGGGCAGAGCGTGGCGCTGGGCGAGCGCCAGAATCTCGCCACCCCCGTGAGCAAAACCTTTCTGCGGGCCATCGGCTCCCCCAACCATTTCAGCCATGACGCCCTGTGCAAGGGGTCCGTGAACACAGCCTGCCGCAGCCTCTTCGGCCACACCGACGCCCAGGTGGGCATCGACTACAAGAACACCCGGCACATCGTGCTCTACGGCCGCAACATTTTCGAGGCGGTGTCGGTAAAAGAGGTCAACAGCCTCACCCAGGCCCTGGAGAACGGCGCCCGCATGACCTACATCGACCCCCGGGTCACGGTGACCGCCACCAAGGCGCACCGTTACTGGATGATCCGGCCGGGCACGGACTTGGCCCTCAACTATGCCCTGATGCACGTGATCCTCGCGGAACGGCTGTACGACGCGGCTTTTGTGGATCGCTGGGTGCTGGGGCTGGAGGATTTGCAGGACTTCGTGCGGCCTTACACCCCCGAGTGGGCGGAAGGCGAGACCGGTATTCCGGCGGCGGAAATCGTGGCCCTGGCCCGGGAAATCAGCAAGGACAAGCCTGCGGTGATCTTCCATTACGGCTACCGCGGGGCGCATCACGCCCACGAGATCTATCTGCGGCGCTCCATTCTGATGCTCAACGCCCTCATGGGGTCCGTGGAGGCCAAGGGCGGCATCTTTTTCAAGAAAGGCCCCGGGGAGGCCAAGGGCAAGCCGCCCCGCAAGCTGGTCGAGCAGGAGGGATTGCCCAAGGCCACGGCGGTGCGCTTCGACAAGGTCGGCACTCCCGATTTTCCGTTGCCCGACCCGGCCCACGGCGTCCCCCAGATGCTGGCGCCAGCCATTCTCAGCGAGGACCCCTATCCCGTCAAGGCCCTGATCATCAACCGCCTCGACCCCTTGAAGTCCATTCCGGACACCAACCTTTTCAAGAAGGCGATGGAAAAGCTGGATCTCATCGTGGCCGTGGACGTCAATTTCAGCGATTTGGCCTGGTACGCGGACGTGGTCCTGCCCGAATCCACCTACTTCGAGCGCACCGACGGGATCCAGCAGGCCAACGGCCTCAAGCCCCAGCTCTTCCTGAGGCGCCAGGCAGTGGGGCCGCGCTACGACACCCGCGAGTATTCCATGATCATCAAGCAATTGGCCGAGCGCCTCGACCTGGGCCAATACTTTCCCTACACGTCCATGGAGGACCTGGTGCGCTGGCAGCTCGAGGGCACCGGTTTCAAGCTGGAGGACTTCGACGCCAAGGGGTTCGTGGCCTACGGCAAGGACCAGATCTTTTGGGATCGCAGGGACGGTCTCAAGTTCAAGACACCCTCGGGCAAGATCGAGTTCCGCTCATCCTTGCTGGAAAATGCCGGCCAACCGTCATTCCCGGCCTACACGCCGGTGCCGGCCACGGGGAAGGACACCTTTCGCCTGGTGGTGGGGCGCCTGGTGCTGCACACCCACGTCTCCACCCAGAACAATCCCTATCTCAGCGAACTTTTCCCCGAAAATACGCTCTGGATCAACTCCCGTCGGGCCGCGGCCCTGGGGATCGCCAACAACCAGCCCGTGACCATCGCCTCCCAGGTGGGTTCCGGGGTCATCAAGGCCTACGTCACCGACCTCATCCACCCGGAGGCCGTTTTCATGATCCACGGGTTCGGCCACGAGGCCCAAACGGCCACCCGTTGCTACAACAAAGGCGTTTCGGACAGCGTGCTCCAGGAAAACATCAACGACATGGTGGGGGGCAGCCCTGCGCTGCACGACACTTTCGTGACGGTCAAGGCGGCCTGAGCCCGGGGGGCTACATCCGCAAGCGGAGGATCTGAATGAGCCAGTACTACCTGTTCCAGGATACCAAGAAGTGCATCGGCTGCAATACCTGCACCATCCAGTGCAAAAGCAACAAGAACCTGCCGGTGGGCCCCAAGATCAGCCAGATCATCACGGTGGGCCCCAAGTTCGTACGCGGCCTGCCCCGGGCGACTTACGTCTTCATGCCCTGTTTCCATTGCGAGGACCCCTGGTGCGTGGCGGCCTGCCCCACCGGGGCCATGCAGAAGCGCGCCAAGGATGGCATCGTCTTCATCGATGCCAAACTCTGCGTGGGCTGCAAGGCCTGTATTTCGGCCTGCCCCTGGGGCGCGCCCCAGTGGAATCCCGAGACGGGCAAGGCGGTCAAGTGCGACTACTGCATGGACCGGGTGGACCGCGGTCTCAAGCCGGCCTGTGTCACGGTGTGCACCACCCACTGCCTGGAGTTCGGCACCGCGGTGGACGAGATCGTCAAGGTGCGCAAGCAGCGGCACGCCCAGGCCATAGCGGCCCTTGACAGTCAGATCGCCTGAGCCCGAGGTGGGTGTGGAGAGAAGCACCATGGCGCACAACGGCTGTCCGGTAAACCGGAGCATCGCCGCATTCGAGGACGTTCTGGCCACCGAGCGCCTGGGGGACCCCAAGAACCAGCGCCGGGTGGAGGAGCTCATCCAGTTGCTCACGGATGTGGCCTGGGGGCGGGCGGGTGACGCGCATCTGCCGGCCATTGCCCAATTGGCCGGGGAGTTGGCCCAGGACCCGGGGGAGGCCCGGGCCCGGGAGACAGGGGCGGCCTTCCTGGGGGTTTTGAACGAGTTCCGGGAGGTCTTCCAGAGCCACATCGATACGCACAACTGCGCCAGCGGGGACTGCGTGCGCCTGGCCCCGGCCCCCTGCCAGATGACTTGCCCGGCGGGCATCGATGTGCCCACATATGTCTCCCTCATCGGGGAAGGCCGTGACGCCGAAGCCATCGAGGTCATCCGCCGGGACAATCCCTTCCCCTGGGTTTGCGGCCTGGTGTGCACCCGCCCGTGCGAGTTCATGTGTGTGCGCGGCCGCATCGACCGGCCCGTGGGCATCAAGCCCCTCAAGGGGTTTGCCGCCGAGCGGGCCCTGTCCCGGAGCCAGTACCGCAACCCCCCGCGGGAGTCCGACAAGGGACAAAAGGTGGCCATCATCGGCGCCGGGCCGGGAGGCATGAGCGCCGCCTATTACCTGGCCCTCAAGGGCTATGGCGTGGGCGTGATCGAGGCCCAGCCCAGCGCCGGCGGCATGATCCTGCTGGGCATTCCCCGGTATCGCCTGCCCCGGGAGGTCATCGACCGCGAAGTGGCCATGCTCCAGGAACTGGGAGTGGAATTCCGCTTCAACACCCGGTTCGGTGTGGACACGAGCCTGGCGGCCCTCCGGGGGGAGGGTTACGAGGCATTTCTGTTCGCCATCGGCGCGCACCAGTCCTTCAAACTGGGGATTCCCGGAGAGGGCGACTTCGCGGGGGTGGTGGAGGCCGTGGATTTCCTGCGGCGGGTGGCCCTGGGTGACCGCCGGGCCCCCGGTCACCGGGTGGTGGTCATCGGTGGCGGCAATGTGGCCATCGACGCGGCCCGCACGGCCCTTCGGCTGGGAAGCGAGACCGTGACCCTGGCCTACCGGCGGACCCGGCACGAAATGCCGGCCGACGAAGAGGAAGTCGAGCAGGCGGAGGAAGAGGGCATCCAGCTGGCCTTTCTCACCATCCCCAAAGAGGTGGTGGGGGCGGAGGGCCGGCTCCAGGGGTTGCGCTGCCTGCGGGCGGAAATGGTCCGGGCCGACGACAGCGACCGTTTGCGACCGGTGCCGGTGCGTGACAGCGATTTTCTGCTGGAGACGGACATTATCATCGCGGCCATCGGCCAGCGGGTGGACGAAACGGGGATGGAGGAGTTGGCGGGCTTGGCCTGGACCCGGCGGCACACCATCGATGTCAACATGGTGAGCATGGAGACCAACCAACCCGGCATCTTCGCCGTGGGGGACGCCGTCACCGGCCCGGCCACGGTCATCGAGGCCATCGGGGGCGGCAAACGGGCCGCCGAGGCCATCGATCGGCATCTGTCCGGCCTCCCCCAGCCGAAAATGCCCCCCGTGCCGGTGCGCCGGGGGCGGGTGGCCTGCCGGGAGATCGCCGCCAACCGCAAAATGACCCTCAAACGCCCCGAGATGCCCCTGCTGAACATCGACCGGCGCCGGACCACCTTTCAGCAGGTGGAGCTGGGCTACGACGAAGCGGCGGTGCGCGACGAGGCCAGCCGCTGCCTGCGCTGCGACATCTGCCTGCGCTGCGGGCGCTGTGTCGAAATCTGCCGTGACAAGATGAAGGTGGATGCTCTACAGATGGGTTATTTCGATTTCGACCACCCGGTGGAAACCGATTTCCGGGCCACGGCCGAGCGCTGCATCCTTTGCGGCGCCTGTGCGGCCAACTGCCCCACGGGGGCCATGCGGATGGAGGATCGGGATGGCGAGCGGGTGCTGAGTCTCTGTGGCACGGTGCTCAACCGTCAGGCCTTGCTCTGTTGCGAGGATTGCGGAGCCGTGCTCGGCCCGTTGCGTTATCTGGAATATGTCCGCAAGCGGCACGCCACCATTGCCCTGCGGGCCGACAGCCGGTCCCTGTGCGACGCCTGCGCCCGGCAGGCGGCGGCCGCGGCGGTGGAGACCGATCGCTAGCAGGCTGTGGATAAAC
>DJGG01000116.1:18255-20200 GCA_002432195.1 Desulfobacteraceae bacterium UBA5852
ATCCACAGCCTGCTAACCGCCGGTGAGGGGTTCACCGGCAGCCATCCAAGGAGGGGGGAGACCGGACATGGTTTTCCGCAAGGGGCAGAAAGTCGAGTTGTTCCGGCGCTCCAGCGACGAGAGCTGGGAACCTTACATGGATGCCTTCGTCGGCCTGCACGGCATCGTGACCGACCCGGACACCGCCATCAACGACCCGGATGCCCTGGTGGAGGTCAGCCTGGAGGGCAAGGGCACCCACCGGCTGCCCCAGGATTGTCTGCGCCCCCTGGATCATGACTGAAACGGGGGGCATCAGCGAGACCCCGAGAGATGAAGCTGGGCGATCTGTTGCCCGCCGGCCGGCCGGCGCCCCCCACGGTGGCCGCCCAGGTCGGCGTTGCCGAGGCGGTGGCCCGGCTGGTTGCGGAGCAGACCGGTTTCCTGGTGGTCGTGCAGGGCGGGCTGGCGGTGGGGCTTTTCGCTGCCGCCGATGCCCTGGGCCTTCTCGCCGGCCCCCGGCCGGGTTTCGAAGGCCTGACCATGGAGCAGGTTGCCGCCGGTCTGCGGGTGCGGGCCAGCCCTCACGAGAGCGTGCATACCGGCCTGCAGCGCCTGCTGGACCATGACGGTACCCTGCTGCCGATCATGGAGGGCGACGTCCTGCTGGGAGTTCTGGACCTGCGCCTCCTGGTCCGTTGCGCTCTGGCGGACCTGACCGGCGAAATCGATACCCTTAATCGCTACATTCGAAACCTGCACGACGCCGCGGATTGAGCCGGGGCCCGCAAAAGGCCCTGCGGGGGATGTCGGCCAGGGACGGCACGCGCAGGGAAGGATCAACCCCACATGGTCACCATCACCATCGATGACACACGCCTCGAAGTCGCTGAAGGCCGCAGCCTATTGGAATCCGCCCGGGATAACGGGTTCCGGATTCCTTCCCTGTGCTACCACGCGGCCCTGCGTCCCTCGGGCGCCTGCCGCCTCTGTGCCGTTGGCGTCCACGGGCGGAGCGGGCGCGAGACGGTCATGCTCTCCTGCGTGCTGAAGCCCGAGGAGGGCATGGCGATCGCCACGGCCTCCGAAGCGGTCGTCAAGGCCCGCCGCCAGGCCTTCCTGCGCCTCCTGCAGATGGCCCCCCAGGCCCATGCCATCCGGGATCTGGCGGAGGCGCACGGCATCGACCTTGGCCCGCGCCCGGACGGCTGCATCCGTTGCCGGTTGTGCGTGCGGGTGTGCAAGGAGATCGTGGGTCCCGGCGCGCTCAAGATGGAAAAGCGCGAGGGGTACAATTATGTGGTCCCGGTGGAGGGGCGCTGCATCGGTTGCGGAACCTGCGCCAACATTTGCCCCACCAAGGCCATCGAGGTCGAGGATCTCGGCCAGGTGCGCACCATACGCATCCGCAACGAGGTGATCGGGCGCCATCCCCTGGAGCGCTGCGAGGGGTGCGGCAAACTGTTCGCCACCTTCCGGTTCCTCGATCATGTGGAAAAGCGAGTGGATCCGCACCCCCACCTCAAGGAACACCACCGCTACTGCCCCACTTGCGCCAAGCTGTTCTCCGACCGTATCCGGACCGTTCAATCGCATTGACTCGTCCAGCACTCCTACGGCCGCCAAAATAATTGGGGGGTTGCAGCTTGACTGCAACCCCCCGCTTTTTTTGGTGGTAGGCACGGGGAGATTTGAACTCCCGACATCTACCGTGTCAGGGTAGCGCTCTCCCCCTGAGCTACGTGCCTTTATGCGTAAGGCCGCTGATTAGCATTCGGGGTCCGATCCTGTCAAGCCCTTATGCGGGGCCCCGAAGGACCCCGCGCCGCCTGCGCCGGCGGGGCTTCGGCAGGCCGCATGGCAGGCTGAAAGGCTGCATCGTGGTCCTCGCGTGCCGCAGGCGGCTCCTCTGGGACACGACAGCCGGCTAGCCGCCTGCGGAAAAACTGCGTCTCAGGCCGAAAGG
>DJGG01000116.1:20222-37279 GCA_002432195.1 Desulfobacteraceae bacterium UBA5852
CGAGCCGCGCCTTGCCTTTCGACCCTATACTTGTTTATCCACAGGCTGCTAGGGGCTGTCCTTGGGGTCGCTGGCGTGCAATATACGGATCCCCACATAGGTGTAGTGCAGGCCCGAGAGGGTGGTGAGGGCGGCCGTCAGCCAGTGGGTGGGTGCCGTGGCCGGCAGGACGGAGGGGAATTGCACGCTCAGCAGGGAGAGGAACACGGCGGCCAATTGCGCGGCCGTGGTGCATTTGCTGATGGGGCTGGGGTGAACCTCGAATTCCACGTGGAAGAGCGCCAGCATGGCGATGCCGAGCAGGATCAAGACGTCACGGCTGATGACGATCACCGCCAGCCAACTGGGAATCAAGCCCTGGATGGCCAGGGCCACGAAGGCCGATGTCAGGAGCAGCTTGTCCGCCACGGGGTCGAGATGGGCCCCCAGGACGGTCTTCTGGTTGAAGGCCCGGGCCAGCAGGCCGTCGAGCCCGTCCGTGATGCCCGCCAGGGAGAAAACCAGCAAGGCCATCCCGAACTGTTCCCGGATAAGGAAGATGATGAACAGGGGGGTGGCCAGAATCCTGAAAAGGGTCAGGAGGTTGGGGGCGTTGATGACGAAGCCGGGCTGTCTCACGGTGTGATCATCGTCGCGGCGCGGCCGGTGGTCGGCACGGGCGGTATCCGCGATCCGGAAGAAGGTTGTGGCCGGGCGCCCGGGGGGGCGTGACTCACCTGGGCGGCGAGGCGCTGGCGGCGCGCGCCCGCCCCCGTCAGGGAGCCGGTACCAGCTCCACGCGCAGGTTATTGGGGGCGGCGGTATAGACCCGGGTCGTGAATCCGCTGTGTTTGAGCAGCAGCAGGGACTCCACGAACCGCTCCGACGGCCCGCGGAAGTTGACCACCAGAACCATCTGATCGGTCATGACGTCGCGTGTCTGCACGTCCTCGACGCCTTCGATTTCTTTCAGGCGGCTGCGAAAGAGGGTGGCATTGGCGAGGTTGTCGGTCCCCTGCACCGTGATCTGGATGGCGTTGGCCGCCGCGGCCTCGGCGGACAGCATCCCCGCCGCGCGCAGGCGGTCGGTCAGCAGGGAGACCGCCACCGTTGCCTGTACCAGCACGCGATAGGTGCCATCGGAACGGATATCGGTGAGCACGCGGTAGTCCTGGACGAAGTCACCGGCCCGCTCATAGATGACGGCGTTGATCTCCGCCAGGCGATCCACCATTATCGCCTGGGGCAGCAGGTCGGCCAGGGCCGCCTCCACGGCGGCCAGCTTGCACTCGGTGAGGGCCTCCTCCTTGGCGGCGTTGAGGTTGTTTCCCTGGACTTTGGCCGTTCCCACCACCAGGCGCGTATGGGGCGCCGCCGCGGCCGCCGGGGGCGTGGCTGTCAGGCAAAAAGTTAGCGCCATGGCCAGGCAGGCCAGGGCCCATGATCCGGTCGGCGGCGTGGGGTATCGCCCCATGTGACGGCAAGTCCTTTCCACGGCCTGTCAGGCCCGTCGGGAGAGGGTGTAATCGGCCAGGTCCCGCAGGATATCCAGCGTATCGGAAGGGGCAAAGGCCTCCAGCGCGGCCTTTGCCGTGCGGATGTGGTCCTCGGCCTTCTCCCGGGTGTAGCGCAGGCCGTCATGCCTCGCCAGCAAACCGACGAGGTCCCGCAGGTCGTCCGGCGTGAACTCCGGATTGCCGATGATGGCCGCCATCCGCTGCCGGTCCTTGGCAGGGGCGGCTTTCAGGGCGGCGATCACGGGCAGGGTGAGTTTGCCTTCCCGCAGATCAGCCCCGGCGGTCTTGCCCAATTCCCGGGAATCGGAGAGGTAATCCATCAGGTCATCGGCCATTTGAAAGGCCATGCCCAGATTCGCTCCGTAGCTGGCCAGGGCGGCCACCTGGTTGGCCGGTGCGCCGGCCAGGAGGGCGGCCACCTGGCAGGCCCCCTCGAAGAGAACCGCGGTCTTGCGCCAGATGACCTGACGGTACTCGTCCTCGGTCAGGGAGAGGTCTCCCTTGCGGGTGAGCTGGTGGATCTCACCCTGGGACATGTTTTCGGTGATGCCCGCCACCACCCGGATGATCTCGATGTTGCCCGTCCCGGCGGCCAGCGACAGGGCGCGGGCCAGCAGGAAATCGCCCACCAGGACGGCGGTGGCCGGACCGTAGATGTGGTGGGCGACGGTTTTGCCGCGGCGCACCTGGGAGCCGTCCACCAGGTCGTCGTGCAGCAGGGTGGCGGCGTGGAGGTATTCCAGGGAGACCGAGAAGGTGGTGGCGTAATCGCCCCGGTAGCCGCAGAGGCGGGCCCCCAGCACCAGCAGCAGGGGCCGCAGGCGTTTGCCGCCGCTGAAGAGGATGTGGCCGGCGACCTCCCCCACCAGGGGCAGGTGCGGGCTGAGGTGGCGGTTCAACTCGCTCTCGATGGCCGTGAGATCGGCGGCCACCAGGCCCAGGATGCGGGTTTTCAGATCGGTCATACGGGTTTTCCCACGAGATCGTACTCCATGGCGTCCGTGATGCAGGCGGTGACAATGGCGCCGGGAGGCGGTTCGGGGGCTTGGGCGGGCAGGTGGACATAGGTGACACCGTCCACCTCCGGGGCCTGAAAGGGCGTCCGGCCCACCAGCAGCCCGGGTTCCGGCTGCTCCTCGATGAGCACCGGCAGGGCCTGGCCTAGAAAGCCGGCATTGATCCGGCGCGAAATTTCCTGCTGGCGGCGCATCAACCGGTCGCGGCGCCTCTTGGCCACAGCCGGAGCCACATGGTCGGGCAGACGGTGGGAGGTCAGATCGGCGGCATCCGAATAGGTGAAAACCCCCACGTGGTTGAAGCCTACCGCCTGGATGAAATCCATCAGGATCGCGAAGTCCGAATCGGTTTCACCGGGAAAGCCGACGATCAGGGTGGTCCTGAGCGCGACGTCGGGGATGGTGGACCGGATGCGGTCGAAAAGGAGCCGCAGATCCTTCCCGACGTAGCGGCGGCCCATCCGCCGCAGGACCTCGTCGCTGGCGTGCTGGATGGGAATGTCGAGATAAGAGCATATATTCCCGTGGGATGCAATGGTTTTGATGACGGCCGTATCGAGGCTTTCCGGGTGGCCGTAGAGGAGGCGGATCCAGGTGTTTTCGGCCAAGGGGGCCAGCTCCTGGAGCAGGGCGGCAAGATCGGTGGGCGGAGAGAGATCGCTGCCGTAGTGGGTGGTGTCCTGGGCCACCAGCACCAGCTCCCGTACCCCGCTGTGCACCAGCCGCCGGGCCTCGGCCAGGATGGCGGCCGGTGGCCGGCTTTTCTGGCGCCCCCGCAGCTTGGGTATGATGCAGTAGGTGCAGTGACGGTCGCAGCCCTCGGCGATCTTGAGATAGGCCGAGTGCGGGTTGACCAGCGCACGCGGCGCCTCCCCACTCTGGGGGCGGATGCTGTCCGGGTCGGGCAGGAGGCATCCGCTGCGCGCCTCGGCGACTCCGCGCACGGCGTCGAGGATCCGATCATAGGCCCCCGTACCCAGGAAAACATCCACTTCGGGCAGGGCACGCGTCAGATCCTGGCGGTAGCGTTCCGGCAGGCATCCCGCCACGATGAGGCGTTGGCAACTTCCCCGGGCCTTGTGGAGGGCCAGCTCCAGGATGGCATCGATGGATTCCTCCGCGGCCGATTCGATGAAACTGCAGGTGTTGACGATGATGACGTCGGCGGCCGCGGGTTCCTCGACGAAGGCGTAGCCGGCCCGCTCCAGGCGGCCGCGCATCACCTCGCTGTCCACCTGATTGCGGGCACAGCCCAGGTTGTGCATGTAGAAGGGCATGGCAGTCCTTTGGGGCCCCGCAGGGGCCCTGGTCAGTCCACGGTCTGGAAGCCGGAGGAGGGGTAACCGGTGAGACGTCCGTCCGGGGACTGTACCACCACCAGGCACTCCACGCCCTCCAGTTGAGCCACCACCCGGAGTCCGGCCTCCGCGCCCAGGACCAGCAGGGCCGTGGCCAGTCCGTCGGCCAGCGTGCAATCCGGGGCCAAGACCGACGCGCTCACCACCCCGTTGTTCACCGGCCAGCCGCTGCGCGGGTCTAGAATATGGCTGTAGCGGCGGCCGCGCACCTCGAAAAAATTACGGTAATCCCCCGAGGTGGCGAAGGCCGCATCGCCCAGGGTCACCACTTTGTACACCTGGTCGAAACTCCCGGCCTCCGGCTGGTTGATGCCGATGCGCCAGGGCTTCCCGTCCCGGCGCACGCCTCCGGCGTAGACCTCGCCACCGATTTCCACCAGAAAGTTTTCGATGCCGTGGGCCCGGATGGCCTCCGCCACCCGGTCCACCCCATCCCCCTTGGCGATGGAGGCCAGATCCAGGGAAACATCGGCCCGCAGCTTGCGCAGGTGCCCGGGCCGGGAGAGGTCGATGAGGTGAAATCCCACCGCTTGACGCCGCGCCTCGATTTCCGCGGCGGCGGGAACGCGCGGGTCTTGAGGGACGCGACCGAAACCCCAGAGGGTCACTAAGGGGTCGACGGTGCCGTCCCAGGCTCCCTGGGTGAGCTGGTGCAGGCGCGCGCCGGTTTCCATCACCCGGTAGAAGCCTTGGGAGACGGGCATGTAGGTGGTGGTGTCGGCGAGGGCATTGAAGCGGCTGATCTCACTGTCGCTCCGGAAGGTGGACATGCTGGCGTTCACCTCGTCCAGCCGCTGCTCGATGGCTTGTTTCAGCGTGTCCAGGCGGGTGAGATAACCGGCCACCACCTTGATGTGGTAGGTGGTTCCCATGGTCCGGCCGCTGATGGCGACCTCCCGGGTAAGCCCGCAGCCGAGGCTCATCAGGCAGAAAATGGCCGCCCAGGCGGCCCGGAGCGGTTTCCCCGCGGAGCGTCCCGGGCCCCGGCGATGGGTGCTGACGGTGTGTCCAAGCATCATGCGGGTTCCGTTTTTCCCGACCGCGCGCCGGCGGCCCATATCCCTCAACAGATGCGCGGGAGCTGCTCGCCGGCCAGCATGTCCACGATCCGCTGGCCGCCGATGCGGGTTTCCATGACCACCTGCCCGGGACGCTCCGCCAGCACCTCGCCGATCTGGCAGGCCTCCCGACCAAGGGGGTCGCGACGCATCTCCTCCAGGACGGCATCGGCCGCCTCGGGGGCCACCAGCACCAGCATCTTGCCTTCATTGGCCACGTAGAGGGGGTCGAATCCTAAAAGTTCGCAGATGCCGGCCACGGGGTCCCGCAAGGGGATGCGTTCCTCCAGGATACGCATGCCCACCCCGGAGGCGGCGGCGATTTCATTGAGGGCGGTGCCCACGCCGCCCCGGGTGGGGTCGCGCAGGACATGCACCCCCGGTCCGCGCGCCAGAATCTTCTGCACCAGATGGTTCAAGGCGGCGGTGTCGCTGGCGATATCGGACTCGAAGGCCAGGCCCTGGCGGCGGGTCAGGATGGTCATGCCGTGATCGGCGATGGTGCCGCTCAACAGGATGCGGTCCCCGGGACGTGCCCGCCGGCTGCCGATCTGGACCCCGTCCGGGATCAGCCCAATTCCGGAGGTGTTGATGAAGAGACGGTCCACGGCCCCCCGGGGCACCACCTTGGTATCCCCGGTTACGACCTGGACGCCGGCGATGGTTGCGGCCCGCTGCATGCTCTCCAGGATCCGGCGCAGGTCCTCCATGGAAAAGCCCTCTTCGATGATCAGGGCCGAGCTGAGAAAAAGGGGCACGGCTCCGCACATGGCCACATCGTTGACCGTGCCGTTGACCGCCAGTTCGCCGATGTCACCCCCGGGGAAGAAAAGCGGATCCACGGTGAACGAGTCGGTGGAGAAGGCCAGACGCCGTCCGCCCAGGTCCAGGATCGCCCCGTCGTGCAACTCCGCCAGAATGGAATTGTTGAAAAGCGGCAGGAGCAGCTCGGTGGTGAGGCGGTGGGAAATCTTGCCGCCGCTGCCGTGATCCAGCAATACGCGTTCAGTGTTCATGGCGCAGTTGACCTCCGTGGTGCGCTCCGGGGGCGGCCGGGGCGGATTAGCCGTGGTAGCGGTAATAGGCGGCGCAGGTGCCCTCGCTGGAGACCATGCAGGGTCCCACCGGGTTCATGGGGGTGCAGGCCTTGCGGAACAAGGCGCATTCGGGCGGTGTTTTGGCCCCGGTGAGAATGGCCCCGCAGGCGCACCCGGCGGGTTCCCTGGCCGGGGGGACTTCCACCGGCAGGGCCTGGCGGGCGTCCCGGTCTGTAAAACCAGCGCACAGGGACAACCCGCTGCCGGGGATCCGGCCGATGCCCCGCCACTCGGCATCGGAGGCCGCGAACACCTGAGCCATGACCTCCCGGGCGAGGGGGTTGCCCCCCTCGCTCACGGCCCGCGGGTAGGCGTTGACCAGGGCGGGCCTGCCGGTCTCGATCTGGGCGCACAGCAGCTGGACGGCGTGCAGGATATCGGCGGGTTCGAAGCCGGCGATGGCGCACGGCGTGCCGTGGGTATCGAAAAAGGCCTGGTAGGCCCGGCGCCCGATGATCACGGACACGTGCCCCGGCAGGATGAACCCGTCGATGACCACGGCGTCGTTTTGCATCAGCGCCGCCAGAGCGGGTGGCACGGTCTTGTGGGCCGACACCACGTAGAAGTTGTCCAGCCCGGATTGGCGCGCGGCCAGGATCGAGGCGGCCACCGTGGGGGCGGTGGTCTCGAAGCCCACCCCCAAAAAGACGACGGACCGCCCGCGGTTTTGGCGGGCGATCTCCAGGGCGTCCATGGTGGAATAAACCACGCGCACGTCCCGGCCGGCGGCTTTTGCGGCCTGCAGCGAGGATCGGCTGCCGGGAACCCGCAGCAGGTCCCCGAAGGTGGCCACGATGGTTCCCGGCCGCTGGGCGTAGGCCACGAATGTGTCGATGTCGTGCTGGGAGGTGACGCACACCGGACAGCCGGGGCCCGAGAGGAGGCTGATGGTTTCGGGCAGGAGGTCCCGGATGCCATGGCGGAAAATGGCCATGGTGTGGGTGCCGCAGACCTCCATGAGGCGCACGGGCCGCTGGTTGGTACGCCGGATCAGCCGTACCAGGCCCTGGGCGATGCGGGGGTCCCGGTACTCGTGGGCATGCTTCAAAGTCGATGTCATGTGCGTATTCCTTGCCTGTCGGCGTGATGCCGGCCTATCCCACCGTCCGTCGACCCAGGCTTGCGGCGGCCACCAGCGCCTGGCCAAGGGCCAGGCCGCCGTCGTTGGTGGGCACCAGGCGGTGGCTGAAAACCTCAAACCCCTCGGCGCGCAAGGCGCGGCCCAATCCCGTGAGCAGCAGACGGTTCTGGAAAGCGCCGCCGCTGAAAACCACGCGCCCCAGCCCCCGCTCCCGGCGAATCCGGAGGCAGATGGCCGCGAAGCCGGCCACGAGGGTGGCATGGAAACGATCGGCGATGGCGGCCAGGGCAATCCCGGCCTCCAGGTCCGCAACCACCCCCCGGATGATCGGCCGGGTATCCAGGCGGTAAATGTCCTGCGGCGTCCACTGGAAGGCGTAAGGGGTGGACGGCGCCCCGGTCGCCAGCATCTCCAGTTCCATGGCGGCTTGGCCTTCAAAGGCCACCCGCGGGCACACCCCGGCGATGCCCGCCACGGCGTCGAAGAGCCGCCCGAGGCTGGAGGTCAAGGGGGCGTTGATGCGCTTGCGCACCATCTCCAACACCAGTGCCGCGCGCCCCGGCTCCACGGTGCGCAGCAGGGGCAGGGGGCGCTCCAGGCAGGTGTCGCCCAAGGCGGCCGCGAGATAGCTGACGGCCATGCGCCAGGGCTCCCGGACGGCGGCCGCGCTGCCCGGCATGGGAACGGCTGCCAGGGAGGCCACGCGTTCATAACCGCGGGCATCCGCCACCAGGATCTCCCCGCCCCACACGCTGCCGTCGTCGCCGTAGCCGGTGCCGTCGAAGGCCAGGCCGATGACGGGGCCGTCGGCCAGGTGGTTTTCCGCCATGGCGCTCACGACGTGGGCGTGATGGTGCTGGACCTGGACCACGGGAAGCTCGGTCTGTTCCAGGGCATAACGGGTGCTGAGGTAATCCGGATGGCGATCGCAGGCGATCACCCGGGGGTGGATGTCCAGCAGGCGCTGGAGATGCGCGATGGTCATCCGGAAAAAATCGTAGGTGGCCAGGTTTTCCAGATCGCCGATGTGCTGGCTCACGAAAGCCCGATCCTCCTTGGTGAGGCAGACGGTGTTCTTGAGCTCGGCCCCCAGGGCCAGAACGGAGGGCACAGGGGCCCGCAGGAAAACCGGCACCGGCACGTAGCCCCGGGAGCGCCGCAGGAAGCGGACCTGGCCATCGGCACGGGTGACCAGGGAGTCGTCACTGCGCAGGTAGATGTCGCGGTCGTGGACCAGGAAGCCGTCGGCAATGGCACCCAGGCGGGTCACGGCCTCCTGGTTGGCGATGGCGATGGGTTCTTCGCTGAGGTTCCCGCTGGTCATCACCAGGGTGAGCTGTGCAGCGGCCGACAGCAGCAGGTGATGCACGGGGGTGTAAGGCAGCATGGCACCGAAAAATCGGTTGTCGGGGGCCACCGAGGGTGCCAGGGGGTTGGGTTCGCGCTTGGGCAGCAGCACGATGGGCCGCTGGGGGCAGGTCAGAAGGACGGCATCTTCCGGGCAGATGCGGGCAAAGGCCCGGATGGCCTCCAGGCTCGCGGCCATCAGGGCCAGAGGCTTCTCGTCCCGCCGCTTGCGCCGGCGCAGACGGCGCACGGCCTCCTCGTTTGCGGCGTCCACAGCGAGGTGGAACCCACCCAGGCCCTTGACGGCCAGGATGCGGCCCGCAGACAGCCACTGGGCGGCCTGATGGATGGGATCCGCCGCCTCCACGTCCCGGCCACGGTCGTCCCATAGGGCCATTCGCGGACCGCAGTCCCAGCAGGCATTGGGTTGGGCATGAAAGCGCCGGTTGCCCGGGTCGTCATATTCGGACTGGCACCGGTCGCACATGCGAAACGCCCGCATGGAGGTGTGGGGACGGTCGTAGGGCACCTCGGCGATGATGGTGTAGCGCGGGCCGCAGTTGGTGCAATTGATGAAGGGGTAGCGGTGGCGGCGATCCGCGGGATCGAAAAGCTCTTCCAGGCACGCGGGGCAGGTGGCCACGTCCGGCGAGATGAGGGTGGTTTTTTCCCGGGCTCCCTGACTGGGCAGGATGGCAAAGTCCGGGAAGTGGGCCATGGCCGCCGTGTGGCTGGTAACCCCGGTGACCAGGGCCAGCGGGGGCGCCTCGCGCGTCAGGTCGGCCTCGAAGCGGGCGATCTTCTCCGGCGGGCCCTCGACATGGATCAGTACCCCGTCGGCGGTATTGGCCACATGCCCCACCAGGCCCCGCGCCCGGGCCAGGGAATAGACGAAGGGGCGGAACCCGACGCCCTGTACGATCCCCTGAACCTGGATTTGGCGGGCGGTGCGGTCTGGTGTCATGCCAACCACGACGATGCCCTCAAGGCGGCCGCGGAGGGTTTGCGCCTCACGCCGGCCCGTACCTCAAGCCTCACCATCGCCCTCGTCTTCCAACAGGCGGGCCGCCTCGCGCAGGCACTGCAAGGATTCCCGCGCGGTTTCCTCATCCAGCCGTTTGATGGCGAAGCCGGCGTGCACGATGACCCAATCGCCGACTTGGGGATTTTCGATGAGCAGCAGACTCGCGGTGCGTTGCACGCCGGCGACGTCCACGACCCCCAAATCGCCGTCCACGGTCGTGATGCGGGATGGAATGGCCAAGCACATCAGGGCACCTTCTTCCGGTAAGTGACCCCCAACAATGCCAGCTCCTGCAACACCCGGGTCACCATGGGGTCCACTTGGGCCTGGACCGTGGGCGTCAGGTCCACGCCATAGGATTCGATATCTTCCGGTTCCACCCCCAGGATGATGGTCTGGGGAACCTTGTCCAACGCCTGGCAGAGGGTCAGGGCTTCCAGCAGGTCCACCTGGTGAAGGGAATTTTTCGCCAGGATGCGTTTGGGGATGGCATCCCCGGCCAGGCGGTGAAAAGTTCCGGGGGGCTGGCGGTTGCGCACGGCATCCACCACGATCAGATGATCCGCCGAGGCGATGGTGCCCATCAGGTGGATGCCCAACACCCCGCCGTCGACCAGCGATACGTTGTCGGGAAACGCGTAGGTCTGCTCCAGGCGTTCCACAACGCGCACGCCGAAGCCTTCATCGGTCAGCAGGATATTGCCGACCCCTAACACCATCACATGTTCGGATGTGGCCATGGCACCTTTCAATTGGTTCCCGAACCGATTCGCTCCAGGGCGGAACGCAGCGAAAGCTAATTAGCACCGAAAGGGCCATGGCGCAAGGCAGGCCTGTGAGCGCAGATGGGCTGCCCGACGGCCTTCCGAAGACAGGCCGGCATGGAGGCGGTGCGGTCCTGCGCGGTATTCCGGGCGACGGCGGGCATACCTTCGGGGCGGGAAACCGACGGGTCACCGGCGAAGACGCCGCTGGGGGAAGGGTATCCGGCCCTTGAAAGCGGCCGGATACCCCCAATGACCGGGTCAGGTCACTCTGATTTTGTAAACCTCGTTGGTCTGCGGATCGATGACGTGCACCGCGCAGGCGATGCAGGGGTCGAAGGAATGCACGGTCCGCAGGATTTCCAGGGGCTTCTTGGGATCGGCGATGGGCGTGCCGATGAGCGCCTCTTCCACCGGGCTTTTTTTGCCCTGGGCGCAACGGGGGCCCAGGTTCCAGGTGGAGGGTACCACGTACTGGTAGTTCTCGATCTTCTTGTCCTTGATCTTGATCCAGTGACCCAGGGCGCCGCGCGGAACGTCGTTGAGCCCCATGCCCATGCCTTCGTCGGGCAGCTCGCTGGGCTCGTAAGTGGCCGTATCGCCGCCCTTGAGGTTCTCGATCAATTCCATCATCCAGCCCTGAACCTTTTCACCGACGGCAACGGTTTCCAGGCCGCGCGCCGCGGTGCGGCCCAGGGTGGAGAAGAGCGCCGCAACCGGGATGTCCAGCTTTTTCAGGGTGTCGTTGACCAGCGGGGCAATGTCCTTGTGGCCGTAGCCATAGGCCACCAGCACCCGGGCCAGCGGTCCCACCTCGCAGGGCTCGCCGTTGTAGCGCGGGGCTTTCATCCATGAGTACTTGTCGCCCGTGCGGTACTTGACGTCTTCCTGCAAGGGTTTGGTTTCGCCCTCGTAGGGGTGCTTCGGCGAGCCGGCCTCGTACCAGGCGCGGGCCACGTCCTCGGTCACCTTCGTGGGATCGGCCATCTTCACCCCGGCCACATCCCGGTTCATCACGACGCCCCGGGGCATGTAGAGACTTTCGGGCTCTTTTTCGCTTTCCGGGAAATCCCCCCAGGCCAGGAAGTTGCTGCAGCCGCCGATGGCCCCCCAGTCCTTGTAGAAGGAAGCCACGGCCAGCAGGTCGGGAATGTAGACCCCCTTGATGAAATCCTGGGTTTCTTTGGTGATGTAAAGGAATTCCGCCAGACGGTCGGGGGTGAGGTCGGCGACGCAGGTCATGCCGCCCACCACCAGGGACTGGGGATGGGGGTTCTTGCCGCCGAAAATGGCGTGCATGCGTGCGGCCTTGGCCTGGAGGCGCAGGGCCTCGATGTAGTGGGAGGCGGCCATGAGGTTGGCCTCCGGCGGCAGCTTGTAGGCCGAATGTCCCCAATAAGCGTTGTTGAAGGGGCCCAGTTGGCCGCTGTCCACGAAGGTCTTGATGCGCTGCTGAACGTTCTTGAAATAGACGGTGCCGCCCCAGGGGGCGTTGCTCACATTGTCGGCCAGGGCCGCGGTCTTCTGGGGATCCGCCGACAGGGCGCTGACGATGTCCACCCAATCCAGGGCGTGCAGGTGATAGAAATGCACGATGTGGTCGTGCTGGTATTGGGCCCCGTGGAGGAGGTTGCGGAGGAGTCGCGCGTTCTTGGGAATTTTGACGCCCATCGCTTGTTCGGCTGCCCTCACCGAGGACAGTGCATGGATGTACGTTCAAACCCCGCAGGAGCGTTGCACAAAATGGTGTGCATCGCGCGGATCCCGCCCTTGCAGAATCATTTCGATGCCCCGGAACATCTGCCCGGAGCTCCAGGCATTCACAACCTTGCCGCCCTCCACCTCGACCTCGATGCGGAGGTGGCCTTCGATGCGCGTAATTGGATCCACCGTGATTCTTTGGCTCATATTTGCTTCTCTCCTTCCTGAAGAGGTCGATTGGCGAATCGATGCTCAGGTGTCGCGGATTAGAGTTCCTCGTAGAAGGGGGTCATTTTGTCCCAGAAGGCCGGCTCGCTGCAGCCGATACACGGGTGGCCGGCTTCCACCGGCCAGCTGGTACCGTCGTTGAACTTGGCCACGGGGCAGTTGTTGTAGGTCTCCGGTCCGCGGCAGCCCACCTTGTACAGGCAATAACCGAGCCGGGCCTCTTCGGAGCCGAACACTTCCACGAACTCATCGTTTTCGAAGTGGCCCCGCCGCGGGCACTGGTCGTGGATCGTCTTGCCGTAGGCGAAAAGGGGACGCCCCAGATCGTCGAGGGCCGGCAGTTTTCCCAGGAGCAGGTAGTTCACGATGGTGCCCACGAGGTTGATGGGGTTGGGCGGGCACCCCGGCAGGTTCAGGGTTTTGACCCCCAGGGCTTCCCCGACGCCCATATAGCCCCCCGGGTTGGGGGCCGCCGCCGGAACACCGCCGTAAGCCGCGCAGGCACCGATGGCAATGGTGGCGGCGGCATGGGGCACGACCTCCTTGGCGATCTGCAGAAAGGATTTGCCGGCCACGCGCCCATAGGCGCCGTTGAACTTGGTGGCCACCGCACCCTCCACCACGCAGATGAACTGCCCCTTGTAGGTTTCAACCGCGTTGTGCAGGTTTTCCTCGGCCTGATGGCCGGCGGCCGCCATGATGGTTTCATGGTATTCCACCGATAGGATCTCCAGCACCAGCTCGTCGATCCAGGGGTACATGGAGCGCAAGAGCGCTTCGGAGCAGCCCGTACACTCGCCCAGGTGCAGCCAGATGACGGCCGGGCGCTTGGTCGGGGCGGCAAACACCTCGGCCACCTTGGGCACAAACGACGAGGAGAGACCCATCGTGGCGGTCAGGGCGGTACAGAACTTCATGAATTCCCGCCTGGACACGCCCTTGGATTCCAGCCTGGCGTAAAACTCCCTTTCCTTTTCCATCGGCACCTCCTTGATGCTGTTTAAGAAGCCTCTTGCCACTCCATCGATGTCAGGAGCGCATCGCGGAAGCCATGGCTTCATGGGATCCGACGCGTTGCCTGTGGTGCAATGGGACCCGGGGCCGCAACCGTTTTCGGCCGGCGGGATCGAGGCACGTGGCCAGATGGCCCGCAATCCAGTTCACTGCCGGAGCGTCGCGCATGGAGCCGCTCAAGGCACATCGCCCTCGTGCGTTTTGGTCCACTGGAAAATTGGAGGATCTAACCGCTCGCCACAGCGGTAGAACACTGGAAAACGTAACGGTTGTAAAAAATAAACAACGTTCATATCTGTTAGAGGAATGTCCTGGGCAAGTCAACACCAAAGTCATACCGGACGGCAAGCCAACCGCCGAAGATGGCTATCGGCGATGAATCGCCCTCCTTCCGGCCGGAGCCGGTGCGCCAGGAAAAGAGGTTCCTTCCCGGAAAACCCGCGTGGAGAGGGCCGAAGGAAACCTGGGATGGTGGGCTTGGCGGCCCGGGGTCGGGAGGAAACGGGGGCGTGGAGATTTGAACCGCCGCCAGCGATCAGCCGCGCCGCGTGGATGCTGGTCACCCTGCGCGGGCTCCGGGTGCGCCGGCGCATGGGGGGCGCGGCCACGCGCCCCCTTCCCGCCCGCGCAACCCGGAGCCCAGGGAGGCGCGGGTGCGTGGGGCCCTAGATCTCGTCTTCCAGGTCCACAGGATCGTCGTCCGCGATCTTGATGGGGGAGTTGATGTTGCCGATGGGCCCGTCCTCTTCGTAATCCGCTTCGAAATCCTCGTCCAGAAGATCGTCGATATCCTCGGGCTCTTCCTCGATCTCTTCGTGGGGGCGGATGGTGAGCCCTTCCCGGTTCAACAATTCGAGATCATCGAAAAACACCTCGATGGACTGGTTGTCGTTGGCCGAATAGAGAGTTTCAATGGCCTCGGCCAGCCTCAGGGCATAGATGTCGGGGGGGTAGAGGTTGCGCGTTTTAAGGCTCTGAGCCAGGGCCTCGCGTCCCCCTTTGAGGGATTTAAGGATGGCCTCTTCCCCATAGCGCTCCTCGCACAGCAGGGACATCACCTCCTTGTCCAACTCCGCGTATTCCTGAATGATCATCTGCTGGTCGGCCGGTTGGCGAATGATCATGTACTTTTGTCTCATGCGGGGCTCCTTTGGGCCGGGTCAGGCCCGTGTGGCGTTGGGTTACCGCGAGGCGTCCGAATGGCACGCTACGGTCCGGGGCCTGGAAAACATATTCCACCCGCGATGTCAACTCAATTTGGGCTTATTTTAAGGGTGCCGGGCCCCAGTGGCAAGGATACGGCCGCAACGGCGCACATTCCCGAAGACTCCCGGCATGGAAAAAACACTGGACCCATGCCTGAAAGATCTTGACCCCATCGCCATAACCTGTTACCCGAGCTGTTTCAGTCGCGTGGAGGGATGGCTGAGTGGTCGAAAGCGGCGGTCTTGAAAACCGTTGAGGGTAACACCTCCGTGGGTTCGAATCCTACTCCCTCCGCCACGACCCCAACGTGGAGAGATGACCGAGTTGGCCGAAGGTGCTCGCCTGCTAAGCGAGTGTGGGGGTAACACCTCACCATGGGTTCGAATCCCATTCTCTCCGCCATCATGATCGACCTGCCCGGCTCCCCGTGAGCCGGGCATCTGTTTTTATGCGGCCGGATGGACGGCAGCCTCGCGATGGCATGGCGCTGCCTTTCATGGTTCAACAATGGATCCCGTGGGTTGCGGCCCTGGATAGCCCCCCGCGCGATTCGGCCCGCCGCGTCTTGGCCAGGGGTCAAGGGACGGTGGGCCCTCGGATGTCAGGAACCCCTTGGCCCACTCCGGTCCTCGGGCGTCGGATCGATTTCCCGGGATAGCTTCGCCAACAGGTCCTCCACCGGCGCGCGCATCTCGCGCACCAAGGCCTCGGCCCTGGACTGGGAGGCGCGATAGCCCAAGCGATAGGCTGAAGCGTACACGGCGCATACCAGGGCGATCAATCCGGCGACGATCCAAAAGCTGTTCATGGCATGAAGGCTCCTTTTAACTGAACGTTGAGTGGCTATCGGCCGCCCCGGGGGATGACTTTAGCTCCGCGTGAACCGTTCCGGGAGGGCTGCCCGGCGGTACCCGCAGGACCTTGCGGCCGGATGGGAACGGGCAGCACTGCACGCCGCCGGGTACCATGCGGCGGAGCTTGCCAAACGTGAGAAAAGCGTTTAAGCCGGCCCGCGACATTTTGATGCCGCAATGAAAGGCCTTGACCACCTATTGGGTTGATACGCCATGATCGCCACTCCAGGTAGCAGAGATCGCCGGGAATGCCGGCGTTTCCGGGTTCGAGACGGGGCCTTTGCGGCCATCGCCGATACCTACGGCAAACTGGGGCCGATACACGATATCAGCCTCAAAGGCGTGGCGTTTCGCTACCTTGACGATGAGCGCCCACCCTACGCGGCCGCTGGGCGTGCGCACGTGCAACTGCTTTGTCGCGAGGCACGCCTGCGGCTGGACGGGTTGCCGGCCGTGCTGGTGGCCGACGAAGCACTTTCCCCCGAGCCATCTTTCATCGAGCTCAAAATGCGCCGTGTCGCGCTGCAATTCGGAGACCTCGATGCCGATCAGCGCCAACAACTGGCCGATTTCATTTGCCGGTGCGCAATGGCCGATGGGTGAGCGCGGAGGAATCGAAGCGATGCGTCGCTAGTGGCGCCTCCCGACGGACACATCCGACCTTCCCGGCGCGATCCGCTCCCGCATTGCTGGCATGGACATGGCAGCTCGGCCGCCGCTTCACCGGTTCATCTCAAGAGCATCCCCGGTACGCTGTAACTCTTTTCCGGCCGCCCCCCAAAACCGGTCGCGGGCCATCGGCAGCCAGGCGGGGGCATGGAATAATCTTGACAAAATTGCGTATCCCGACTAATCAGAACCCTTTAAAACCGCTAATTTGCAGCCGTGCCTGCGACCAAGGGGATAAATTTACTCAAAAGGAGAGGAGACCAAATGGGCAAGTTGATAGCACCGCATGGCGGAAAGGGGTTGACCTGCTGTCTGCTCCAGGGCGCGGAGTTGGAAGCCGAAAAGAAAAGGGCTCAGACCCTCAAGCAGGTCTCCATCAGCCCGCGTGAAAAGGGCGACCTGATCATGATGGGCATCGGCGGCTTCAGTCCGCTGACCGGCTTCATGACCAAGGCGGATTGGAAGGGCGTTTGTGAACGCTTCCTGCTGGCCGATGGCACCTTCTGGCCCATCCCGGTAACCCTGAGCGCCAGTGCTGAAGATGCCGGCGCCATCAAGGAAGGCCAGGAGATCGCCCTTTACGACCCCGAAAACAAAGAAATCATGGCCACCATGAAGGTCACCGAGAAATTTGCGATGACCGAGGCCGACAAGAAATTCGAGTGTGAAAAGATTTTCATGGGCGAGGGCACCAAGACCACCGAGGACTTCTGGAAAATCGCCAAGGACGACCATCCCGGCGTGCAGATGGTGATGAGCCAGAAGGCGTGGAGCCTGGCCGGACCGGTCAAGGTGCTGAGCGAGGGTGGCTACCCCGAGCGCTATCCCGGCGTCTACATGACCCCCGCCCAGAGCCGTGCGCTTTTCGAGGAGCGGGGCTGGAGCGAAGTCGCCGCCCTGCAGTTGCGCAACCCCATGCACCGCTCCCATGAGTACCTCTGCAAGATCGCCGTGGAAGTCTGTGACGGTGTTTTCATCCATTCCCTGGTGGGCAACCTGAAGCCGGGCGACATTCCGGCCCGGGTGCGGGTCAAGTGCATCGATGCCCTCGTGGAGCACTACTTCGTCAAGAAGAACGTCATCCAGGGCGGGTACCCCCTCGACATGCGCTACGCCGGCCCGCGCGAAGGCCTGCTGCACGCCA
>DJGG01000153.1 GCA_002432195.1 Desulfobacteraceae bacterium UBA5852
GGGGCAACCATGCCCACACGGTGATCGGCGCCCTGCCGCCGCGGCTGGCCGCCCGGAGCCTGCCGGCGGCCGCGCAGCCGCACGCCGCCCGCGGAGCCGCACCGGCCATCGCCGCAAAGCCCGGCGGTGTGGTGGCCCTGGTCTCGGGCCAGGGCGCCCAGTACGGCGGCATGCTCCAGCCCCTCTACCAGACGCACCCCACCATCCGCCGCCGGATGGACGAGGGCGAGCGCATCTTCCAGGAGATGCGCGGCTACTCCCTGTTGGAGCTGATGTTCGGCGGCAGCCCCCGGCTCAACCAGACCGAAAACACCCAGCCGGCGGTTTTCCTGACCTCGGCGGCGATCTTCGCCCACCTTCAGGACCGGGGCTTCGCCCCGGACGCCTTCATCGGCCACAGCGTCGGGGAGTACACCAGCCTCTGCTGCGCCGGCCTGCTGGACTTCGAGACGGCCCTGCGCCTGGTGATCAAGCGCGGCGACTTCATGCAGGCGGCCGCCCAGGAGCACCCCGGGCGTATCATGGTGGTCTTCCAGGACGCCGACGAGGTGCTGCGCCTGATCGGCGCCTCGGGCATCGCCAACGTCTGGGTGGCCAACAAGAACAGCGAAAAGCAGACGGCGGTCTCCGGCGCGCGCGAGGCCATCGAGGCCTTCGGCCACTTCCTCAAGCAGCACAACGTCATGTCCAAGGTGCTGAGCCTTTCCGGGGCCTTCCACACCCCCCTCTTCGCCTCCGCGGCCGAGCGCATGGCCGCGCACCTGGAGGGCATCCGCTTCATCCCCGCGGAGGCCGGACGCATCATCTCCAACGTCACCGCGGCCCCCTACCCCGCCGACGAGGCGGCCGTCAAAAAGCTGCTGGTGCGCCAGATCGTCTCCCCCGTGGAGTTCATCCGCTCGGTGCAGAACGCGCGCCGGGCCGGCATGCACCGTTTCGTCGAGGTAGGCCCGGGGCGCCTCCTGGTGAACCTGCTCAAGAACATCACCCTCGAGGATTACGAGGCCCTGCCCTCGGCGGACCCCAAACTGGGCGAAAGCGAGTCCCTGGCCCATCTGGAGCGCCACCTGGCCGAGGCCGGCCTGGTGCGGACCCCGGCTCCGGCGCCCAGCGCCCCCCCGGCGCCCGCCGCGCCCCCGCCGNNGCCGACGGAGGCCGCCCCCCTAGCCCAGGGCCGGGATTTCGAGGACTTCCTGGCGCAAAACGAGGCCGCCCTCAAGCAGGTGCTCTACCAGGAGTTCCTCAAGCAGAAACAGGCCCAGCGCCTCAAGGAGCTGGAGAACTTCAACTTCTACACCGGGCCCACGGTGGTGGCCGGCGTATCCATCGGCCTGCCGGGCACGGGCAACAAGGTGTTCAACTCCAACAACTTCGACAAGATCCTGGCGGGCACCAACTTCATCGAGCCTTTGACCCACCAGGAAAAAGAGAAGATCCTGGACATGAACATCACCCGGGTCTTCAAGCAGCCCGATGGCAGCGCCCGCTTCCTGGACATCAGCGACACCCGCGAGGTCATCCAGCTGGCCGGCAAGCTGGGCTATTTCAACCTCAAGAACGAGTACGGCGTCGACTACGACTACGACATCACCATCGCGCTGGCCATGGCCGCCGGCATCGAGGCCCTCAAGGACGCCCAGATCCCACTGGTCATGCAGCACCGCCAGACCTCCAAGGGCAACCGCATCCCCACCGGCTACGCCCTGCCCGACGAGATGCAGGCCACCACGGGGGTCATCATGACCTCGCTTTTCCCGGGCTTCGAAACGCTCATCGAGCAGATGAACCGCTACTACTACAACAAGTTCTACATCCGGCCCTACAAGGAGCTGGAGAACATCTACTACCACCTGATGGCCTCGGTGCAGGACCCGGAGATCAAGGAGCAGATCACGGACTGGTTCTTCAAGATCAAGGAACGGCGCAAGAAGTACGGTACCTACAAGTTCGAGCGCAACCTGCTCTTCGACGTCGTGCCCCTGGGCTCGGCCCACTTCGCCCAGCTCATCAAGGCCCGCGGGCCCAACATG
Source organism: Desulfobacteraceae bacterium UBA5852 (assembly GCA_002432195.1). GTDB lineage: Bacteria > Desulfobacterota > Desulfobacteria > Desulfobacterales > UBA5852 > UBA5852. Next base: position 2,031 of record DJGG01000153.1, read on the forward strand.
ATGATGAGCGGCGCCTGCGCCTCCACCACCCAGTCCATCGGGGTCGCCGAAGACTGGATCCGCACGGGCCGCTGCGAACGGGTGGTCATCATCGGCGGGGAGGCCTCCACCTCCGAGGTGCAGAGCCCCTGGATCGCCTCGGGCTTCCTGGCCCTGGGTGCCGCCACCATCAAGAACGTGGTCTCCGAGGCGGCCAAGCCCTTCGACGCCGAGCGCAACGGCACCATCCTGGGCGCCGGGGCCGTGGGGCTCATCGTGGAGCGTCAGGACCGCGTCCAGGCCCGCGGCTTGAACGGTCAGGCCGAGATCCTGGGCACCTACATCGGCAATTCCGCCTTCCATGCCACGCAGATCGACGTCCGGCACCTCCAGGAGGAAATGGGCCGGTTCGTCCGGGGCATCGAGCGCCGGCACGGGCTGGAACCCGAAGCGTACACCCGCTCCCTGGTCTTCATGTCCCACGAGACCTTCACCCCGGCCCGGGGCGGCAGCGCCTCGGCGGAGGTGGCCTCCCTCAAGGCCACCTACCCCGAGCACTACCGCGGGATCACGGTCACCAACACCAAGGGGTTCACCGGCCACACCCTGGGGGCCGCCATCGAGGACGCCGTCCTGGTGAAGGCCCTCCAGCAGGGCAAGGTCCCCCCCATCGCCAACCTGACCACGATCCCCGAGGAATTCGCGGACCTGCAGTTCAGCGGCGGGACGGCGGCCGGCCGCTTCGACTACGGCCTGCACTACGCCGCCGGTTTCGGGTCGCACTTCGCCTTTCTCTTTCTGCGCCGCCTGGAGGAAGCCCCCGCCGCCGGCAATGCGGCCTACCAGGCATGGCTCAAGCGCATCACGGGGCTCAAGGGACCCCGCCTGAGCCTGATCAACAACACCCTCTGCGTGGATCCCCATGTGCCCGCCGAGATCTCCGCCGCGGCTCCGGCGGCCCGTTCCCAGACACCGGCCCCTCCGGCCAAGGCCCCGGCGGCGGTGCCCGCAACCGCGCCGGCCCCCGGCGCGGCCGCGGCCGTGAAGGCCATCATCGCCGAACAGACCGGCTACGCCCTCGACATGCTCGAGGACGACCTCGACCTGGAGGCGGATCTGGGCATCGACACGGTCAAGCAGGTGGAGATCTTCGGCCGCGTGGCCGCCCGCTTCGGCCTCGAGGTCCCCGAGGACCTCAAGCTCCGGGATCTCAACACCATCGCCCGCCTCACGGCCTACATCGCCGCCCGCACCGCGGCCGCCCCCGCCGCCCCGGCCCTGGAAACACTGGCAAACGCCACCCCCACGGTCCCGGTAGAGGCCGCGCCCGCCGACGGCCCGATCCGGCGGTTCACCGTCGGCCTCGCGCCGGCGCCGGCAACGCCGCCCGGCGGCCCGGCGCTATCCGGCCGCCGCATCCTGGTGACCACCGACGGCCAAGGGGTCGTGGAACTGGTGGCCGCGCGCATCCGCTCCGCGGGAGGGGAGCCGGTGACCCTGGGGTCGCATGCCGCCGCCGACGTGCCGGCCGACCTCGCCGACCCCACGGCGGTCGCGGCGGCCCTGGACGTCCTGAAGGCCGCCGGGAAGCCCATCGACGGCATCATCCATCTCCAGCCCCTGGACGGCTATTTCGACGCGGCGCCCCAGGACCGCCGGCGCATCGGCGCCGGGGTCAAGGCGCTCTTCGCCCTGGTCCAGGGCCTCTTCGAGGACCTGCGCCGGCCCGGCACCCTCCTGGCGGTACCCGCCGTCAACTCCGTGGTCTTTCCCCACGACGAACGGCCTTCCGGACCCATCGACCCGCTTTTCGCGGGGATTGCCGGCCTCCTGAAGACCGCCCGCAAGGAACTGCCCGCCACCCGGGTCAAGGTGGTGGATTGGGCCCAGCCGGACCGCTCCACCCGCCACCTGGAGGCCTTGGTGGACGCCTTGATGGCCGAAATCACCGGCACCGACCCCCGGGTGGAGGTGGGCTACCGCGATGGCGGGCGTTTCGTGCCCCGCTTGGTGGAAACCCCCGCCGGGACTGACGGTGCGGTGGTGCGCCCCGGGGACACGCTGCTGGTCACGGGCGGCGCCCAAGGCATCACCTTCGAAATGCTCCAGGCCCTGACGCGCACCACCCCGGTGAACCTCGTGATCCTGGGGCGCAGCGACCTGGAGGAGCTGGCGCGCATCCCCGGCGGCGCAACGGCCGCCCCGCCTGCGCTCATGGAAGAGCTCAAGGCCCGCCTGCCGGGAGCCAAGCCCGTGGCCATCCGCCAAGCCCTGGAGCGCCTCCTGCGCATCCGGGACACCCGGGCCCACCTGGCCGCCCTGGAGGCTGCCGGCATCCGGGTGGACTACCACCCCGCGGACGTCACCGATGCGGCCGCCGTGGCCGCCGTGGTGGCCCGCTACCCCCGCATCGATGGCGTGATCCACGCCGCCGGCCTGGAGGAGAGCCGCCTGATCCCCGGCAAGACCGCGGCGTCCTTCGACCGGGTCTTCGACACCAAGGTCTTCGGGGCCCTCCACCTCATGGAGGCCCTGGAGGCGCGCGCGGTCCGCTTCTTTCTGGCCTTCTCTTCGGTGACCGCCCGCTTCGGCAACGAAGGCCAGGCGGACTACACGGCGGCCAACGACATGCTGGGCAAGCTGCTCCTGGCCTGGCGGGCGGCGGCTCCCGGGCGCATCGTGCGGGTGCTCGCCTGGACGGCTTGGGAGGGCGCCGGCATGGCCACCCGGGAAACCGTCCGCAAGGTGCTCCAGGAGCGGGGCCTGCAATTCCTGCCCCTGGCCGACGGGGTGGCCCGCTTTCTGGTGGAGCTCCGGGACGAATCGGCCACCGAGGTGGTGATCAGCGGCTATGACCGCGCCTTCGACCCCGACGGCCTGCTGCCCCGGGCCCCGGAAGCGGCCACCGGGGGCGGCCCGGCGCCGTTTCTCGATCAGCGCCTGGAGGCCGACGCCGGGCGGGCGGTCTTCGCGCGGGTCCTGGATCCGGCCCGGGATCGCTTCCTCCACGACCATGCCCGGGAAGGCGTGCCCATCTTTCTCGGGGCCACGGGCATCGAGGCCATGGCCGAAGCCGCCGCCAGCCTGGCGGCTCCCGGCGCCACCCTGCGCGAGCTGCGGGATTTCTCCATTCCCTACGGCATCAAGATCCTCAAGGGACGGCCCAAGGAATTGCAGATCGACGCCGTGCGCACCGGGACGGCCGGGGACACCTTCCTCTGCCGCATCACCTCCCAGTTCCGCAACCCCAAGGGGGTGGCCATGGGGTCGCCCACCCTGCACTACCGCGGCACGTATGTCTTCGACCGGCAGACCCCGGCCGCCCCGGCGATCGCCCTGCCGGACTTCCAACCGCCGGGGTACGCGGGGGATATCCAGGCCCTGCTCTACCACCCCAAGCGGCTCTTCATGGACGGCCTGTTCCGCACCGTGGAGGACATCCTCTCCTTCGACGGCCAAATGCTTGTCTCCCGCATCCGGGCGGCGGGCGACGGCGCCTTTTTCGCCGACGGGAGGCCCACGGATTTCACCACCGACATCCGCGTGGTGGACGCCATGTTCCAGACCGGCGGCATGCTGGAGGTCATGAGCTCCAACATCATCGTGCTGCCCTACGCCATCGGGCGCATGGTCTTCCACCGGCCCCTGCCCCCCGGCCAAGCCTTCCTGTGCCTCACTGAGCGCACCCGGGCGGGGCGCGAGACCAACACCTACCAGCTGCGCCTGACGGATGCCGGCGGCGGCCTCTACCTCACCATCGAGGATTTCGAGATGGTCCAGTTGGAACAGTTGGCGCCGGAGCACCAGATCCTGGACCGCTTGAACCTGGAGCGCCGGGCCTCATGACCTCCGCCGCCCCACGGCCCGAAGGCCCCGGGCGGGGTACGCCCCCGCCCGGGACCCTGCCGGACGCCGGGGAAACCGGGTGCCGGATGCGCCGCATCAACGGGGTGGCCCTCTGTTTTGTGGACCTGGCCGCCTTCACCGACGCGGTGCTCCACCCGCCACCCATCGGCACCGCGCCGGGGCCGGCGCCGCGGCCCCTGCCCCCGGAGGCCTTCCGGGTGGCCTTCCTGGGAGCAGCCGACCGCGCCCAGGTCAACGCCTTCAAGTCCTTCAAGAAACAGCGGGAATGGATGGCCGGGCGCTTCGCCCTGGGGCGCCTGCTGGCCGCGGCCGGCCTCCCCGCACCGAACCCCCGGGAACCCCTGGTGACCTATGACCCCCGGGGAGCGCCCCGGGTGACCGCCCATCCGCAATTGCCCGTCTCCATCTCCCACTCGAACCAATGGGCGGTGGCGGCGATGGTGGCGCCCGGCCGCGGCCCCATCGGCCTCGACCTGGAACACCGGCCCGCTGGCGAGCTCCGCTACCTGGTGGCCACGGCCTTCTCCCGGCGGGAACGCGCGGACCTCCCGGATGATCCCCGGGAGGTGATCCGTCTCTGGACCATCAAGGAGGCCTACCTGAAGTACCTCGGCCTGGGGTTCCATGAAAGCCTTCAGCGGGTGGAAATCATCGCCGGGCGCCTGTGGCACGACGGCCGCGCCGTGGCCGGCCTGCGCCTGCATACGGAATACCCCTGGCCGGATTATGCCCTGGCGCTGGTCACCCCCGCGGCGCCCTCCGGTGCGCGCGCCTGACTCCCGACGCCCGCCAGGCCTCCCCTCCGCACCTGAATATCCGCTTAAATATCGTTTGCCCGCCAGGGCCCCTGTGCTATGCTCGCCGGCAGGCTGCGGCGGAACCGCATCCCGCCGCAAACGGCTTCATCGCGCCCGGGCCGGGGTTCCCGGCCCATCGACATCGGCGGCCTCAAGGGAAACGAGGTGAATCATGGACGACAGGCATCTGGGAGGAATGATCACCGACCGTTGCCGGCGTTTCGCCGGCCAGGTGGCCATGCAATACAAGACGGACGCGACCTGGCAGGCCGTCACCTACGGCGAGATGGGACGGATGATCGAGGCCGCCGCCGGCGCCCTCCTCGGCCTCGCCGTGCCCCGGGGGGCCCGGGTGGGGATCTTTGCCGCCAACCGTTACGAATGGGCCCTGGCCGACTTCGCCGCCCAGCGCATCGGGGCGGTCTCGGTGCCCATCTATGCCACCAACACCGCCCGTCAGGCGGAATTCATCATCCGGGACGCCGGCATCGAACTGCTCTTCGTGGGGGACGAGGCCCAGTACCGCATGATGCGGCCCCTGGCCGAGGGCGGCGCCCCCCTGCGGCACCTGGTGGCCTTCGACCCGGTGGCCGACCCGGCACCCGGCACCCCGAGCTTCCGCGACCTGCTGGCCCATCCCCCCGATGACGCGCAGCGGGAGGAATTGACGCGCCGCGGCCGGGAGGTGCAGCCCGACGACCTGGCCACCATCATCTACACGTCGGGCACCACCGGCGACCCCAAGGGGGTCATGCTGACCCACGGCAATTTCTTCCACCAGTTGGCGGCCATCGACGCCAATTTCGAGGTGGGTCCCCAGGACCGGTCCATCTGCTTTCTTCCCTTGAGCCATGTCTACGAGCGCACCTGGTCCTATGTCGTCTTCAGCCACGGCGCCCGGAACTATTACGTGGCCGACCCCCGCACCGTGGTGGCGGCCTTCCAGGAGGTCCGGCCCACGGCCATGGTGAGCGTGCCCCGGCTCTACGAAAAGATCTACGCCACGGTCCAGAGCCGCCTGGAGGCCGCCCCGCCCCTGCGCCGGCGCCTCTTCCACTGGGCCCTGGGAGTGGGCCGGGCCTGGAGTGCCGGCGCGCGCGGCGGCAAGGACCGGGGCCTCGGCCTGACCCTGCGGCACGGCCTGGCCGACCGCCTGGTCCTGCGCAAAATCCGCGAAATCGTCGGCGGCGAGAAGAATTTCTTCTCCGCCGGCGGAGCGCCCCTGTCCAAGGAGATCGAGGAGTTCTTCCTGGCCTGCGGGCTGCTCATCTGCCAGGGCTACGGCCTCACCGAAACCTCCCCCATGATCGCCTATAACACCCCGCGGCACTTCAAGTTCGGCACCGTGGGGCGCCCGGTGCCAGGGTGCGAGGTGCGCATCGGGGAGCACGGCGAGGTCCAGGTGCGCGGTCCCAACGTCATGCTCGGGTATTTCAACAACCCCCAGGCCACGGCGGCGGCCTTCGTGGACGGCTGGTTGCGCACCGGTGACGTGGGGCATTTCGACGACGAGGGCTTCCTGGTGATCACCGACCGCATCAAGGACCTGATCATCACCTCGGGGGGCAAGAACATCGCCCCCCAACACATCGAGACCACCATCGGTAAGGATTTCTACATCGAGCAGATCGCGGCGGTGGGAGACCGGCGCCATTTTATCAGCGCGCTCATCGTGCCGGCCTTCGCGGAACTGGAAAAATTCGCCCGGGAAAGGGGCATCCCCTTCACCGACCGGGAGGACCTGGTACGGCACCCCGAGATCATCGCCTTCTACCGCCAGCGCATCGACGCCCAATCGGCGGAGCTGGCCCGCTATGAAACCGTCAAACGCTTCACCCTCCTGCCCGAGGCCTTCTCCCAGGAGGGCGGCGAGATCACCCCCACTCAGAAAATCCGCCGCAAGGTGGTGCAGGAAAAGTATCGCGAGGCCATCGACACCATGTACCGGGAAGACAGCTAGCCGGCTGTGGAAAAACCGCGGCGCCGGGGCATAGGCGCGCTTGAGGGCGAGTTTTGTCCGTTCCCTGGGATCTTAAGCCCCCCCAGCCCCGGTGGAGCGCTTAATCCGGAGCCCGGCGCTAATTTTCTTCCCGGTCGGGCCCCAGCATCTCCTCGGCTTCCATCCACATGACGTTGATGATGCCGAAGGCACAGGCCAGCAGCACTCCCAGAATCCACGAAAAGTACCACATCTTCGCACCTCGCATCGTTGGAGCCTCCCGCGGAGGGAGGCTCGGGCAAGCGGCCTTCAGTAGGCCGTATGGGTTTTCTCCTGGATTCCCGCCTCGGTGATCCTGCCCCGCAGCACCCGGTAGACCCACCCCGTGTAGACCAGCACCATGGGCAGGAAGACCGCCACGGCGATGAACATCAGGTTGAGGGTGCGGTGGCTGGAGACGGCGTCGAAGACCGTCAGGCTCGCGTTGGGCTGGGCGCTGGAGGGCATGATGAAGGGGAACATGGCCAACCCCGCCGTGAGGATCACCCCGGCCAGGGACAGGCCGCTGGCGATGAAGGCCAACCCCGGCCGCCCGGCGCGGGAAAGCCCCATGGCCAGCAGCCCCCCCAGGAAGACCGCCGCCGGCGCGGCCATGGTCCAGGGGTGGGCGCCGAAGTTGGCCAGCCAGGCGCCGGGGGCGGTTTCCACGGTCTTGCTCAGGGGGTTCAGCACTCCCCCGGGATCGGGCATGGAGACGATGCGGTAGCCCTCGATGCCCAAGGCCTGCCACACCCCGGCGGCGGCGAAGGCCGCCAGGAAGATCAGGCCGGCCACGGGCACCACCCGGCGGACCCGGTCGTGGATCACCCCCGCGGTGCGCAGCTGGAGGAAAACCGCCCCGTGCATCACCAGCATGGCCAGGCTCACCACCCCGGCCAGCAGGCCGAAGGGGTTCAACAGGCCCCAGAAGCTGCCCGTGTACGAGGGCCGCATGAACGCGTCCAGGTGGAAGGGCACCCCCTGGAGCAGGTTGCCGAAGGCGACACCGAAGACCAGGGCGGGCACCGCGCCCCCCGCAAACAGGCCCCAGTCCCAGGCGGCGCGCCAGCGGGGGTTGGCCAGTTTGCTGCGGTACTCGAATCCCACGGGTCGGAAGAAGAGGGCGAAGAGCACCAGCAGCAGGGCCCAGTAGAAGCCCGAGAAGGCCGTGGCGTAGACGAAGGGCCAGGCGGCGAACAAGGCCCCCCCGGCGGTGATGAACCAGACCTGGTTGCCTTCCCAGGTGGGGCCGATGGCGTTCAGCAGGACCCGGCGCTGGTCGTCGCTGCGGGCCACGAAGGGCAGCAGGGTGCCGACCCCCAGGTCGAAGCCGTCCATCACGGCGAAACCGATGAGCAGCACGCCCACGAAGAGCCACCAGATGAGCTTCAGGGTGTAGTAGTCGAAGAGCACCATGTTTCCTTCTCCTTGGCCCGGGGTCTCAGGCGGCCGGGGACGCTTCGCCGTGGGTTTCGAAGTGGTAGCGGCCCGTATGCAGGCTGCTGGGGCCCAGGCGCACGAACTTCACCATGAGCAGCATCTCGGCGATCAGCAGGACGGTGTACAGCAGGGTGAGGGCCGCCAGGCTGCCCACGAGATCCCCCACGGTGAGGCTGGAGGTGGAGAGGAAAGTGGGCAGGATGTCGCCGATGGACCAGGGCTGGCGCCCGTACTCGGCCACGAACCACCCCACCCAGCAGGCCACCCAGGGCAGGGGCAGGCTCACCAGCAGCAGCTTGAGGAGCCATTTTTTCTCCTCGAACACCCGTTTGGCGCAGTAGTAGAAGGCCAGGCCGATCAGCGCCAGGAGGTAGAAGCCGATGCCCACCATGATGCGGAAGCTCCAGAACATCAGGGCCACGTTGGGGATCGTGTCCCGGGCGGCCTGGCGGATCTGCTCCTCGCTGGCGTCCACCACTCGGGGCGTGAAGCGCTTGAGCAGCAGCCCATAGCCCAGGTCGGCCTGGTGCGCCTCGAAACGCCGCACGGCCTCCTCCGTGCGATCGCCGGCGCGCAGCTTTTCCAGGGCCGCATAGGCCGTCATGCCCTTGCGGATACGGCCCTCGTTTTCGGCGATGAGCTCCTTGATGCCGGGAATGGGTTCGTCCAGGGAGCGGGTCACCATGATGCCGCCCACCCAGGGGATCTTGACGGCGCCCCGCGTGACCTGGGCTTCCTGATCCGGGAGACCCACGAGGGTGAAGGCGCTGGGAGGGGTGTCGGATTCCCAGTGGGCCTCCATGGCCGCCAGCTTGACCTTCTGCACCTGGCCGGTGACGAAGCCGCTTTCGTCGCCCAGCACGATCACCGAGAGGATGGAGGCCAGGCCGAAGCCCGTGGCCACGGCGAAGGAGCGTCGGGCAAAGGCCAGGTCGCGCCCCTTGAGCAGGTAATAGGCGCTGATCCCCAGCACGAACATGGCGGCGGTGACGTAGCCGGCCCCCACGGTATGCACGAATTTCACCTGGGCCACGGGGTTGAAGAAGAGCGCCCCGAAGCTCGTGAGCTCCATGCGCATGGTCTCCACGTTGAAGGCCGCCCCCGCCGGGTAGCCCATCCAGGCGTTGGCCACCAGGATCCAGAGGGCGGAAAGGTTGGCCCCCAGGGCCACCAGGAAGGTGGCCGTGAGATGGGCGCGCTTGCTCAGACGGTCCCAGCCGAAGAAGAACAGCCCCACGAAGGTGGATTCCAGAAAAAAGGCCATGAGCCCTTCGATGGCCAGGGGGGCCCCGAAGATATCCCCCACGTAGTGGGAGTAGTACGACCAGTTGGTGCCGAACTGGAACTCCAGGGTGAGCCCGGTGGTCACCCCCAGGGCGAAGTTGATGCCGAAAAGCTTGCCCCAGAAGCGCGTCATGTCCTTGTAGATCGCCTTGCCGGTCATGACGTAGACCGACTCCATGATGAACAGGATCCAGGCCAGCCCCAGGGTGAGGGGCACGAAGATGAAGTGGTACATGGTGGTCATGGCGAACTGCCACCGGGACAGATCGACGAAGGCTTCGGTGGGCGGCATAGGGGCTCCTTGTGCATCGCGCCGGGTGCGTGCGGCGGCGAACGGGTGGCCGTGCATCGCCGGTACTTTGGTGATATGCTGCGGGAAGACGTGGGCCGGCGGGGGTGTTGGCTAAACCCATATTAAAGAGGGCCGGTGCTTGTAAAGGCTTTTCTGCCGGCCCGGACCCGGCGGCGGTTCGCCCGTTGGCCCCCTGATCGCCCCCACCGAACGGAGTGCACGCGGTTGACCATGCTTTCCCCGGAAGCGACCCCCGACGCCCCCGATCGGCGACCCGGCCCGGAGGACCGGCAGAGCCTGCGCTGGCTGCTGGGCCTGGCGCGCAGCGGGCGGGCGGCCATGGGCCTGGCGGTGCTCCAGGGGGTGGCCGGCGCCCTGCTGCTGGTGGCCCAGGCCGCCCTCCTCGCGGAAATCCTCCAGGCGGTGATCATGGCCCGGCGCTCCCCGGCGGCGCTGGGGCGCCCCTTCGCCCTGCTGGTGGGGGTGATCCTGGCCCGGGCGGCCCTGTCCTGGGGACGGGAGGCCGCCGGGTTTGCGGCCGGGGAGCGGGTGCGGGGGGAGGTGCGCCGGCGCCTGCTGGCGCGGCTGGCCGCCCTGGGTCCGGCCTTCACCAGCCGGCAGTCCACCGGGGGGCTGGCGGCCGCGGTCATCGAGCACGTGGAGGCCCTGCAGGGTTTTTACGCCCACTACCTGCCCCAGGTGGCCCTGGCGGTCCTGGTGCCGGCGATCGTGGCGGCCTGGGTCTTCCCAGTGAGCTGGGCGGCTGCGGGCCTGCTGCTGCTGGCCGCCCCCCTGATTCCGCTGTTCATGGTGCTGGTGGGCATGGGGACCGAAAGCATCGCCCAGCGCAATTTCCAGGCCCTCGCCCGCCTGAGCGCCCACTTCCTGGACGTGCTTCAGGGCCTTGCGACCCTCAAGCTCCTGCACCGCGGCCGGGACCAGGCCCGCGTGGTGGCGCGCGCCGCGGACGACTACCGCCGGCGGACCATGCAGGTGCTGCGGGTGGCCTTTCTCTCCGCGGCGGTGCTGGAGTTCTTCAGTTCCATGGGCATCGCCCTGGTGGCGGTCTACCTGGGCCTGCACTACCTGGGCTACCTGAATTTCGGCGCTTACGGGCGGGCCCTCACCCTGGAGCAGGGGTTTTTCATCCTGCTGCTGGCCCCGGAGTTCTTCCTGCCCCTGCGGGAGCTGGGGACCTTCTACCACGCCCGGGCCGAGGCCGTGGGGGCCGGCAAGGAAATCCGGAGACTGCTGGACCGCCCGGGCCCCCCGCCCCGCCCCGGGGGGCACCGCCTGCCCGTTTCCCGGGGGATGCGGGTCGACCTGGACGGGGTGCGTTTTGCCTACGACCAGGGACGCCGGCCGGTGCTGGAGGGGATCAGCCTGCACCTGGCCCCCGGTGAGCGCGTGGCCCTGGTGGGGGCTAGCGGGGCCGGCAAGACCACCCTGCTGCACCTGCTGATGGGTTTCCAGACCCCCCAGGCGGGCACCATCCGTGCCGGAGGGGTGGACCTGGAGGCGCTGGATCCGGGGGACTGGCGGCGGCATGTGGCCTGGATCGGGCAGAACCCGGTACTCTTCCACGGCAGCCTGGGGGCCAACATCCGCATGGGCAATCCCCAGGCTTCCCCGGAGGCCCTCGCGGCCGCGGTGTGCGCCGCGCGGGTGGAGGAGTTCGCCCGGCGTCTGCCCCAGGGCCTGGACTCCCCCGTGGGGGAGAAGGGCCTGGGGCTCTCCCGGGGCCAGGCCCAGCGGGTGGCCCTGGCCCGGGCCTTCCTGAAGGACGCCCCCCTGCTGCTGCTGGACGAACCCACCACCGGCCTGGACACCGAGAACGAAGCCCTGGTGCTGGAAGCCATGGGGACGCTCATGGCCGGCCGTACGGTGCTGTATGCCACCCACCGCCTGGAGAACCTCCCCCGGGCCGAGCGCATCGTGGTGCTGGAGGCCGGACGCATCGCGGCCCAGGGGTC
>DJGG01000269.1 GCA_002432195.1 Desulfobacteraceae bacterium UBA5852
ACCGCAAAACCTAAGCCTGGGCGGGGGGGGTGTCAAATCGGCGGCCGTGCCGCATTTTGGGGTTGCAAAAGCCCGCCGATGGGGTAAGGTGCCCGGCTGCCCCGGCCGTCTCGACGCCCCCGGGCGCGCCGCCGGTCCGGGGAGATGCGGCGCCGCGGAAAGCCGGCGTCCCCGGCGGCGTCACACGGAATGTGCAGTTAAGGATACCAATGGCCTTGAACAGCTATACCGCGGAATCCATCGAGGTATTGAGCGGGCTGGAGCCGGTGCGGCGCCGGCCCGGCATGTACACCGACACCCAGCGGCCCAACCACCTGGCCCAGGAGGCCATCGACAACAGCGTGGACGAGGCCATCGCCGGATTCGCCAAAACCCTGGAGGTGACCCTCCACGAGGACCAGTCCGTGGAGGTGGTGGACGACGGCCGCGGGATGCCCGTGGACCTCCACCCCGAGGAGGGGGTCTCGGGGGTGGAGGTCATCATGACGCGCCTCCATGCCGGGGCCAAGTTTTCCGGCAAGAACTACATGTTTTCCGGCGGGCTCCACGGGGTGGGGGTCTCGGTGGTCAACGCGCTCTCCTCGCGGCTGGTGGTGGAGGTGCGCCGGGACGGCACCCTCTACCGCATGGATTTCGCCGGGGGGGCGAAAACCTCCGAGCTCACGGCCGTGGGCCGCGTGGGGCAGCGCAACACCGGCACCATGGTGCGTTTCTGGCCCGATCCCCGGTACTTCGACACGCCGCGCTTCGCGGTCCCCCGGCTGAAGCACACCCTGCGGGCCAAGGCCGTGCTCTGCCCGGGGTTGCGGGTGCGCTTCGCCGACCGCCTCGCGGGGACCACCGACGAGTGGCTCTTCCGGGACGGCCTGCGGGACTACCTGGTGGAGGCCCTGGGGGACCGGGAGCGGGTGCCGGCCGACCCCTTCATCGGGGAGCTGGCCGGGGAGGACGTCACGGTCCAATGGGCCGTGACCTGGTTCGCCGAGGCGGGCGAGGGGCTCACCGAGAGCTACGTCAACCTGATCCCCACGCCCCTGGGGGGCACCCACGTGAACGGTTTCCGCAGCGGCCTGCTGGCCTCCCTGCGGGAATTCTGCGACTTCCGCAAACTCCTCCCCCGGGGCGTGAAGCTCGCCCCCGAGGATGTCTGGGAGCGCTGCCAGTACGTGCTCTCGGTGAAGATGCGCGAGCCCCAGTTCGCCGGCCAGGCCAAGGAGCGCCTGGGGTCGCGCCACTGCGCGGGCTTTGTGGCCACGGCCGCCAAGGACGGCTTCAGCCTCTGGTTGAACCGCCACACCGAGGAGGGGGAGCGCATCGCCGAACTGGCCCTGGCCAGTGCCCAGCGGCGCCTCAAGGCCAGCCGCCAGGTGGCCCGCAAGAAGGTCAGCGCCGGGCCGGCCCTGCCGGGGAAGCTGGCCGACTGCCTGAGCGACGACCCGGCCCGGGGGGAGCTCTTCCTGGTGGAGGGGGATTCGGCCGGGGGCTCGGCCAAGCAGGCCCGGGACCGCCAGTTCCAGGCCGTGATGCCCCTGCGGGGCAAGATCCTGAACACCTGGGAGGTGGACTCGGCGGAGATCTTCAGCTCCAAGGAGGTCCACGACATTTCCGTGGCCATGGGCATCGACCCCGGTTCGGCGGACCTCACGGGGTTGCGCTACGGCAAGATCTGCATCCTGGCCGACGCGGACTCCGACGGGCTGCACATCGCCACCCTGCTCTGCGCGCTCTTCCTGAAGCACTTCCGGCCCCTGGTGGCGCATGGCCACGTATTCGTGGCCATGCCGCCCCTCTACCGCATCGACGTGGGCAAGGCGGTGCACTATGCCCTGGACGAGGCCGAGAAGGAAGGGCTGCTCGCGCGCCTGGCGGCCAAGGCCGGGCGCGAGAAGATCGGCATCCAGCGCTTCAAGGGCCTGGGGGAGATGAACCCGGCGCAATTGCGCGAAACCACCATGGCCCCGGACACCCGCCGGCTGATCCGGCTGGAGCTGGCGGCGGGCGAGGGGGCCGACAACCTCCTGGACATGCTCCTGGCCAAGAAGCGCGCCGGCGACCGGCGGGTCTGGCTGGAGACCACCGGGGACCGGGCCGTGGTGGCGGCCCCCGAGGCCGCCGACGGTGCGGCGGTCATCCCGGCCGAACCGGAGCGCCCGTGAGCCGCCGAGGCCCGCGGCTCATGGCCGGCGGGGCCTGGAACCTGCCGAAACCAGCTTCAACGCGACGAGGAGCATTGTGGCCATCGACACCATGATCGAAGTGGGCGAGGACGGGGTGGAGCGCATGCCCCTGGAGGCCTTCACCGAGAACGCCTACCGGGAGTACGCCATGTACGTGGTGCTCGACCGGGCCCTGCCCCACATCGGCGACGGGCTCAAGCCGGTGCAGCGGCGTATCGTCTATGCCATGTCGGAGCTGGGCCTGAAGGCCAGCGCCAAGTTCAAGAAGTCGGCGCGCACTGTGGGCGACGTGCTGGGCAAGTACCACCCCCACGGGGACTCGGCCTGCTACGAGGCCATGGTGCTCATGGCCCAGCCCTTCTCCTACCGCTACCCCCTGGTGGAGGGTCAGGGCAACTGGGGCGCCCCGGACGACCCCAAGTCCTTTGCCGCCATGCGCTACACCGAGGCGCGCCTCTCCCGGTACGCCGAGCTGCTCCTGAGCGAGCTGGGGCAGGGCACCGTGGACTGGACGCTGAATTTCGACGGCACCCTCCAGGAGCCCGTGGTGCTGCCGGCGCGCCTCCCCAACCTGCTCCTGAACGGCACCACGGGCATTGCCGTGGGCATGGCCACCGACATCCCGCCCCACAACCTGAGGGAGGTGGCCCGGGCCTGCATCCACCTTCTGGAGCATCCCGCGGCCGGGGTGGACGAGCTCTGCGCCCANNGTGCCGGGTCCGGATTTCCCCACCAGTGCCGAGATCATCACCCCCCGGGAGGACCTGGCGGCCATCTACCGCACCGGCAGCGGCAGCCTGCGGGTGCGGGCCGTGCACCGCTGCGAAAACGACGAGATCGTGATCACGGGGCTGCCTCCGGGGACGTCCGGGGCCCGGGTGCTGGAGCAGGTGGCGGCCCAGATGCAGGCCAAGAAGCTGCCCATGGTGGCCGACCTGCGGGACGAGTCGGACCACGAGGAGCCGGTGCGCCTGGTGATCGTGCCGCGCTCCAACCGGGTGGACAAGGAGGCCATCATGGCCCACCTGCACGCCACCACGGACCTGGAGCGCTCCTACCGGGTGAACCTGAACGTCATCGGCCTGGACGGCCGCCCCCAGGTGAAGAACCTCAAGACCCTCCTGGAGGAATGGCTGGTCTTCCGCACGGCCACGGTGCGGCGCCGCCTGGAGTACCGGCTGGACAAGGTGGCGCGCCGCCGGCACATCCTGGAAGGGATGCTCACGGCCTTCCTCAACCTGGACGAGGTCATCCGCATCGTGCGCACCGAGGACAAGCCCAAGCCCGTGCTCATGGCCCGCTTCGCCCTGAGCGACGAACAGGCCGAGGCCATCCTGGAGACCCGCCTGCGGCACCTGGCGCGCCTGGAGGAGGCCAAGTTGCGGGAGGAGGAGGCCCAATTGGGGGCGGAGCAGGACGAGCTGGAGAAGACCCTGGGCTCGGCGGCCAGGCTCAAGCGCCTGATCCGCCGGGAGCTGGAGCGCGATGCCGAGGCCTACGGCGACCCGCGGCGTTCCCCCATCGTGGCCCGGCCCTCGGCCCAGGCCCTCACCCGGGAAGACGTGATCCCCACCGAAAACGTCACCGTGGTGCTCTCCCAGAGCGGCTGGGTGCGCCTGGCCAAGGGGCACGAGGTGGACGTGACCAACCTGAGCTACAAGGCCGGCGACGGCTTCCTCGCCCGGGCCTGCGGGCGCAGCAACATGCCGGCCATCTTCCTGGACTCCCGGGGGCGCAGCTACGCCCTGCCGGCCCACACCCTGCCCTCGGCCCGGGGCTACGGCGAGCCCCTCACGGGGCGCCTGAGCCTGCCCTCCGGGGAGAGCTTCACGGCCGTGCTCATGGGGGAGCCGGAGCGCCGCCTCCTGTTGGCCAGCGATGCGGGCTACGGTTTCGTCACGACCCTGGGGGAGCTCACCACCAGCCACCGCACGGGCAAGGCCCTGCTGAGCCTGCCCTCCGGGTCCCGGCCCCTGCCGCCGGTGTGGGTGCAGGACCTGGCAAGCGACCGGGTGGCGGCCGCGACCAACGAAGGCCGGCTGCTGATCTTCCCCCTGGTGACCCTGCCGGTGCTCTCCAAGGGCAAGGGGAACAAGATCATCGCCATCCCCGCGGCCCGGGCCCGGGCCCGGGAGGAGCTTCTCGTGCACCTGGTGCTGCTGCCCGCCGCCGCGCACCTGGTGGTCCACGCCGGCAAGCGCTTCCTGTCCCTCAAGCCCGGCAGCGTGGAAGACTTCCAGGCCGAACGCGGACGCCGGGGCCGCATGCTGCCCCGGGGCTTCCGCAGCGTGGACCGGCTGGAGGTGGTGGGGCCGGCGCCGGTGGTCCCCGCCGAGCCTGACAACGAGGGCCAGCCGCCCTTGGGCGCCTGACCCACCGGGGGGTGCTCATTTCAGGGCCTTGATGCGGCCGATGTCCTCCCGCTTGCCCAGCATGATCAGGATGTCGCTGTCCTTGATGACGAAGTCGGCCGAGGGGGCCAGGCGGAAGTTCTCCGGCACCAGTTCCTTGATGGCGATGATCTGGACCTTGTGCTTGGCGCGGAGGTTCAACTCCTTCAGGCTCTTGCCGATGAACTCCTTGGGCGGGTCCACCTGCACGAGGTCGTAGTCGTCGGCCAGGGGGATGAAATCCAGGACGTTGGGCCGGGAGAGGCTCCGGGAGACCCGCAGGGCCATCTCGCGCTCGGGGTGGATGA
>DJGG01000270.1:0-1586 GCA_002432195.1 Desulfobacteraceae bacterium UBA5852
GCTTTGGGGATCGAACCGGCACCCAGGAACCCCGGTCCGGGCCTCAAGGTCCGGTGCCAGGGCGTGCTTGGCGCTAATCGGCGATCAAGTCTCTTCCACGGTGATGGCGCCCGCCTCGCAAACCTCGACGCAGCTTTCGCAGCCCAGGCATTCTTCCGCGTTGACCGGAACCGACTTGCCGTCCTGCATCTCGAAGACTTCCACGGGGCACACGTCCACACACTCCTCGCAACCTTCGCACTTCTCTTCATCGACAACCGGGTTGAAAGCCATCTAAACGCCTCCTTTCAGGGGGGATATGACATGGCATCGCCATCTGCCGTTAGGTCAGCATCGCAGAGTCCTTATCCCAAAAGGACCGGGCGCGTCAACCCTTGCCAAGCATTTTTTGTGCATAAAACATCTATCTGTAATTATTACGTTTCTTTTCCATATTCGCCCCCTCCGCGCGGCCTCCGGGGAACACTTTCAGGGGGCGATGCCATGGGCGCGCACCAGAAAGCCGGCACCGCCCGCCGGAACGCGCCCGACCCCCTCGGGACCTGTGGGCTTGAGACCGGCCAGGCATTCCAGGGCCTCCCCGTGCAGTGCCATCGTCAGCGGCACCACCTCGAGCCTGGGACCGCCCGGTTCTCCGACCGGTTCGGGGGTGGAGGCGAGGCGCTCCCATTCGGCCGCAATCCCCGCCACGCTCCAGGCCTTGCCCGCCGGCGGCGCCCACGGCAGGCGCTTGGAGGGCGCAGCCCCCAATCCCAGTCGCTCCCGGGCGAGGTCGAAGGCCTGCCCATCGACGGTCACCAGGCTAATGGCCGCGGCGCGCAGATCCGTGAGCAGGGCGCCGGCGAGCACCCCCCAGGCCAGCAGGCGCTGGGCCGGCATGAACGTCGCTGCGGGCGGCGGGCCGGCCGTCGGCGTGGGTGGAGGAATGTCCCCGCCCCCCGTGAGGGCCTGGAACATGGCCTGTTCGCGGTGCACGAGAACCGCCAGGGCCTCCGCCGTTTCCCGCTCCTGGAGGTCCAGGGTCTCGGCCAGCGCCAGGAAAACCCGGGCGCGGCGCAGGCGTTCTCGCCCCCGGTCCCGGGGTGCCGCCCCCCCTCCCCGGATCTCCCCGGCGATCTCCCGGGGGGTCTCCTCCACGGCGAAGGGCACCCGGCCCTGCAGGGCCTTGAGAAAGGCCGCTTCTCCGCTGCGATGCTGCCGGCCCCAGGCGAGGCACTCGGCCACCGCCTCCCGCACAGCCGCGTCGTCCTCCTGGTCAGGGACGCACCAACGCACCAGTCCCCGGGCGGCCAGATCTGCCAGGGGGGCTCCCCCGGGGCGGGAAAACGGCGCACAGAGCGTCAGGGGGCCCAGGGCGGCGGCCAGGGCCTCCGCAGTCCCGGTCGCCAGGAGTGTCGAGGGGAAATAGATGCTGGTCATGGATGTCGGCTTCCCTGAGGTCGTCCGCCGGGCGAACGCCTTTTTCGAAGGTGTGACCGGCCGCGTGCCGGGGGGTACCCGTGGCGAGCGCCGTTCAGAGCTTCCGGTCCTGGATCTGGACCCCCCGCTGCCGCAGGGCCTCGCGCAGGCGGTCGGCCCGGACCCAG
>DJGG01000270.1:1631-9078 GCA_002432195.1 Desulfobacteraceae bacterium UBA5852
CCCAGTCGCCCGAGGCCCTGGCCGCGTCCCGCTCCGCCAGCAACCGGGCGGTCTCCGGGTCTTCGGGCGGGGTTTCGAAGGCGAAGACCTGCAGCACCCGGTCCACGTTGCGCAGCCCGTCCAGCACCCGCGAAGCCCCCTCCGGGTCGATGCCGCCGGCATGCACCAGGGCGTTCACGCGGCGCACGATGGCGAAGATGCTGGCCAGGGCGGCCGAGATATTCAAGTCCTCGTCCATGGCCCCGATGAAACCGCTGCGAATGTCGTAGAGCAGCTGGTCGAGATCGGCATACGGCCGGCCTGCCGCAACTCCGCCGAGGGCCTGCACGCAGCCGTCCAGGCGGCGCAAGGTGTGACGGGCCTCCACGAGGCGCTCGCGGCTGAAGCGCAACGGTTTGTGGTAATGCGTGGACACCAGCCAGTAGCGCAGCTCACGGCCGGAAAAGCCCTCGGCCAGCAGGTCGGCCAGCGTGGGGAATACCCCCCCCGGGGCCTCCCCCTCGGCGGCGGCCACCCGGTCGCAATGCACCCAGTGGCGCGCCAGGGGTTTGCCGGTGAGGGCCTCGGCGATGGCGATCTCGTTTTCGTGATGGGGGAAAATCAGCTCCCGCCCGCCGGTATGGATATCGTAGCTGGCCCCGAGATACTCCAGGGACAGCGCCGCGCACTGGATGTGCCAGGACGGACGCACATTGCCCCACTCGGTTTTGACGAAGAAGCCCCGCTTGAGCTCCGACAGGCGCGCCCGCTTGAACAGGGTGAAGTCCCGCGGATTGTCCTTCTCGTATTCATCCAGGTCCACGGTGTGGCCCAGGCGGATCTTGTCCAGGTCGATCCCCGAAAGCCGGCCGTAGGCGTTGAAGCGCGAAATGTCGAAGTAGAGCGAGCGCAGCTTTTCGTAGGCGAAACCCTTCTGCACCAGTTGGCCCGCCAACTTCACCATGGCCTCCACGTTTTCGCTGGCGCGCGGGTAGGCGTCGGCCGGGAGGATCCGCAGGCGGTCGAGATCCTCGCGAAACCACTTGATGTGACGGGCGGTGAAGACCTCCAGGGGCTCGCCGGCCTCCTCGGAACCCTGGATGGTCTTGTCGTCGAAATCGGTGATGTTCATCACGTGGCGCACCGCATAGCCGCGGTACTCCAGGTAGCGGCGGAGAAGATCGGCGAAGACGAAGCGCCGGGCGTCGTTCAGTCCCATGCGCGCGTGGGCCGTGGGGCCGCAGGAATACATGGTCACCTTGCCGGGCGCATGGGTTTCCAGGGGGCGCCGGCTGCGGCTCAGGGTGTCGTAGAGCTGAACGGCCGCCGTCTCCTTCACCGTGAACAAGGGGGTGCTCAGGTAGCGCTCGCCGCTGTCGGGGAGGATCACCACCATCACCCCACCCTTCAGGAGACGCGCCCGGCGGAGGGCCACGGCCATGGCGGCTCCGCTGCTCATGCCCACGAAAAGGCCTTCGTCCCTGGCGAGCCGGCGCGTGATCTCGAAGGCCTCCTCGTCGTCCACGTAATACTTCTCGTCCAGGCACGACTTGTCGAAGATCTCGGGGCAGTACGATTCCTTTAGATTCTTGAGCCCCTGGATCCGATGTCCCATATAGGGCTCCACGCCGATGACGCGCACATCCGGGTTGAACACCTTCAGGCCGGCGGCCAGCCCCATGAGGGTGCCGGTGGTGCCCATGGTGGCCACCGCATGGGTCACCCGGCCGTCGGTCTGGCGCCAGATCTCCGGCGCGGTGGTCTCCTGGTGCGCCCGGCAGTTGGCCGCGTTGTTGTACTGATCGGTCATGAAATAGGCGGTGGGATCCTCCCGCACCAGGCGGTAGACTTCCTCGATGGCCCCGTCGGTGCCCAGGTGCCCCGGGGTAAGCAGGAGCTCCGCCCCCCGGGCCCGCAGGATGGCCTGCCGCTCCATGCTCACCGATTCCGCCATGGCCAGTACCAGCCGGTAGCCTTTGACGGCGCACACCATGGCCAGTCCGATGCCGGTGTTGCCGCTGGTGGCCTCGATCACCCGCTTGGCCGGGGTCAGTTCGCCGCTGCGCTCCCCGGCCTCGATCATGAAAAGCGCCGCGCGGTCCTTGATGGAACCGCCGGGGTTCATGTATTCCAGCTTGGCCAGGATGGTGACCGCGGGGTTGGTGGAAAGCCGCCTGATCTGCACCAGGGGGGTGTTGCCGATGGTGTCCAGCAGGGAATAGGCCATGGGGTGTCCGGCTGCGCTTAGGGTTGTGAAGGGTGAGGATCGCGGACCGGCCGCGGGTGCCCGGCCAGGAATTCCGTGAGTACCCGGGCGATCTGGGCCTGAACCCCTTCCGGGGGGCGCGCGGCGTCCAGGCGCCGGAAGCGCCCCGGCTCACGGCGGGCCAGGTCCAGGTAGCCGTCGCGGACGCGCCGGTGAAACTCCAGGTCCTCGTTTTCGAAGCGCGCCTCGCCGGCCGGCCGCCCGCCGCGCTCCAGGTCCCGGCGTGCCCGGGTCAGGCCCGTGGCCGGGTCGAGGTCGAAGAGCAGGGTGAGATCCGGCATCAAACCGTCCAGCAGAAGGTCGTGGAGCCAGCGCAAGCGCTCCGGCCCGAGGCCCCGGGCCGCTCCCTGGTAGGCCAGGGTGGCATCCACATAGCGGTCGCAGATCACCGCCTGGCCGGCCTCCAGGGCTGGCCGCACCACCTGGTGGAGGTGCTGGGCCCGGTCGGCGAAATAGAGCAGAAGCTCCGTCGTGGGGGCCATGTGGTGGTTGGCCGGGTCCAGCAGCAGGGCCCGGATCCGCGCCCCCAAGGGGGTGCCTCCGGGTTCCCGGGTGAGGGTGCAGGCCAATCCCCGGGCCTGGAGGAAATCGGCGACGAAGCCCATCTGGGTGGTTTTGCCCGAACCCTCGATGCCCTCCAGGGTGATGAAGAGCGCCCCGGAACCCGCTTCAATCGGACCCATGGCCGCTCCCGCCGAGGTAGAAATGCCGCCCCAGCACGCGGTGATAGGAGGTCCAGTTGCCGCCCGTGTCCTCCTTGGCGATGAAGTCCCGCACGGCGTTGACCTTGGAATCGATCTCGTCGATGTAGTGGAGCAGCAGGGCCTCGATGGTCTTGGGCGGCTCGGGGGAGCCGAACTCCTGGGACCCGTGGTGGCTGACCACCAGGTGCCGCAGCCGGTCGGCCTCCTCCGCAGGCACGTCCGCCACGCGGCGCAGCTTGTCGTCGATCATCTGCAGGCCGATGACGATGTGGCTGAGCAGTCGGCCTTCATCGGAGTAATCGATGACCGCACTGTACTGCAGCTCCCGCACCTTGCCCACGTCGTGGAGCACGGCGCCGGCAACCAGCAAGTCACGATCCACCCCGCCGTAATGGGAGGCGATCTTCTCGGCCAGCTTGGCCATGGACAGGCAGTGCACCGCCAGGCCCCCGATATAGGCGTGATGCATCATTTTGGCCGCCGGCGCCCGCTGGAAGCGCGCCACGAAATCGCCGTCGGCCCAGAAGGCCTCGAGGAGCTCGCGCAGCCACTTCTTCTCCAGGCTGCGGGTGATCTTCACCAGCCGGTCGAAGACGTCCCCCACATCCAGGGTGGTGGCCGGAAGAAAGTCGCCGGCCTCCAGGCCGTCGGCCTCGACCCTGCGCAGGGCCCGCACCACCACCTGGAGCTGGCCCCGGTATTCCGAGACCGTGCCGGTCACCTGGACGTAGTCACCGGCGCCGGCCGCCGCCGCACCGGCTTCCACCCCGTCCCACATGACGGCCTTGATGGAGCCGCTGCGATCGGCCAGCGTCAGGTTCAGGTAAGGTTTGCCGTCCCGCTTCTGGCTCAGGCTCTTGTCGGCCAGCACGAAGACGTCGTCCAGGCTCATGCCGGCGGTGATGCCGGTCACGAAGGTCTTTTTCATGGAGTGCCCCCTTCCTGGGGTTGCTGCGCCTCCGGCCAGGGGGACGCGCACGCGACGCGGGAATCGCCGGTCGGTTCCCACTCCCACTGCTTGAGGGCTTCCAGGAAATCGTAGTCGGTCATGTCGCACTTGACCGGTGTGATGGTGATGAAGTTGTCCTGCAGGGCCGTGCCGTCCACTTCGGGGGTGCCGTCGCAGTGCAGGAGGTCGATCCCCGACCAGTAGTAGGGCCGGTCGCGGGGGTCCAGGCGGCGTTCGAAGCGCTCGGTCCCCGCCAGGCGCCCTTGCCGGCTCACCTGCACACCCGCCGTCTGTTCCAGGGGGCAATTGGGCATGTTGAGGTTCAGAAAGGTCCCCCGGGGCAGCCCGCGGTCCAGGATCCGGAGGGCCAGGTGGAAGGCGAAGCGGGCGCCTTCCGTGTAGAACAGGCCGTCGTGGCCGTGGATGGACACGGCCAGGGCCGGCAGCCCGCAGAGGGCGGCCTCCTTGGCGGCGGCCACGGTGCCGGAGTAGTTCAGGTTGACCCCCACGTTGGCCCCCGGGTTGATGCCCGAGACCACCAGGTCGGGCCGCCCCTCGAGGATTTCCGCCAGGCCCAGCCTGACGCAGTCGGCCGGCGTGCCGTTGACCGCGACGCCGTGGCGGTTGCCCTCCAGGGTCAGGGACTGGCTGCGCAGGGGCTGGTGGAGGGTGATGGCATGTCCCACGGCACTGCGTTCGCGGTCCGGGGCGATAACCGTCACGTCGAAGTCCTGCCGGAATCGATCATACAGGGCCCACAGCCCGGGGGCCTGGATGCCGTCATCGTTGGTGAGGAGTATGTGCATGCCGCCTCTCTGCCGCATCGGCCGCGCCTCTTGCGCGACAGGCAGAACCTATACTTAAATTCGCCAGGGCATTCAAGGGGAATAGGCCGGGACCGCCGGCGGACGGCGTATTGACTTTTTCCCGCCGGTCGGTTTTAAGTTGATGGCTCGGGACGCGGCCCGGGCCCGCCGGCCACCCGGCGCCGGGCTCGCCAACCAGGCCCGGTTCAGGCGCAACGAGGCCGATTCTCTCACCAGTGTGCGTCTTCCCGGAGGCCGTCCCGTGCGGCACACGGGCCGCGGCGCGCCGGATGGACAGGGGCGGGATGAACCTAGCGGACCACGGCGCAGCGGCATCGATCCGGCAGCACAGGCAGGGACAAGGCCCGGGGAGGCTGCGCGCCGCCCTCGGGCTGGTGCTCCTCATTGGATTGCTGGGCATGCCGCAGGCGGGCGCCGCCCAGGCGGTCGGCAGCGGGTTTGAACGTCTGGCCGAAGGCGCCCCGGATTCCCCCTGGCACATCGCCGCCGACGAAATCTCCTTCGACAACCGCACCCGCCAGTACGTGGCCGAAGGCAACGTGCAGATCACGCGGGAGGGGCGCAAGCTCACCGCCGACCGCATCCGCTTCGACCACCTCACCATGGAGGTGGTGGCCCAGGGGCATGTGGTCCTGTCGGCCGGCGGCGACGTCCTCATCGGCGAGCGCGCCGAGCTCGACCTCCAGCGGGAAACGGGCACCATCACCAACGGCACCATCTTCCTGCACGAAAATCACTTCTACATTACCGGGGAGCGCATCGCCAAGGTAGGCGAGGCCAGCTACGAGCTGGAAGAGGCCAGCGTCTCCTCCTGCGACGGGGAGCGGCCGGCCT
Organism: Desulfobacteraceae bacterium UBA5852; assembly: GCA_002432195.1. Taxonomy (GTDB): domain Bacteria; phylum Desulfobacterota; class Desulfobacteria; order Desulfobacterales; family UBA5852; genus UBA5852. The sequence continues at coordinate 7,191 of DJGG01000270.1, forward strand.
GGAAAATCACGGGACGCCGCCTGGACGTTACCGTGGAAGGGTATGGCGTCGTGCGGCATGCGGCCCTCTGGGCCAAGAACGTGCCCGTGGCCTATGCCCCGCTTTTCGTCTTTCCGGCCAAACGCGAACGCCAGAGCGGCCTGCTGTCCCCGGAATTCGGGACTTCCAGCCGCAAGGGATTCTACTGGAACCAGCCCCTCTACTGGGCCATCGACGAGCAGTCCGACGCCACCCTGTTCACCCACTACATGAGCGACCGCGGCCTCAAGATGGGGGCCGAGGCCCGCTACGTGCGGGACGAGGGCACCCGGGGGACGGTGATGTTCGATTACCTCGACGACCGCCAGGAGGACGACGGGGTGGGAGATAACAGCGACGACTGGGGCTATACGAGCGACCGTTTTTTGCGTGAAAACCAGGAACGCTGGTGGTTCCGCATGAAGCACGACCAGGGGCTGCCATTCGGCGCGGCTGCCCAGGTGGACCTCGACCTGGTGAGCGACCAGGACTACCTGCTCGAATTCCGCCGGGGCCTCACCGGCTTCGAGGAGTCCCGGGATTATTTCCAGGAAACCTTCGGCCGCGACCTGGACGACTACAACGACCCGGTGCGGGTCAACCGGGTGCGCACTTACCGCACCTGGGACCAGTACCAGTTGGACGCCGGCCTCCTCTGGCTGCAGGACAGCCGGCCGGATGAACGCCGGGACGGCACGGCCTTTCCGGACACCACCCTGCAGCGCCTGCCCTTCGCCAACTTCAGCGCCGTCCGCACGCCCCTGGGAGAATCCGGATTGCTGACGGGGCTGGACTCCGAGTACACCTATCTATACAGCGACAGCGGGGAAAACAGCACCGGGCACCGGGTGGACATCCATCCCCGGGCCTACTACCCCCTGCGCCTGGGTTCCTTCCTCTCCGTGGAGCCCTCGGCCGGGGTACGCCACACGGCCTGGTTCATGGACGATTTCCAGGATCTCTTAGAAACGCCGGAAGAGCCCGACAAGGACCCGACCCAGTCCCGGACCCTCTACGATCTCAAGCTGGACATGAGCAGCCAGTTCCAGCGGGTCTTCGAGGTGGGCGGGGAGGAGCTGCACAGCGTCCGCCACCTGGTGCGCCCCCAGGTGGTCTATGAATACATCCCCCCGGAAAACCAGGACGACCTGCCCAAGTTCTTCAGCATCGACAAATCCGGCAAACGCCACGAACTGGACGACGGGGTCAATTTCATCGACCGCCAGAATCGCGTTACCTATTCCGTCACCAACACCTTCACCTCCAAGACCCGACAGCCGGCTGCTGGCGATACGCCGACGGGCGCCGCCGGGGAATCGGGGGCCTATCGGTACAGGGATTTTGCCCGTTTGCGGATCAAGCAGACCTACGATCTGCTGGAAGCCCGGGGCGATCGCCGTGTGGACCCGGAGCGCAAGCGCCCCTTCTCCCCCATCCGGGCCGAGTTGGAGCTCTTCCCCCAAAACTTCCTGCGTCTCAGGGCCGACACCGAGTGGGATGTCTATGACCAACGCGTGGCACGCCACAACCTGCGGGCCACCCTGGACACTCCCCGGGGGGACCGCTTCGACCTGGAATACCGCTTCGATCGCGCCGACGTGTATGATGAGGAAGATGATGAAGACGTGGAGTCGATTTTCGGCAGCCTCAGGTTCCAGTTGCCCTATCGCCTCACCGCCTATTTCTCCCACGAGTACGATCTGGATCGCCGGGAGCGGATCGAATCGGTGTTGGGCTGCGTCTACCGCTCCCAGTGCTGGTCCCTCGACCTGCGTTTGACCAATGACGATGAAGAAGACAAGGCGACCTTCCTGGTCACCCTTTACGGGATAGGGGGTATCGGCAGCCAATAGCAGGCTGTGGATAAACA
>DJGG01000270.1:9133-12684 GCA_002432195.1 Desulfobacteraceae bacterium UBA5852
CCTCGAGTGGTGGTGAGCATTTTCGCGAGTGCCGCAATCCCGCCGTCGGCGGGACATTTCGGCTTGAGGCGCAGATTATCCGCTGCCTGATAGGCCGCGTCTCCCCCGTCCCCTGTCAGAGGAAGTCCTCCACATGTCCGACTCCCGGCTCCTTCCGGCCTGGTACGTCCTGCACACCCGCAGCCGGTTCGAAGGCGTGGTGCAGGAAGGCCTGCTCAAAAAAGCCCACGAGGTCTTCCTGCCCCGGGTACGGGTGCGCAGCCGCCGGCGGGACCGGCAGCTCCTCATCGACGTGCCCCTGTTTCCCGGCTATGTCTTCGTGAAAACCGATCTGCACCCCCACCATCACCTGGAAATCCTCAAGACCGCCGGGGTGGTACGGCTGATCGGCAACACGGACGGGCCGATCCCGGTTCCGGACCAGGCCGTGGAATCCCTCAGGATCATGGTGTGCAGCGGCGGACCCGTCGCCACCGGCACCCGCTTCCGCCGGGGCGACAGCGTAATGGTGGTCAACGGCCCCTTTACCGGGGTCACCGGCCAGTTCGTGCGCTACCGCAGCGCCGACCGCGTCATGGTGCGCATCGAGGCCCTGGGTCAGTATGCCAGCGTGGAAGTGGACGCCGCCGACGTGGAGATCCTCCCCCACGGCGGCCTCGGTAAGCGCCGCTGAATCCTAACCATTCCTGGGGGAGCCCACCGGAGGGGCAAGAAAATCCGGCACCGGCGCGCGGCGCAAGGCCGATTCGGCCGGGCAGCTTGACTTGGCCGGCTCTTTTGATTAAAAGTGACCAGAATCGAGTCTGCGCGCGCCGTTGCTTGCCGGAGGTGGACGCATGAATAAGCTGGAGCTTATTTCCGCCCTGAAGACCGAAGCGAGCCTTTCCAAGACGGAAGCGGCGATGGTGATCGAGGTCTTTTTCGACAGGATGGCCGATGCCCTGGCCCGGGGCGAGCGGGTGGAGATCCGGGGCCTGTGCAGCTTCCAGGTGAAAATGTACCGGAGCTATACCGGGCGCAACCCCAAGACCGGGATTCCGGTATTGATCCAGGACAAGAAGCTGCCTTTCTTCAAATCCGGCAAGGAGTTGAAGGAACGGGTGGACCAGCCTGTCTAACCAGGTTAGCGAAAGCCGGCGGGACGGCCGGACGGCATGCGGGGCGGGCGGGTTCGCGCCATGCGGAATCCGTGGCGCCGGCATGCCCTGCCCCGGGGGAACCCGGGGTCGCCGTCCCGGAGGCTTTTGAAGCGGAACTTGACGTTTGCCAGACAAGGCCGTTTTCGGCTTTCGGGCCATTGAAGACCAGCCCCTGCCCATCCAAATCCTGACCACGCTGCTGGCCAAGGGGCGGATTCCCCACGCGCTGCTGTTCATTGGACCCGACGGGGTGGGCAAGCGGACCGCCGCCACGGCCTTTGCCATGGCGTACCACTGCCGCGGAAGGCGGATCCCGGCGGGGGACGGCGGCAGGGTCCCGGCCGCCGACGCCTGTGGCGTATGCCCCTCCTGCCGCCGGGTCGCGGCGGGCAGCCACCCGGATCTCCTGCGCGTCGCCCCCGTGGGGGATACCATCCGCGTGCACCAGGTCCGTGAACTGGTCGAGGCCCTGATGATGAAGCCGTTCGAAGGGGCCGGCCGGGTCGTGGTGCTGGCCCAGGCCCAGGCCATGAACCCAGAAGCGGGCAACGCCCTGTTGAAAGCCCTGGAGGAACCCCCCGACCGAACGGTTCTGATTCTCACGGCCCGTCAATCCAGCGATCTCCTGCCCACCATCGTGTCGCGCTGCCAGCGCGTCCGGTTCAGCCCCCTCTCACGCCCCACGCTGGAAAGGCTGCTGCGGGAACGCGAGGGACTCGACGCCGACGCCGCCGCCGTTCTGGCGCGCATGGCCGATGGCAGTTACAGCCATGCCCTGCGCCTGCATGCCACTGACTGGCGGAAGCGGTGCGGATGGCTGATCGCCGAACTGACCGCCCTCCCCCAGCGGTCCTCAGCCCTGCGGCTGAGTTTCGCGGAAAAGCTTCACGGGTTGAAGGACCAGCTCCCGGAAGCGCTGGAAATGGCCATGAGCTGGTACCGGGACCTGGCGGTATACCCCTACCGTCCCGACGGCGTGCGCCACCGGGACATGATCCCCCTGATCCGGCAGGCCGCACGTCGGGAAGACAGCGCGGCCAACGCCGCCCGGGTCCGCCTGATCCAGGGGACCCTCCATGACCTGCAACGCAATGCCAACCCGCGGCTGGCCCTGGACGTCCTGGTGATGCGCCTGGCCGCCGCCCGACCGGCTCCGTGGACACTATGAAGAAAATCGTTGGTATCCGTTTCAAAGCCGCCGGCAAGGTCTACGATTTCGACCCCGGGGCGTTCGTGCTCAACCGCGGCGACCAGGTGATCGTGGAAACCGAGCAGGGACTCGGGTTCGGCACCGTGGCCGTCCTGCCCGCGGAGGTGGAGGACGAGGCCCTCGCCAAACCCCTCAAGAAGATTCATCGTCTGGCCAGCGAAAAGGATTTCGCTCAGCTGCAGGCCAATCAGGAAATGGAAAAGCGCGCCTTCCGCTATTGCCAGGATTGCGTGGCCACCCTGGGACTGCAGATGTGTCTCTTCTGCGTGGAGAGCAACTTCGACGCCAGCAAGCTGACCTTCTTTTTCACCGCCGAAGGGCGCGTGGATTTCCGGCAGCTGGTCAAGATGCTCGTCAAGGAACTGGGCACCAAGGTGGAGATGCGCCAGGTGGGCATCCGCAACCAGGCCAAGATGTGCGGCGGGGTGGGGCGTTGCGGTCAGGAGGTCTGCTGCGCGCGCTTCATCGAAAAATTCTCTCCGGTCTCCATCCGCATGGCCAAGGAACAGGGGCTGTCCCTCAACCCCACCAAGATATCCGGCCTGTGCGGGCGCCTGATGTGCTGCCTCACCTACGAGTACGAGACCTACCGGGAGCTCCGGGCCGACCTGCCCAAGGTCGGCAAGAACGTCACCACGGCCATGGGCAAGGGCCGGGTCATCCGGCACAACCTCTCCAACCGGCGCTTCGTGGTCCGTCTGCCGGACGGCCAGGAGTCCGAGATCGGCCTCGAGGACCTCATCCAGGAGAAAGGCTAGCCCCATGCCGGAACGCTTCTACGTCACCACTCCCATCTATTACGTGAATGCCCGCCCCCATCTGGGCCACGCCTACACCAGCATCGTGGCCGACGTGGCGCGGCGCTTCCACGCCATGTGCGGCCAGGAGACCTATCTGCTCACCGGCACCGATGAGCACGGCGACAAGATCGTCCAGGCGGCCAAGGCCCAGAACATGAGCCCCAAAATCTACGCCGACACCATCAGCGAGCGCTTCCGGGAACTCTGGCCCCAGCTGGACGTGTCCTGCGACCAGTTCATCCGCACCACCGACCCGGCCCACAAGGGGGTGGTGGAACAGATCCTGCAGCGCATCTACGACCGCGGCGACATCTACTTCAGCGAATACGAGGGCCTCTACTGCTTCGGGTGCGAGCGTTTCTACACCGAACGCGAGCTGGTGGACGGCAAGTGTCCGGACCA
>DJGG01000226.1 GCA_002432195.1 Desulfobacteraceae bacterium UBA5852
AGCAACGTTGGGACACTACTGATTCAAGCTATAACCCTCTGCCCATTCTGAAAATTCAACACCTGGGCTGATTTTTGATTGAAAAAACCTTTCAGGATCGTCAACTTTCCCCTTGATGTATAGGTTCAAATAATTTGTTCGGAAACCAACTATAATCCATGCAAGTCCGTCAATATTTGACCGGAAACTTACAAACCTGCGTCTTTGAGGATCACCTCCTTTCTCATTTCTACATAGCTCAAGGGCTTCTTTGGCAAAGCTAAATTTAAATTTGGGCAATAAGTCATCCCAAGAAATATTAACATTAGTCGTCGAAATGGGTTGTTTCTTTATTCGCAAATCATACATCTCTGACAATTCTTTAAGTGGATATCGTTGCTCAATGTCTAATATAAGTTTACCATCAAACTTGATTGCTTTCACAGCATAAGCATTTATGTCCAGCCCGTATTGGTCATGCAACCATTGAGATGAGATAATTACTTCAGGGTCGTATTTTTCTGCGAGTAGGAGGATTTTCACATGTTTTGATAGGGGTTCTTCGGCCTCAATCGCTGACATTAGATCTTCTGACAATGAACTGCTATTATCCTGGACAACACTTTTAAGCTTTTCCTTGTCCCATTCAGAAAGCATGGCTGCATAAGATACTGCTTGGAGTAGCTGCAATTTATTTTTATCACGTTTTATCTCTATTACAATCAAGCGGTTTGAATTTGAATCGAAGGCAAGCATGTCTATTGCATTGTTAACCGAATCATGCGGCTTTATTTCACTTCCAATCAGAAAACATTCAGGCAGGTTGATTTCGTTTCGAAAATCCTCCCAATTTTTCACTATCGCTTCTTGAAAGTCGTAACGCTCCAATATGTTCTCATTCTTGAATTTGGTTTCAGAAAGTTTGGCAATAGATTTTGTTTCGGTGTCAAATTGAATCATAGCGACCTCTTATCATCTATCTCAAATATCTGAATTTTTATGGCACCGCATCGGGCTGATACAAATTGGACATGCTCCCCCGCAAATACCCATCAAACCACTTCGACTTGAACATTGGATTAACTTTCGGATTGCTGAGTTTCTTATACAAATCCAGCTTCGTGTGAACGAAATCCAGCAACAGCTCATCCACCACTTTGTCGAATTTGTACCGTATGTTTTCCAGGGTGTTTATGGTGTCCTTTATCATCAGCGTTCCAAAAATCGAGAACAGCAGCCCCACGACGATGCTAATCAAGCAAAGGCCCTTCTCCCTCAGAAGCAACCCCTGTGCATCATAGGCGCCCAGATTCTTGGCTTTGACACCGAGAAGCTGTTGATACATCGCCTGCTCTGCGGTGAAAACTTCATCGGCCATTGAAAAAATGTGGTAGTTGCTGGCTCCTAATAGAATAGCCAGCACTCCCAGCACGATCAGAACCACACCCCAGACCTTTTTTGGATCCAACGATGAACCTCCCCGCTATTTGTTCAACAACGCCTTCAGCTTCCCGGCGCACTTGAAGGTGACCACCTTCCGGGGCCGGAGCATCATCTGGTCCCCGGTGGCCGGATTTCGGCCGCGACGCTCCTGCTTCTGGTTCACACAGAACTTCCCGAACCCGCTGATCAAGACATCTTCTCCAGATTCCAGGGCTCCCTTCAGGATGGCAAGAAGGGATTCCACGACTTCGGCGGACTTCCGTCGGGTAAATCCGGTTTCAATCATCGCCGACGCGACCAGTTGGGCTTTTGTGAAGGACATAGGGCTCCGGATGCGATTGGCATGGATGGATTGGCAAGCCGTTTGCGATTGATTCTGAAGGCTTATCGGCCGGTGGTCAAGGGAATTGAGGACTCGAAGAAAATCGCCTCCAAGCCCTTTCGGCTTGGCCAGGGGCATGGCCAATCTCGCCAGGCCCCTGGAGCCGGCGTTCTCTTTTTCAGTTTGCCCCTCGGAGCGTCTGGTGCTAACAGCCTAAGGACAAACAAGCATCGGGCCGCAAGGCAATGCTCGGCCCGGTGGGAAAATTGCCGCTCTGCGGCCACCGCCGTATGTCGGCCTGAAGCGCCGTTTATCCCCGGGCGACTACGCCACCGTCGGGGGTGGTGCACCCGGGCGCCGGCCGCCCGCAAAACGCCCACAAAATTGGAGGAAGGGATCATGCCCGAAAGCCATGCGGAGGTCACCACGGAGTTTCTGCAGGCCTTTGCCGATGCCTGGAACGCCCACGACGTCGACGCCCTCATGGCGTTCATGGCGGAGGATTGCGTCTTCGACACCACGGTGGGGCCCGAGGTATGCGGCAGGCGGTACGCGGGCCGTGACGCCGTGCGCGCCGGCTTCGCGGAGGTCTGGGAAACCTTCCCCGACGCCCATTTTGGTGACGCGCGCCATTTCGTCTGCGGCGACCGGGGGGTCTCGGAGTGGACGTTCACGGGAACACGGGCGGACGGCCTGGGCATCGAGGTCCGCGGCTGCGATTTGTTCACCTTCCGCGGCGGTAAAATCGCCCTGAAGGACTCCTACCGCAAGAGCCGTCCCCCCCTCGGCAGCGTCAGGCGCTGACGCGCGCACGGAACCGTGCCTGGCAGGCCGTGGATAAACAATCCCAGGCCTATGCCGTCTCCAGGCTGTCGCCCCATGCAACCGCCAACGCGGTCATCGGCGGCCGGACCCTTACCCTTACTCCCTCGGGGTGGACCTGCAAACGAACGTTTGTCCTCTACGACACGGCAACGGGCACCCTGTGGTACCCGTATGCCAAAGGCCCGATGGGCATTCAGGGCACCTATTTTCAATGCCTCGATGCGGTTTGGGGTTGCGGGCCCTGGCGAGGGGAGGGAGCACGCTCCGGCTATGGTGCGTGGGGCGGTCCCGAGGCGCGATCCCCGCTGCCACGCAGGCCGGGTTTCACCGCCGCCAGGCCATCAGCCGGGAGAACAGCTTCCGGGCCAAGGGGGTCAAACGTGTGCGGTTGAAGGCATCGCCCACCTGGCGGATCGCTTCGGCCTGGGTCGGATACGGATGAATGGTGCTGGCGATGTGCTTCAAACCCAGGCCATGGGTCATGGCCAGGGTGATCTCGGCGATCATGTCGCCGGCATGGGAGGCCACGATGGTGGCCCCGAGGATTTTATCGGTGCCTTTGCGCACGTGCACCCGCACCAGCCCGTTGGTGCGGCCTTCCAGGACCGCGCGGTCCACCTCCCCAAGGCTTCGCGTGAAGGTGTCGATGGCGATCCCCTGCTCCTCGGCCTGCTTCCCATAGAGCCCCACGTGGGCGATCTCCGGTTCCGTGTAGGTGCACCACGGAATGGTCAGGGCACTGACCTTGGCGCGGCCGAAAAACAGCGCGTTGCGCAAGACCGTGCGCGCCATGAAGTCGGCCGCATGGGTGAACTGGTAGGGCGAGCAGATATCTCCGGCCGCGTAGATGTCGGGGTTGGTGGTTTGGAGCCGGTCGTTGACCTGGACGCCCTTGGGCGTACAGGCCACCCGGGCCTGCTCCAGACCCAGGCCCTCGACGTTGGGGGCCCGCCCCACCGCCACCAGCAGTTGGTCGACAACCTCGTCATACCCATTCCCATGGGATTCCACGGAGAGCCGGACCTGTCCTCCCTTGGACCTGGCCAGTTTCAGCTCCTTGCCGCAACACAGCAACTTCACGCCGTCCTTCAGCATGGATTCCAGAACGATGCCGGAAGCGTCGCTGTCTTCCCGGGGCAGGATGCCGTGCAGGGTTTCCACCAGGAGCACTTCCGAGCCGAAGCGGGCAAACGCCTGGGCCATTTCGCAGCCGATGGGCCCGGCGCCGATGACGGCCAGCCGCCGGGGCAGCTCGGTCAGGGAGAAGAGGGTTTCGTTGGTGAGGTAGTCCACCTCCTGCAGCCCTGTGATCGGGGGGGCCGCCGCCCGTGCGCCCGTGGCAATCACGGCCTTGCGGAAATTCAGCCGTTCCCCGGCAACCGCGACCGTGCGGGTGTCGATAAAGCGTCCCTCGCCGATAAACACGTCGATGCCGAGCTCGCTGAACCGTTTGACCGAGTCATGGGGGGCGATGGAGGCCCGCAGCCGACGCATGCGTTCCATGGCCTCCCCGAAATCGACGGTCAGGCCGGCCGGCACGTGCACGCCGAAGTCCCCGGCATCCCGCACCGCGGCGGCCGCCCGGGCCGCAAGGATCACGGCCTTGGAAGGCACGCAGCCGACGTTCAGACAATCCCCGCCCATCAGGTGGCGTTCGATCAGGGCCACTTTGGCCCCCAGGCCTGCCGCCCCGGCGGCACACACCAGGCCCGCCGTTCCCGCCCCGATGACCACCAGGTTGTAGCGCGATGCGGGTTTGGGGTTTGTCCAAGCCGGCGGACGAACATGCCGCGCCAGTTCCTGATTGTACCGGTCCCACGGCTTCAAGGGGCCTTGCCCCATATCCTCCTGTTCCATTTCTGCCCCCATGCCGACGTCGATCGTCTGTGCACCAACGCCGTGGTTCACTTCTGGTTCGAGGACCCATCGTAATTCAGGTAGTGGATCTTGTATCCCCCCCGCCGCCTTAAAATCCGCGGTCCGGCGGGGGACAGCTCCTGGCGGCGCAGACCAGGGACAGATGGAGGTTTTCATGGGACTCTTGCGCCTTCGTTCAAGCGTCATAGGCGGATGGTGATCGCCTTGCGCCGCCAACGCGGAATTGATCCCCTCTGACATGATTCGGCTTGCCCCATCCTTCGATGGTGGCAGCGCAGGGGTCGACCGGCGTCGCCCGCAGGGTACGGCAGAATCCGTTGGAGGCATCGTCGGCGGAGAGGCGGAGATACAACGCTTGTAGCTGGAAAAAGACCTGATACCAATGCCATGGGGTGGTGCGAGGCTTCCATCCGACCGCGGCCGAACCCTCCAGGAACGTGGCATCCATACCATACAGTTACGTTACTGTTAAGGATCTGGCGGGCCGGAGGGCTCACGGGAACTGACACCGGACGGTCGACAAAGTTCCTCCCAGTGCGTATGTTGGAAAATTCAACCCCTGGGCGTTCCTGGATTCCCGCAGGGGCGGCCCCCTCACCCCACCCATCACCAAAGGAGAAAGCCATGGGACTCTTCAGCAAAATCCTCGCGAAGCTTGGCTTAGGCACCGCCAGCGCGGCCGCCGCCGCACCCGCGGGCACGGCACCGGCCGCACCGCCGCCGCCCAAACCGGTGGCCATCGTCGACGTGGTGGCCCAATTGGAGCAGCGCGCGGCCGCCAACCCCCAGAAGCTCAACTGGCGGACGTCCATTGTCGACCTGCTGAAACTCCTGGATATCGACAGCAGCTTTGCGGCGCGCAAGGAACTGGCCGCGGAGTTGGGCTGCCCGGCCGATCTCATGGGCGATTCGGCGAAGATGAACATGTGGCTGCACAAGACCGTCCTCGCCCAAATCGCGGCCAACGGCGGCAACGTGCCCCCGAACCTGTTGGACTGAGCCGGCGACGCAACCCCTCTACCAAAGGAGCAAGCCCATGCAGATCACCGATATCCTCGCCCAAATGGGCGGCCTTCAGTCCATGGCGCGGGAACTGGGCGTCAGCGAAGCCGATGCGGCCAGCGGCGTCGAGGCCCTCGCCCCGGCGATCCTCGGCGGGTTCAAGCGGCAGGCCCAGGCGCAACCCGCGGGCCTCGAAGGGCTCGGCGGCCTGCTGGGCCAACTGGGCGGCGGCAGCCTGCTGGACCAGGTGCTGGCACCCCAGCCGACGGACCTGGGCCGGGGCAACGACGTGCTCGGACAGATTTTCGGCTCCAAGGACGTGAGCCGCGCGGTGGCGCGGAATGCGTCGTCCCAGTCCGGGCTCGACCCCTCCCTGCTCAAGAAGATGCTGCCGATGCTGGCGATGCTGATTACCGGTTACATGGCCAGGCAGGGCGGCGGCGGCGCCGAGGCGCAGGTCTCCCCCCAGGGCGGGAGGGGTCTCGGCGGCCTGCTGGGGGGCCTGCTCGGAGGCCAGCGCGCCGGCAGCACGCCCCAGGGCGGCGCATTGCCGGGGCTCGCCTCGATGCTCGACCTGAACGGCGACGGCAATCCCCTGGACGACATCATGGGCATGATCGGGAAGGTGATGCGGTAGCCGCGCCTTGGCGGCCAACAAGTTCTTTATTACCAAGAAGTGGTTTCCAAACCTTCAATCGGGCCTCCGGTCAAGGCGGCCGCGAGGTTCCAACCGGAGGAATATGCCTGTATTTCGAGGATTGGAACCGAGCGCCCAACGCTGAGATGGGGCCCGAGGGGAGGTCTGGAAACCACTTCCAAGGAGTGCAGACATGGGCTGGATCGTCACTTTGATCATCGGTGGAATCGTCGGCTGGCTGGCGAGCATCGTCATGAAAACCAACGCCCAGATGGGCCTGATCGCCAACGTGCTGGTGGGCGTGGTGGGCTCGTCCCTGGGTTTCTGGATCGCCGGCCTGCTGGGCATGGCGCCCTCCGGGGGCATCATGGGCTTCGTGATCGCGCTGGCGGGAGCGGTGCTGCTGATCTTCATCCTGGGCAAGCTGGGCATCTTCCGCAAGCGCTGACACCGGGGGTTCCATACGGTTTCCTTTACCGGAACAGGCCTGGGGAACGACATCATGGAGCAAGACACCAGCGCGCCCTCACCCATCACCGCAAAGCGACTGGGCTGGTGGCCGGTTACCGGCTTGTTGGTGCTCGCCGTCGTCATAACCGCCGGGGTAACCTTCCTGTTGCTGAAAACCTATTTTTTCCCATCCGCATTCAAGCCGGTGACGCTGAAGCCTGCCGAAGAAAAGGTTCTGGCCGCAAAATTGGAAAAAATCGACGCCATGGGAGCGGGCGTCGCGTCACGCGGAAGGAAGGCCGACGAGCGCCGCAAAGCGGGACGGCCGGATCCTCCGGGCACGGCCCTCGACCCCGAACCGTATACGGAAATAGACGCCCGGCGCGAGATCGCCTTCACCGAAAGAGAGCTCAACGGGCTGCTGGCCAAGAACACCGACCTGGCCACCAAGTTGGCGATCGATTTGTCCGACGACCTGGTGAGCGCCAAATTGCTCCTGCCGGTCGATGAGGATTTTCCCGTGCTGGGGGGCCAGATCCTCCGACTCCGCTCCGGCGTGGTTTTTGCGTACAACCAGGGAAAACCCGTGGTCATGCTCAAAGGCATCACCATCATGGGCGTGCCCGTTCCGAATGCGTGGCTGGGGGGGATGAAGAACATCGACCTGGTGGAAAAATTCGGTACCGGACAGGGTTTCTGGAAGACTTTTTCCGACGGGATCGAAGACATCAAGGTAGAAGAGGGCCGCCTGAAAATCACCCTGAAGGAATGACACAGGGGCACGATCCCTCAGCCGCCGGCCAGCTTCACCTGGAAGCCCTGGCGGGTCAGTTCCTCCCGCAACACCTCCCGGTGATCCCCCTGGATGACGATGGCGCCATCCTGGGCCGAACCGCCCGTGCCGCACCGGGTCTTCAGTTGGGAGGCGATTTTCTTCAGCTCCGCGTCGCTTTCCTGGAACCCGGAGATCACCGTCACGGTTTTCCCCTTGCGGCCCTTCACCTCGCGCTTGATGCGCAGGCTCCCGTCGACCGGGATGCCGGCGTCCGCGCGCGACCTGCCCTTCTGGCAGACGCACTTGCTTTGCGGGCGGCCGCACTCCGGGCATATGCGGCCGTTGTCCGTCGAATAGACCAGGCGGTTGTCATTCATTGATCCGGTCCTTGAGCTGCCCCGCGCACTTGAACGTCACCACCTTCCTGGGCCTGAGCATCATCTGCCCGCCGGTGGCGGGATTCCGGCCGCGACGCGCCTGCTTCCGGTTGATGCGGAATTTGCCGAACCCGCTGATCAAAACATCCTCGCCGGCTTCCAGGGCCCCCTTCATGATGTCCAGGAGGGACTCGACGAGTTCAGTGGATTTCTTCCTGGTGTATCCGGTCCCGGCCATCAGGGACTCAATCAGTTGGGCTTTCGTGCAGGACATGGAGACTCCGGATTGACTTGCCTGGATGTTGTGGTGGTGGGTGTGCTGAGCGGGCCCACGTATCCCCGGGGATCTGGCAGGCATGGCAGCGCTGCAGGCAGCAGCCACAGACGAGGGCCAACCTGTCGTGTACGCGGAATTCTGAAGCCTTATCGGCAGATCGTCAAGGGATTTCAAGGACCGGGCACACCTGACAGGCTGGGGATAAACCAGTATCGGGCCAAAGGCAAGGTGCGGCCCGTTGCGAAAAGCGCAACCACCTCGAGTGGTTGTGAGGATTTCCGCGAGTGCCGCAAGTCCGCCTTTCATCCCCAGGCGCAGTTTATCCACAGCCGGCTGATATGGGCCAGGCTCCCCGCAAGGGCCATGCCGGCGGGGGCGGCGGTCGGGCTGATCAAGAGATCGATCGGACAGGCATTACGGCGCCGCCCACCCCATGATCGGCACCGTGCTGATGCTGTTTTGCGGGCTGCCCGCGATAACCCGGTCGCTATAGGAAACGTAGACCAGCACATTCCGCTCGCGGTCGAAGAAGCGCACGACCTGCAGCGTCTTGAACACCAGGCTGCGGTGCTCGTCGAAGACGCGCTCGCCGTCCTTGAGTTCACCGAGGAATTTGATCGGCCCCACCTGCCGGCATTCGATGCTGGCGTCGCTGGTATCCTCCGCCACTCCCATGGCGCCTTTCACGCCTCCGGTCTGGGCCCGTGAGATGTGGCAGGCGACGCCCTGAACTTTGGGGTCGTCGAAGCCATCGACCACGATCTTGTCATTGGGGCCGAGCCACCGGAAATTCGTGCTGACCGAGCCGGTTGTCCCGCGCTCCGGGCGGCTGAAGACCCACCAGCCGAAAAGCACGATCACCAGCAGAACCCCGCCTCCGACTACAATGCCGACTTTTTTCATGTTGATTGGCCTTTCCAGGGGATCGATCTGTTTTCGGTCTGCCATACCAGGCATTGTGCATCTCGCGGCACAGCCCGCACATGCGGCCCGGCGGAGATTCGCCGGTCGGCCCTGACCTTCGCCGGCTCCGGGTATTTCCCGGCATGCCTGCGGATTTTGGAATGGATTCACCGAAGGTGATGCACGCTTCCACCTTAAGACCGCCCCTCGCCGCATGCAAAGTTATCCGCAAGCGATTCACCCGCCGCGGGTTTTCGGCCCACGCCGGCCATCGCGGAATCTGCAGGAAGGAGGGGGCGGGAGGAAGGATGGGTCCATGCCGGCGAGGTGACCGAATGGACGACGATAGCGTTATCCTCAACCCCCGGCGACGGTGACGCAAAATTGCAGGAAGCGGTCCATGGCGGCGTCGTATTCGTCGCCCGCCATGAGACCGTCGCCCACCACGTCTCCCAGGGGGGAGAGCTTGACGATCTCGAAATGGTTCTCGCTCTTCTCCTGGACCACGTACATTTCCATGTTCGAGCTCGTTTCCAGGCCGGGATACCGCCAAATGAAAACGCCCGGGGCGTATGGACCCAGGGCGCTGCCATCGCTGGACCTCGGCAACCCGGCTGTCGTGGCCCGGGGTGGAAAACCGCCCCGGGCGGTAGACCCGTGGTTTTGCGTCTCCGCCTTTCGGCGGATTTGCCCGTGCGGATCGATCGCGGTACTGCTGGTTCACCACCAGGGGAAAAAATGGCGCGCCCGCATCGGCGCGCCGGCCACCTCCCCACCAGGCTCCCGGTCAGCCCGCCGTGGGCTTGCGCCTCTGGAGCCGCTTCAAGGTTCGAATCTTTCGCATGCGCGCCAGCAGGTCCAGCCATTCACCCATCAGCTCCGCCACCGGCTGCCCGCCCCCGCCGCGCTGGAGGGCTTCCATCCGGGCCAGGCGGGCGGCAAGTTCGCCGCGCTCCGGTTCCCGCGCCAGGAGGGAGCGGTAAATTGCCGCCGCTTGGTCGTAGTGCCCCTGGGACTCGAAGATGCGGGCCATGGTTTCGGTCTGGAAGGCGTCGTCGACGGTCATCATGCTACCTGCCTCGCGTGATGGCTGGGGAATCGGCGCCGCGGGATGTCGGCCCGAGGCGCCGCCCCGCCGCCTGTCAGGGGCTGGGCGGTGTCTCGGGGGAATCCACCGCCCCCAGCGGGGTGCCGATGAAAACCAATTCGTGGGCGGCCACCAGCCCCAATTCCTCCCGGGCCACGTGCGCGATGTAGGCGGGGTCGGTTTCCAGGCGCTGCTTCTCGTGGAAAAGCTCCCAGTTGGCCATCATCAGGTCGCGGTTGGCGGCGGCCATGCGATCCCGCTGGGAACGCATCAGGTTCATGTCGGCCAGGCCCCGGTCGCCGAAGGCGATGAGCAGGAGGAAAACGAACAACCCCGCCACCGCGGAGGTCAGGGCTATGGCCGATCGGCTGGTCATCGGGTTTCACTCGGGCCGTCCCGGATGCCGGGGGCGGTATCGCGTCATTTCCGCCGGTCGAGACCCCCGGACCTCCGGGGAGCGGAATCGCCATGGGAGTGGTTCACGCTATCACAGCAGCTCCAGGGCGGTCAATTCGGAGTGCCGCCACGCGGCCCGGTCCTGAAAAGCCTTGACAGCGCGCGGAGCTTCAATTAATAAACGATTTTTACAAAAACGTGAAAGGAGTTCCCAGCGTGGCCAATCATAAATCGGCAATCAAACGGGTGCGGCAGAGTGAAGACCGGCGCGTGCGCAATCGTGCGGTGAAAACCCGGCTCAAGAACGTGGTCAAAATCGCGCGCCAGACAGCCGCCGGCGGTGGCGCCGAGCCGTCCGACGTCTTCAAAGAGGCCCAGTCGGCCATCGACAAGGCCGCCAAGAAAGGCGTGATCCACAAGCGCACGGCCAGCCGCAAGATCGCCCGCCTCCAGAAGCTCTTCAACGCCGCCTCCTGATCCGGATCGGCCGCGAGTTCCCCACCACGCGCATGGCGCCGCTCCGCGGAGCCGTGCGCGTTTGCCGTTCGAGGGCAGGCGCAGCCTGCCGCGGCGCACGTGGCGGCGGGATGCGGGCGTGGCCGCAGCCGCCTAGAAATCCTGGGTCATCTGGATATA
Organism: Desulfobacteraceae bacterium UBA5852; assembly: GCA_002432195.1. Taxonomy (GTDB): domain Bacteria; phylum Desulfobacterota; class Desulfobacteria; order Desulfobacterales; family UBA5852; genus UBA5852. Next base: position 10,988 of record DJGG01000226.1, read on the forward strand.
GAGCTTCTCGGCCAGGCGCCGGGACAGTTCCGTGAGCGCAGCGCGCTTGTTGGCGTTGGTTCCGGTCTTGGTGGCCCCCTCGCGGTAGTCCTCGTCGTCGGTGAGCTGCCCGCCCCACAATTGGCGTCCCCCCGGATCCTTCAGGACCATTTGCACCTTCACGGTCACCCGCCGCTCCAGCACGTCGTCCACCCGGCTCCGCGAAATCGTGCTGACCCTGACGGAATTGATGCTTCCCGAGAGCACGGCATCCGCGGCCTCTTCGGTTACCACCTGGATGCGCCCGTTGCGGTTGATTTCGAAGATGATGTCGTTGGTGAGGGTGGTTTCGAGTCCGATCTCCCCGGCCACGTTCTGCAACCTCTGCACCCGCATGCTGCGGATGCCGCCCGGGGGGTCTCCACCACCGGCCAGGTGGTAGCCGCACCCACCGGCCAGCAGCGCCATGAGAACCAGCCCCAGCCGGCAGCAGGTACCGGCCAAGCCGCGCCTTGCCTTGCGGCCCGATACGGGTTCATCCACAGGCTGATACCGGCGAAAAGCCACTTTTCCGTCTCCCCAGCTCCGCCGACGCCGGCACCGCCCGGGGCACGGTGCCAGACCGGCGGTCAATTCGGTCAGACCACGATGTTCACCAGCTTGCCCCGGACGTAGATCACCTGGCGCGGACTCCGGCCTTCCGTAAACTTCCGCACCTTTTCGTCGGCCAGGGCCAACGCCTTGATCTCGTCTTCCGGCGTGTCCACGGACACGGTCAGGCGGCTGCGCAGCTTGCCGTTCACCTGCAGCACCACGAGCAGTTCCTCCTGGACCAGGGCGTCGTCCCGGTGCCGTGGCCAGGGGACTTCGAGGATGCTGGGCGCGTGGCCGAGGGCGGCCCATAACTCCTCGGCAAAATGCGGCACGATGGGGGCCAGCAGCAGGGTCACCGACTCCAGCGCCAGCCGCACCACGGAGGCCGTGGGCCCGCCGCGGTCCCTGCCGGGCTCCAGGGTGCCCAGCAGGTTCACCAGCTCCATCACCGCGCTGATGGCGGTGTTGAAATGGAAACGCTCCTCGATGTCGCGGGTCACCTTGCGGATGGTCCCGTGGGTCTTGGCGAAGATCTCCCGCAAGTTCTCCGGGAGGTCCTGGGGGGCGCCGTCGTAAGGCGCCGCCGTGGCGATCAGGTCCATCCAGTCGGCGGCCAGGCGCCAGACACGGTTGAGGAAGCGGAATCCCCCGTCCACACCCTGTTCGCTCCACTCGAGATCCTTTTCCGGGGGTGCGGCGAACAGGCAGAACAGCCGCGTGGTGTCGGCCCCGTAACGCTCCAGCAGGTCGTTGGGGTCCACCACGTTCTTCTTGGATTTGGACATCTTCTCCACCCGCCCCACGACCACCGCCTGACCGCAGCGGCTGCAGGTGCGCCCCTCGCCACCGCCCTCCACCTCCTCGGGGAAGAGAAACCCGTGGGTCGGGCAGGCCAGGCTCTCCTTGCAGACCATCCCCTGGGTCAACAGGCGGGTGAAGGGCTCCTTGATGTCCACCAGCCCCATCTCCCGGAGCACGCGGGTGTAATAGCGCGAGTAGAGCAGGTGCATGACGGCGTGCTCCACCCCGCCGATGTATTGGTCCACCGGCATCCAGTAGGCCACCGCGGCGGGGTCGAACATGCCCGCGTGGTAGTCCGGGCTGCAGTAGCGCTCGAAATACCAGGAAGATTCCACGAAGGTGTCCATGGTGTCGGTTTCGCGGCGGGCGTCGCTCGCCCCGCAGGCAGGGCAGCGGGTGCGGGCGAAGGCCTCCAGGTGCGGCAGGGGGGAACGCCCCCCCTCCAGCAGGTTGGCGTCCTCCGGCAGCACGATGGGCAGGTCGGCCTCGGGCACCGGCACCTCCCCGCAGCGCGGGCAGTGGATCATGGGGATCGGCGCCCCCCAGTAGCGTTGGCGGGAAATGCCCCAGTCCCGCAGGCGGTAGCTCACCGTGGAGCGGCCCAGGCCGCGGGAGGCCAGACGGGCCGTAATGGCCTCCTTGGCCTTCCGGTTGGGCTGGCCGTCGAACTCCCCGGAATTCACCATCGTACCGTCCCCCGTGTAGGCCGCGGTCATGGCGGCCGGTTCCAGGGGCTCCCCTTCCGGCTGGACCACGGGGACGATTTCCAGGGCGTACTTGCGCGCGAAATCGAAGTCCCGCTGGTCATGGGCCGGGACCGACATGACGGCGCCGGTCCCGTACTCCATGAGGGCGAAATTGGCCGTGTAGATGGGCATCCGTCGGCCGTTCATGGGGTTGAGGCAGTAAGCCCCGGTGAAAACGCCTTCCTTCTCCAGGCCCTCGACCCCCCGCACGGAGCGGTCCTGCAGGGCCACGCGGTCGACGAATTCCCGCACCGCCGTTTCCTCGGGCCGCCCGGCGGCGAGCGCCGCCACCAGGGGATGCTCGGGGGCGAGGCACATGAACGTGGCTCCAAAGATGGTGTCCGGGCGCGTGGTGAAAACCGTGATCACCTCATGGGAGTTCTCCAGGGCGAAGCGGAGTTCGGCCCCTTCGCTGCGGCCGATCCAGTTCTTCTGCATGGTGAGCACCTTTTCAGGCCACCCCGGCAGGCGCGCACAGTACTCCAGCAGGTCCTCGGCGAAATCGGTGATCCGGAAAAACCACTGCCAGAGCTTCTTCTGGCGCACCGGCTTGCCGCAGCGCCAGCACATGCCGGCCTCCACCTGCTCGTTGGCCAGCACGGTCTGGCAGGTCTCGCACCAGTTGACGAAGGACTCCTTGCGGTAGGCCATGCCCTTGGCGTACATCTTCAGGAAAAGCCACTGCTCCCAGCGATAGTACTCCGGCCGGCAGGTGGTGACCTCCCGGTCCCAATCGTAGGAAAAGCCCAGGCGCTTGAGCTGCCGCCCCATGGCCTCGATATTGGCGTAGGTCCAGCGGGCCGGGTGGGTGCGGTTGGCGATGGCGGCGTTTTCCGCCGGCATGCCGAAGGCATCCCATCCCATGGGGTGCAGGACATTGAACCCCTGCATGCGCTTGTAGCGGGCCACCACGTCGCCGATGGTGTAATTGCGCACATGGCCCATGTGGATTTTGCCCGACGGGTAGGGAAACATCTCCAGGAGATAGTATTTCGGGCGCGCCGGGTCCTCGGTCACCTTGAAGATGCGGCGTTCGTTCCAGAACTTCTGCCACCTGGCCTCTACGTCTTGGGGGTTGTACCTCGGGTCCATCGCTTGCGCCACTCTCCGGCCGGCCTGCGTCGCCCGCAGACCTTACGCCACCTGAGGGTTTGAGCGCGGCGGAAGGCGCGTGGGCCTGCCGCCGGCCAATGCGGACGGTTCCGGAAGTGAAACCGCCGGTAATCGGATTGTCGTGGGTTCACCAGGGCTTGCCCCGACCCGCGGATCGCGCCCCTGGGCGGAGCCCGCCGCATGTGCCGGCCCCGCGGCCGGAACCGGCCGGGCGGCTTGCGAACGGCGTGAACAACGCAATTCCATGCCACAACCCGCTGCGATTAGCAAGCCGCGCCCCCGGAAGTCAATGGGGCCGACCGGCCTTCCCCGCGAAAATGCCCGAGAAAACCATTGACTTGGAACCGGGGCCTATCTAATGTTATCGGGATTTGAATGGTTTTCAGACCGTTGGGGACTTCCGCCGGCAACGGCACCCCGGGCCGCCGTTCAGGGGTGCGCCCCCGACCTTGCCGGGCACGGCTCCACCGCCCACCGGCCCTGCCGGGCCGCTGGGGGGGCGCAAGCCGCAGCCCGGGCGGTGTGCGCCGAAGCCCCCGCCCGAACTCCACGCAACCCAAAGAGGACCGCACTTCATGAGCAGTAAGATTCTGATCAACGCCGCCGAAACCGACGAATGCCGAATCGCCAAGGTCAGGGACAGCAAGCTGATCGAGTTCCACATCGAAAGCGCGGCGTCGGAGATCACCCAGGGCAACATCTACAAGGCCACCATTACCCGGGTGGAACCCAGCCTCCAGGCGGTTTTCGTCGATTACGGCGCCAACCGCAACGGATTTCTCCAGATCCAGGAGATCCACAGCGACTACTACCTCACCGGCAACGGCGGCCACCGGGACATCCAGCACCTGGTGAGAAAGGGGCAGGAACTGCTGGTCCAGGTGGTCAAGGACCCCATCATGCACAAAGGGGCCATGCTGACCACCTTCATCTCGCTTGCCGGCCGTTACATGGTCCTGATGCCGGGCAGTGAAACCCGCGGTATCTCCCGCAAGATCGAGGAGGAGGAGGAGCGCCGCCGCCTGAAGGAGCTTCTGGCCTCCCTGAAGATCCCCGAGGGGTATGGGATCATCGTGCGCACCGTGGGAGAGGCCTGCACCAAGACTCTCCTGCAGAAAGACCTGGCCTACCTCATGCGGCTCTGGAAAACCGTCAAGGGCAACGTCATGCAGGTCCAGGCCCCCAGCCTGTTGTACAAGGAAAGCCACCTGGTGGTGCGCTCTATCCGCGACCATTTCACCCCCGACGTCAGCGAGATCCTGGTGGACGACCCCACCGTCTACCAGGAGGTCAAGGAGTTCATGAAGGTCATCGCTCCCAAGCAGACCAAGTGCGCCAAGCTCTACAAGGGAGCCAAGCCGATCTTCACCAAGTACCAGTTGGAAGACCAGATCGCCTCCATCTACGACAGCCGCGTGCCGCTGAAATCCGGCGGTTCCATCGTCATCGGCCAGACCGAGGCGCTGGTGGCCATCGATGTCAACTCCGGCAAGTCCACCCAGAACCGCGGCATCGAGGAGACCGCCCTGCAGACCAACCTGGAGGCCGCCGAGGAAATCGCCCTGCAGTTGCGCCTGCGGGACCTGGGGGGGCTCATCGTGCTCGATTTCATCGACATGCGCGACACCAAGAACCGCCAGGAGGTGGAACGCACGCTCAAGAACCATCTCAAGGCCGACAAGGCCCGCACCAAGGTGGGCCGCATCAGCCAGTTCGGGCTCATGGAAATGTCCCGCCAGCGCATCCGGCCGTCCATCGAATTCGGCCGCTATCAGTTGTGCCCGCATTGCAAGGGCAAGGGCCAGGTGCCTTCCGCCGAAGCCCTGGGCCTGGCTTTCCTGCGCAAGCTGAGTCTCGACACCCTCAGGGATGAAATCAAGGCGGTCCGGGGTCGCGTGCCGGCAACGGTGGCCGACTACCTGCTCAACCGCAAGCGCCAGGAACTGCTGCAACTGGAACAGAAGCATCAGGTGAGCATCGTCATCGAGGCCGACGCCTCCATGATGCCGGGGGAAAGCCGCATCCAGGTCATCAACGGCGCCGTCGGGGAGGCTTCCCGCACCACCGGAGAAGCCGCTAAAACCTCGGTGGAAACCCAACGGTCCGGCGCCTGAGTCCGGCCTTCGCCGACGCCGGAGGGCGGGGCGCGGGGTTTCGGGAAGGAGGTAGCGCCATGAACGAGACATCCGTCCCAAGGACGCGACGCACCGGCATCACCCTGGCGGTGGTGGGGTTGGTGGTGGCGGCCATTTTCGCCCTGTTCCGCTATTGGCCCTCGGAGCCGGCGGCGCCGGCGCCGGAAGCGGCTCCCCCGGCGGCCGCCGAACCGGCCGGAAGCCAGCCCCCCCGCGTGCTCGCGCTCGAAAGCCTGCCCGGCGACCCGGAGCTCAAGTCCCTGATGGCCGAACGCAAGGACCAGTTTAATGTCGACGAGAGCCTCGACATCATCGCCCGCTCCGACGAGGAGGTGCACATCGGGGAGCATGTGGTCTCCATGCGCGAGCTTCAGGAGCAGATCAAGCTCCGGCAGGGCGACATCGCCGAGCAGCCCCTGGGGGCCGACGGTCAGCCGCTGCCGGGCAAGCTGGAAATGTTCGGCATTTACGTGGTGCAGTCGGGCGACAACCTCTGGAACATCCATTTCCGGCTGCTGCAGGACTACTTCCGCCACCAGGGCGTCCAGATCGCCCCGCGGGCCGACGAACCCCGCGACGGGGGTATGAGCTCCGGCGTCGGCAAGCTGCTGAAGTTCTCCGAAAACATCGTTCACATTTACAACCTGAAGGAAAAACAGTTCAGCGCGGATCTGAATCTCATCGAGCCCCGCAGCAAGATCGTGGTCTACAACATGACCCATGTCTTCAGCCTGCTGGACCAGATCGACTACCGCAACATCGACCGGATCCAGTTCGACGGAGACACTCTCTGGCTGCCGAGCAGTTGATCGGTCCCCTGCAGGCGCCCGGCATTCCCCGCCGCCGGCGGGATCGCGGCCCTCGCGCCAACGCCCGGGGATGTGTCCCGGCGGAGGGCATTCAAACCGCGGCTTGACCTGGGATGTCAATTAAAGTATATGAGGCGCCGACTTGCTCGCCCCCACAGCCCGTGGCGCCATCGGGATCAGCATCGCCCGGTCCGGCGCCGCGCTGGCGCCATTGGTGGGCAATTTCGATCAGGGCCCCCGTTAACCCGGGGGTTTCCACGGTGGCGGGACGGTGTCACGGCAATCCACCGACCGCCGCCGATTCCGGCAAAACGCGGCCATCCAGACCACAGACGCGTTTTTCAACCCGGGCCCGTGCCCATGGGCGGCGGTCCGACGGCCGGGCAACAGGCACCGGCCGAGTACAAGGAGGTTACCATTGATCAGCATCGCATATGCCATGGGTCAGGGAGGCGCGGGCGGCGGCCAGGGGGCGGCCGGATTCGGTGGGTTGATCCCCATCATCCTGATGTTCGTGATTTTCTACTTCCTCTTGATCCGCCCCCAGCAGAAACGCACCAAAGAGCATCGTGAGATGATCGCCAACCTCAAGAAGGGGGACCGCATCGTCACCTCCGGTGGCCTTTTCGGCCGCATCACCGGAATGGACGAGGCCACCCTCACGGTGGAAATCGCCGATAAGGTCCGGGTCAAGCTCGCCCGGGGGAACGTGGCGACCCTGGCGCAGGCCGGCCCGCAACCACCGGCCGAAAAGAAGGACACGGAAGAGACCGACAAGTCCTGAGCCCTCTCGTGGGCCCATTCATAGCGTCGCCAATCTGGACGTCGGGAACGCCGCACTGGAGCGTTTCCGACGTTTCGTCTTGCCGGCAGGTGGGGAAAGGACCCGAGCTTTGAAATACATCTCATGGAAACCGGTTGTCATCGCGGCCGTCCTGCTGGCCGCGGTGGTGTATGTGCTGCCGACTTTCAATCCCGGGCTCTGGCCCCACAAGAAAATCAACCTGGGGCTGGACCTGCAGGGCGGAATGCACCTCGTGCTGGAGGTGGACACCATCAAGGCGGTGGACGGCACGCTGGAGCGCCTCACCGAAGATCTCCGGGACGCTTTCCGACGGGAACGGGTGACCAGCGGGCGGGCGGAAAAAATCGACGGCGGCGGCATCCGCGTGCGCGTGACCGACGCGGACCAGGTCGAAAAGCTCGACCAACTGCTCGAATCCGACTTCGCCGACCTGCGCGTCAGCGACCGCCGCCAGGACGCCGAGGGCCTTGGCCTGACCCTCGCGCTGCCGGAAAACGAGGCGGCCCATATCCAGGAACTGGCCGTGGTCCAGGCCCTGGAAACCATCCGCAACCGGATCGACCAGTTCGGGGTCAGCGAACCGGACATCCGCCGCCAGGGGGAAAACCGGCTGCTGATCCAACTCCCCGGCGTCAGCGACACGGAAAGAGCCAAGGAGCTCATCGGGCGCACGGCCCAGCTGGAATTCAAGCTGGTGGACGAACGCATGGACCCGGAGACCGCCCTCAAGAGCGGCCCGCCGCCGGGCAGCGAAGTGCTCTACCAGGTGCGTGATGACGGCGCCAGCGGACGGACCCAGCGCACGCCCTACCTGCTGAAGAAGCGCACCCTGCTCACCGGAGCCTATCTCACGGACGCCCGGGTGAGCTTCGATTCCACCGAACGCAGCTACTACGTGGCCATCGACTTCGACCGCAAGGGGGCCCGCATCTTCGAGCGCGTCACCGGAGAAAACATTCGCCAGCGCCTGGCCATCGTACTGGACAACAAGGTCTATTCCGCCCCGGTGATCCAGGACCGCATCGCCGGCGGCAAGGCGGTCATCACGGGCAGCTTCACCGCCGACGAGGCCCAGGACCTGTCCATCGTCCTGCGGGCCGGCGCCCTGCCGGCACCGGTCTCCATCCTGGAGGAGCGCACCGTGGGCCCCTCCCTGGGAACCGATTCCATCCGCCAGGGGATGATCTCCATGATCGTGGGGGGATTGCTGGTGGTGGTGTTCATGGCCTTTTATTATAAAGGTGCGGGCCTCATCGCCGATGCCGCCCTGATGTTGAACGTCCTGTTGATGGGGGCCGGCCTGGCCGCCTTCCAGGCCACCCTGACCCTGCCGGGGATGGCGGGTTTCATCCTCACCATCGGCATGGCCGTGGACGCCAACGTGCTCATTTTCGAACGCATCCGGGAGGAGCTCCACCTGGGCAAACCGCCCCGGGCCGCCGTGGAGGCCGGTTACGAGCGGGCCACGCTCACCATCCTGGACGCCAACATCACCACCCTGATCGCGGCGCTGGTCCTCTTCCAGTTCGGCACCGGCCCGGTCAAGGGCTTTGCCGTGACCCTCAGCCTGGGGGTGATCGCCAGCCTGTTCACGGCCCTGGTGCTCACCCGGGTGGTCTTCGATTACGTGCTGATGAACCGGCGGGTCCAGACCCTGAGCATCTGACCCCGCGCGCCGCGCCCAACCGTCAGGCCTTCGGCCGGGACACCCGGCGCAGACAAGGACATGCCACCATGCAGTTTATCAAGCCCGGCATCAACATCGATTTCATCGGGAAGCGCAAGATCGCCTACGCCGTCTCCCTGGTCATGATTCTCGTGAGCATCGGGACGCTGATCTACCACGGCGGGCCGCTTTACGGCGTCGATTTCGCCGGCGGCACGGTGATCCAGGTCAAATTCCCCGGTGCGGTGGAAGTGGCCCGCATCCAGGATGCCCTGGGAACCCTCAACCTGGGCAATTCCTCCATCCAGAGTTTCGGCGAGGAGGACGCCCACGAGTACCTCATCCGCACGGACCTCTCGGGGTTTGCGGAGGCCGAGTTCAATGCCCGGCTCCAGGAGATGCTCGCCAGCGCCACCGGGCAGCCCGCCGAAATCCGCCGGCTGGAAATGGTGGGTCCCCAGGTGGGCAGGGACCTGCGCTCCAAGGCCCTGTTCGCCATGTTTTACGCCCTGCTCTTCATCGCCATTTACATCTCGGGGCGCTTCGAACTCAAGTGGCTCATGAGCGGGGTCGTGGCCGCGGCCATGATCGGCGCCGTCTACCTGCTGAAGGCTTTCGAATTCAGCGTCCCCATCCTGATTTTCGGGGCCCTGGCGGTCTCCCTGGCGGCCTTCTGGATGCTGAAGCTGAAGTTCGCCATGGGGGCCATGGTCTCCCTGATGCACGACGTCCTGATCACCGTGGGCTGCTTCTCGCTCTTCAACAAGGAGTTCTCCCTGCCCATCATCGCGGCCCTGCTCACGATCATCGGCTATTCCCTGAACGACACCATCATCGTCTTCGACCGCATCCGGGAGAACCGGAAGAAATATCTCAAGGATCCCCTGCCGGCCGTCATCAACCGGAGCATCAACGAAACCCTCAGCCGGACGCTGCTGACCTCCGGCACCACCCTGGTGGTGGTCGTGGCCCTCTTCACTCTCGGCGGCGGGATCATCCATGACTTCGCCTTCGCCCTGCTGGTGGGCATCGGGGTGGGCACCTATTCGTCCATCTATGTGGCCAGCCCGATACTCCTGCTCTGGGAAGGCCGCCACGGGCGCTAAAGCCCGCCTCCCGGTGCCGGGGCCGGACGGATGGCCCACCGCTGCGCCAACGCCCCGCTTCAGCACCGCTGCCCCCGTCCGAAGGACTGACGTGAACGGCGACCGTGCGGATGACATACGGCCGTGGATGGCCCTGGCCGCCACCCCGGGCATCGGCCCGCACCTCTTTCGGCGCCTGCTGCGCCGCTTTGGAACGCCCGCGGACGTGCTGCGCGCCCCCCGGGAGGACCTCCTGCGGGTGGAAGGCATGGGCCCACGCCTGGTGGACCGCCTGCGCCGCCAGGAAGTGGCCGGGGACCAGGCGAAGGAGTTGGCGGCCCTGGCACGCCAGGGCGGCCGCCTCGTCACCCAGGCCGACCCGGCCTACCCGCCTCTGCTGCTGGAAATCCCCGACCCGCCGCCGTTTCTCTATGTTCAGGGACAACTGCCTGCCGGAGGGCTGCCGGCCGTGGCCGTGGTGGGCTCCCGCAATGCCACCCCTTACGGACTGGAAACCACCGCGCGCCTCTGCCGGGACCTGGCGGCTGCCGGCGTTGCCGTGGTCAGCGGACTCGCCCGGGGCATCGACACCGCCGCCCACGAGGGGGCTCTCCAGGGGGGCGGCCTGACGCTGGCCGTGCTGGGCAGCGGACTGGGGCACATCTACCCTGTCGAAAACCGCCCCCTGGCCGCACGCATCGCCCAAAAAGGGGCCGTGATCAGCGAGTTGCCCCTGGCCGCCGGTCCCGACGCCCATCACTTTCCCCGGCGCAACCGGATCATCAGCGGCATGTCCCTGGGGACCGTGGTGGTGGAAGCCACGCGCCGCAGCGGCTCCCTGATCACCGCCCGGCTGGCCCTGGAGCAGAACCGCGAGGTCTTCGCCGTTCCCGGCAGCGTGAACTCCTTCAAGAGCATGGGCACCCATGCCTTGATCCAGGAAGGTGCCAAGCTGGTCACCCATGTGGGGGACATCCTGGAGGAAATCGGCCGGCCGGCGGCCGGCGCCGCGTCTGCGGCGCATGGCGGACACCCCGCCGCCTTGCCGCACCCGCTCCCGGGGTTGCCCCCCGAGGAGCAGGCCATCGTCGCCGCCCTGGGCCCCTATCCGGTGCATATCGACCACCTGGTGCGACAACTGGGCCTGGCTCCCGGCCTGCTGGCCGGGATCCTGCTGCGCCTGGAGCTCAAGGGTTTCGTCCAGCAGCACCCCGGGGACCACTACAGCCAGACGGCCCGCTGCCTGGAGGACCGCTGACGGTCCCATTGACGCGCCCGGCAATGTCCTTATCTGGTGGACCGGACGCCAATGGCGGCGAATCGGCATGCCGCGTTCCGCCATCCCGCCGGCAGCGGAAAAAAAACGCCGCCCGGGGTGCGCATGGTCAACCGCCGGGTAAATTTTGGTCCAATGGGTTAACGGGCCGCATGCCACAAGGAGAAGTTGTGACCAAACCGTTGTTAGTCGTGGAATCCCCCACCAAGGTAAAAACCCTGCAGAAGTATCTCGGCAAGGATTTCAAGGTGGCCGCCACCGTGGGCCATATCCGGGACCTGCCCGAAAAAGAGATGGGCATCGACATCGAAAACGATTTCACGCCCCAGTACCGCACCATCCCGGGCAAGCAGAAAATCATCCAGAAGCTAAAGGCCGCGGCCGGCGACAGCCAGGAAATCTACTTGGCCCCCGACCCCGACCGCGAGGGCGAGGCCATCGCCTGGCATACCGCCGAGGTGCTCAAGAAGAAAGACCGCCGCTTTTACCGGGTCCTGTTCCATGAGCTGACCGAAAATGCCATCCGCGCGGCCCTCGCCCACCCCCTGGAGCTCCACCGCCACAAGTACGAAGCCCAGCAGACCCGCAGGCTGCTGGACCGTCTGGTGGGCTACAACATCTCGCCCTTGCTCTGGCGCAAGGTCAAAGGCGGTTTGAGCGCCGGGCGGGTACAGTCCGTGGCCGTGAAGATCATCTGCGACCGGGAACGCGCCATCCAGGCCTTCGAACCGCAGGAATACTGGAGCATCACCGCGCAACTGGAGGGGGATCAGCCGCCGCCTTTCGCCGCCAAGCTGGTGCGCCACAACGACAAGAAGATCGAGATCCCCAACGGAGACCTGGCCCGACGGATCGTCGAGGAGCTCTCCGGCCAGCCCTTCGTGGTGGACAAGGTCGTGCGCAAGACCACGCGGCGCAATCCCCTGCCCCCCTTCATCACCAGCAAGCTCCAGCAGGAGGCCATCCGCAAGCTCCGCTTTTCGGCCCGCAAGACCATGATGGTGGCCCAGCAGCTCTATGAAGGCGTGGAACTGGAGGGGGGCGAACCCGTGGGGCTGATCACCTACATGCGCACCGACTCCACGCGCATCGCCCAGGAAGCCGCCCTGGAAGCCCTGGAGTTGGTTCGCGAGCGGTTCGGCGCCCCTTACGCCCTCGACAAGCCGCGCTTTTTCAAGAACACCAAGAAAGCCCAGGACGCCCACGAGGCCATTCGTCCCACGTCGGTGCACAACACCCCCGAGCGGGTAGAGCGTTTTCTGAGCCCCGACCAGGCCGCCCTCTATGGACTCATCTGGCAGCGCTTCGTGGCCTCCCAGATGGCCGCCGCCCTCATCGACCAGCTGACCCTGGTCATCGCCGCCGGGCCCTACCGGCTGAGCGCCAGCGGCTCTACGGTGAAATTCCCCGGCTTCATGGCCCTCTACCGTTCCGCCGACGACGAAGCCGACGCCGAAAAGGACCGCCGCGGCGAGGAGTTGCCCCCCCTGGCGGAAGGTGCCCTCCTGACGCTCAACGGGATCGAGCCCCGGCAGCATTTCACCACCCCGCCGCCCCGTTTTTCCGAAGCCTCCCTGGTCAAGGAACTGGAGGAGAACGGCATCGGTCGGCCCAGCACCTACGCCACGATCCTCTCCACCATTCGGGACAAGGGCTACGTGGATCTGCTCAAGGGCTATTTCCGACCGAGCGAATTGGGGTTCATCGTCAACGATCTGATCGTGGAGAGCTTCCCGGAAGTGGTCAACGTGGAGTTCACGGCCCAGATGGAGGACACCCTGGACCGCATCGAACAGGCCGAGGCGGAGTCCCTGACGGTTCTGCGGGACTTCTACGAGCCCTTCCAGCGCAAGCTGGCGGCGGCCGTGGAGGGCATGCGCAACATCAAGGGAGTGGGCATCCCCTCGGGCCTGACCTGTCCCCAGTGCCAGCGCCCGTTGCATGTGAAAGTGGGCAAAAACGGACCCTTCATCGCCTGCAGCGGCTACCCCGACTGCGATTTCTCCAGCGACTACGAACGGGACGACAAGGGAATCATTTACCCGCTCCTGCCCTCGCCGGACACCCCGGTGGACAAGACCTGCCCCAAGTGCGGCCAACCCATGGTGCTCAAACGCGGGCGCTACGGGGAGTTTTTGGCCTGCAGCGGGTACCCCGGCTGCAAGCATACCGAATCCCTCGGCGCCAACACCGCCAACGGCACGGGAACGGCCTGCCCGGCCAAGGACTGCACCGGACAGCTGGTGGAGCGCAAGTCCAAGCGCGGGAAGATCTTCTTCGGGTGCAGCCGCTTTCCGGACTGCACCTTCGCCACCTGGGACCGGCCGGTTCCCCGGCCCTGCCCCTTGTGCCAAGCCCCCTTCCTTGTGGAAAAAACTTCCAAGAAAAGAGGCACCTACTATGCCTGCCTCACCGATGAGTGCGGCTATACCGAGGATCGCGAGGACGCCGGGGCGGAGGAAGGCGACTCCCCGGCTCGCTCGCCCAAGGCGGTCGTCAAACGCTGACCGCCGCCCCTGGCAGTCTGTGGATAAACTGCGCCTCAGGCCGAAATGCGGCGTTGCGGCACTCGCGAAAATGCTCACAACCAAATGAGGTTGCTCCGCTTTTCACATCGCACCGCGCCTTGCCTTTCGGCCCGATGCTTGTTTATCCTCAGCCTGCTAGCGTCGAAAAATGCCTTGACAGGCACCCTCTGCGCCTGCTAACGGATGCACCACTAAAAGTTGCCGTATCGACATTCAAGGGTCTGCATGTCCATTAACGCCTCCCATATCGGCCGACTCGGCCTTATTCTCATCCTCGTGGTAGTACTTATCGGCTACCACGGGGCACAAGGGGTGATAATGGCCTAGGCATACGCGTTTCCAACCACCAAGTCCGTTATCAGCCCCAGGCTGGTAACGGTTTTTTTTTGGGCCACAAATCCGGGACCCCCCCAAGGAGCGAGCATGAAAAGCGACATCATCAAGCAGGGCATCGAGCGGGCGCCGCACCGCGCGCTGCTGAAATCCATGGGCTACACCGACGCGGAAATCGCACGCCCCTTGATCGGCGTGGCCAACGCCGCCAACCGCATCATCCCGGGCCACGCCCACCTGGACCGCATCGCCGCCGCCGTCCAGAAGGGCATCTACATGGCCGGCGGCACCCCCATCGAGTTCGGTACCATCGGCGTCTGCGACGGCATCGCCATGAACCACACGGGGATGAAATACTCCCTGGGCAGCCGGGAGCTGATCGCCGACAGCGTGGAGGTCATGGCGGTGGCCCACGCCTTCGACGGCCTGGTGCTGGTCACCAACTGCGACAAGATCGTGCCCGGCATGCTCATGGCCGCCGCCCGCCTGGACCTGCCGGCGATCATGGTGAGCGGCGGGCCCATGCTGGCCGGGCGTCGGTCGGGGGGCGGGGCCTGCGACCTGATCACGGTCTTCGAGGCCGTGGGGGCGGTGAAGGCCGGACGCATGTCGGAGGAGGAGCTCGCCGAGGTGGAAAACGCCGCCTGCCCCACCTGCGGCTCCTGCGCGGGCATGTTCACGGCCAACTCCATGAACTGCCTGTGTGAAGCCATCGGCATGGCCCTGCCGGGCAACGGCACCATCCCGGCGGTCATGGCCGCCCGGGAACGCCTGGCCAAGGAGGCCGGCGTGCGCATCGTGGGCCTGGTGGCCGACGGGCTCACCCCCCGCCGCATCCTCACCCCTGAGGCCTTCGGCAACGCCCTGGCCGTAGACATGGCCCTGGGCTGCTCCACCAACACCGCCCTGCATCTGGCGGCCATCGCCCGGGAAGCCGAGGTGCCCTTCGACCTCGAGCTGATCAACACCGTGAGCGCCCGCACGCCGCATCTGTGCTCCTTGAGCCCGGGGGGCAAGGACCATGTGGAAGACCTCGACCGGGCCGGCGGCATCCCGGCGGTCATGCGCGAGCTGGCCCGGGGCGGCCTCATCCAGGCGGACTGCCTCACGGTCACCGGCAGCACGGTGGGCGTCAACCTCCAGACCGCCGCCATCCGGGATGCCGGGGTGATCCGTTCCCTGGAATCCCCCTACCACCGGCAGGGCGGGCTGGCGGTGCTCTTCGGCAACCTGGCCCCCGAAGGCTGCGTGGTCAAGCAGTCGGCCGTGCGGGAAGAAATGCTGCGCCACGCGGGGCCGGCCCGGGTCTTCGATTCCGAGGAAGAGGCCTCCCGGGTGATCATGGAAGGCGGCATCCGCCCCGGCGACGTGGTGGTGATCCGCTACGAAGGCCCCATGGGGGGGCCGGGCATGCGCGAGATGCTGACCCCCACGGCGGCCATCGCGGGCATGGGGCTGGACGCCCAGGTGGCCCTGATCACCGACGGCCGCTTTTCCGGTGGCACCCGCGGGGCGGCCATCGGCCACGTCTCGCCGGAAGCCGCCCGGGGCGGCCCGCTGGCGGCCGTGGCGGAGGGGGACCGTATCGCCATCGACATCCCCGGCAAACGCCTCACCCTGGAGGTCTCCGCCGAGGAGATCGCCCGTCGCCTGGAGGGCTGGCAGCCCCCACCGCCCCGCATCACCCGGGGTTACATGGCCCGCTATGCCCGGCAGGTGTCTTCGGCCTCCCGGGGCGCGGTGGTGGAATGACCCCCCCGCGTCTGCCGGCCCGACCTTCCGCCGGAGGGATCGCCGCCGGGGGTCAACCCAAACAGCCCGCGGACGGAACCCCGTCGCCGGGGGCCGTGTCGCGGCGCACGCCTCAGGGCGTGCGCAAGACCGAGGGAGCTCGTATGCAGACCATGACCGGTGCGCAGATTCTGATGGCGGTTCTCCAGGAGGAAGGTGTGGACACCATCTTCGGGTTTCCCGGCGGGGCGGTCATCGACCTCTACGATGAGCTCGTCAAGACCCCCATCCGCCATGTCCTGGTGCGCCACGAGCAAGGGGCCGTGCACGCCGCCGACGGTTACGCCCGCGCCAGCGGGCGACCCGGCGTCTGCCTGGTGACTTCCGGCCCCGGGGCCACCAATACCGTCACCGGCATCGCCACGGCCTTCATGGACTCCATCCCCGTGGTGGTGATCACGGGCCAGGTCCCCACCCACCTCATCGGCAACGACGCCTTCCAGGAGGTGGACATCGTGGGGATCACCCGCCCCTGCACCAAGCACAACTACCTGGTGAAGTCCGCCGACGACCTGGCCCGGGTGGTGCGGGAAGCCTTCCACATCGCCCGCTCCGGCCGCCCCGGACCGGTGCTGGTGGACATCCCCAAGGACGTGGCCCAGGCGCAGGTGGCCTACACGCGCCCCGCCGAGGTCAACCTGCGCTCCTACCAGCCCACCTACAAGCCCAACAAGCGGCAGTTGCGCAAAATCGTGGGCCTCGTGCGGGAAGCGCAGCGTCCCTTGATCTTTGCCGGCGGAGGGGTGGTGCTCTCCAAGGCCGCGGGCGAGCTGACCGCCTTCGCCCGCCGCACCCGCATGCCCGTGACCACATCGCTGATGGGCCTGGGGGCCTTCCCGGGCACCGACCCCCTGTGGCTCGGCATGCTGGGCATGCACGGCACCTTCCGGGCCAACATGTCCATCGACGCCTGCGACCTGCTGGTGGCCATCGGCGTGCGCTTCGACGACCGGGTGACGGGCAAGGTGGAGTCCTTCGCCCAGCGGGCCCAGATCGTCCACATCGACATCGACCCCACCTCCATCCGCAAGAACGTGCCCGTCGCCATCCCGGTGGTGGGTGACTGCCGCGCCACCCTGGAGCAGCTCAACCGCATGCTCGACGACGAGGACCTGGGGGCCATCAACGGCACCCGGGACGCCTGGCACGACCAGATCGCCGAGTGGAAAAGCCGGGTGGCCCTGGCCTATTCCCAGGGGCAGGACATCATCAAGCCCCAGTACGTGGTGGACAAGCTCTACGAGCTCACCGAGGGACGCGCCATCGTCACCACCGAGGTCGGCCAGAACCAGATGTGGGCCGCCCAGTACTACCATTTCAGCCACCCGGGGCAGTTCATCTCCTCCGGCGGCCTCGGTACCATGGGTTTCGGACTGCCGGCGGCCATCGGGGCCCAGGTGGCCTGCCCCGACCGTATCGTGGTGGACGTGGCCGGGGACGGCAGCATCCAGATGAACATCCAGGAGCTGGCCACCGCCGTGCAGTGCTGTCTGCCGGTGAAGGTGGTGATTCTCAACAACGGCTACCTCGGCATGGTGCGCCAGTGGCAGGAGCTGTTCTACGACAAGCGCTACGCCTGCACGGCCATGGACCACCAGCCCGACTTCGTCAAGCTGGCCGAAGCCTATGGCGCCGTGGGGCTGAGGGCCACGCGCCCCGAGGAAGTGGTGCCCGTGCTGCGGGAAGGCCTCGCCGCGCCGGGCCCCGTGATCATGGATTTCGTCGTGGCACGGGAGGAAAGCGTCTATCCCATGGTGCCCGCGGGGGCCAACCTCACCGAGATGCTGCTGGTGTAAGCGGGTTGCGGATCGACGTCCGTCCAGCCTGGCAGACGACGGATAACCGGCTGGGGATCAACACGCATTCGGCCGACAGACAGGGCGCGGCCCGGGAACGCCGAGGAGACGCATGCAAGGGGAAGCCAAGCACATCATCACCATGCTGGTGGACAACGAGCCGGGGGTGCTTTCCCGGGTGGTGGGGCTGTTCAGCGGCCGGGGGTTCAACATCGAAAGCCTCTGCGTGGCGGAAACCGTGACGCCCGGGGTTTCCCGCATCACGCTTTCCACCAAGGCCAACCCGCCCCTGGTGGAGCAGATCGAAAAGCAGCTCAACAAGCTGATCAACGTCATCAAGGTGCGGGACCTCACCCGGGAGGAGTCGGTCATCCGGGAAATGGCCCTGATCTGCGTCAAGGCCGCGCCGGAGCACCGGGCCGAGATCCTGCGCATCGTGGACATCTTCCGCTGCCAGGTGGTGGACGTGGGCCTGGAGCACTACATCATCGAGGTCACCGGGGACGAGGGGAAGCTCAAGGCGCTCCTGAATCTCCTCAAGCCCATGGGAGTCAAGAAGATCGCGCGGACGGGGCCGGTGGCGCTCATGCGGGAACCCAAGTAGTGGCCTGGCCTGGGGAGCGGAATGGGGCCCCCGGACGGCGTTCTCGCCCCTTTCCCGTCCTCGGCGTAGCCTGGCTACGCCTGCGGGGGGAAAAGGGGCTGCGGCCTTGCCGGGAACCCCATTGCGCCCCCCTGGCACCGAAACGGCGTTCACGGGGAAATTGGATGGGGGACCGGCGCGGCAATGGGGCCCCCGGACGGCGTTCTCGCCCTTTTCCCGTCCTCGGTGTAGTCCCGCCGAGGCGGGACTGCGCCTGCGGGGGGAGCGCCCGCGGATGCCTGGAATTGGATTGAAGAACCGGATTTCCAATCACTCACGATAAGGAGTCAAAGATGGCCCAGATCGATTTTGGCGGCGTGGTGGAAGAAGTGATCACTTCCGAGGAGTTCACCCTGGACCGGGCCCGGGAGGTGCTGGCCCGGGAGACCGTGGCGGTTCTGGGCTACGGGGTGCAGGGTCCGGGCCAGGCCATGAACCTGCGGGACAACGGCATCCAGGTCATCGTGGGGCAGCGTCGGGGGGGCGCCTCATGGGAGCGGGCCGTGGCCGACGGTTTCGTCCCCGACCAGACCCTTTTCCCCATCGAGGAGGCCGCCCGCCGGGCCACCGTGGTCCAGTACCTGCTCTCCGACGCCGGCCAGTCGGCCATGTGGCCGGCCGTCAAGGCCTGCCTGCGGCCCGGCGACGCCCTCTACTTCTCCCACGGCTTTTCCGTGGTCTACAAGGACCAGACCCGCGTCGTGCCGCCGGCGAACGTGGACGTGATCCTCGTGGCCCCCAAGGGTTCCGGCACCACGGTGCGGCGCAATTTCCTGGACGGCAGCGGAATCAATTCCAGCTTCGCCATCTTCCAGGATGCCACCGGCCGGGCCCGGGAGCGCGCCCTGGCCCTGGGGATCGCCATCGGCTCGGGCTACCTCTTCCCCACCACCTTCGAAAAGGAGGTCCACAGCGATTTGACCGGGGAGCGCGGGGTGCTCATGGGATGCCTGGCCGGGGTCATGGAAGCCCAGTACGACCTCCTGCGGCGGCACGGCCACAGCCCCAGCGAGGCCTTCAACGAGACCGTCGAGGAGTTGACCCAGAGCCTCATCCGCCTGGTGGCCGAAAAGGGCATGGACTGGATGTTCGCCAACTGCAGCACCACGGCCCAGCGCGGCGCCCTGGACTGGGCGCCCCGCTTCCGGGACGCCGTGGCCCCGGTGTTCGACACCCTCTACCGGAGCGTGGTTGCCGGGGAGGAAACCCGGCGGGTCATGGAGGCCTGCAGCGCCCCCGACTACCGCCAACGCCTGCAGCAGGAGCTGGAACGCCTGGGCGCCTCGGAGATGTGGCGCGCCGGAACGGCCGTGCGCAGCCTGCGCCCCGAGAACCGGCGCTAACAGGCTGTGGATAAAC
>DJGG01000131.1 GCA_002432195.1 Desulfobacteraceae bacterium UBA5852
CCGTCCCCTGGGAGCGCAACCCTCCAGCCCCATGCCCGCCCAACGGTATCGGACGATTCGGGATTTTTACCCAATACTTCCGGGACACGACACTATCCGGCTGTCGAAAGCTCCCGCGGCGCCCGCGGGACACCCGGCTTGATCCCCGGTCTCAGGCGCAGTTTGGCCACGGCTTGCCAAATGTGTACCGGAAATATTGGATCCATTCCCGGTCACATGGATACCTTTGGGCGGATGAGGGCGTTGGCTTGGCGCAGCCAGGGGGCGGGCAACGGTTTGAGCCCCCCGGGCGCCGGGGGACTGGCCGCTGCGGGTGGGAGGCAGGCAGGCGCGGGAAGGACCATGCGCGGCGGCCGCCGGGGGCGCCTCATCCGGAGGTTTTCTTCTCGATTTCGGCCTTGAGCTTCTTTTCCATCTCGGCGAAGAGGTCCTGCTTTTTCTTCTTCTGCTCGGCGCGCATGCTTTCCACTTTGCTGGCCCTTTCCTTCTGGGCGCTCTGAAATCGCTGGACTTCCTCGCTGAGGCGATCGGGGAGGTCCTCCTTGGGAAGTTCTTCGATCCGCAGGTGCTCCCGCACGAAGATGCGCATGCCGTAAGGGCTGTCGACCATCTCGATGGCCCCGACGGCCGCCAGGCGGCGGCCCACGATACCCCCCTGCTCGCCGGAGAAGCCCAGCAGGCGGCAGATATCCTCCAGGGTCGGGGGGGTCTTGTGCTGGTGCAGCAGGACCCGGGCGGCGGCCACGAAAAGGTGGGCACTGGCGTAAAGGGAAGGGTGGGTCATGGAAGGGTAGCCTCCGTGGGGAGACGGGGTTGCAAGCCCTGGGCGGGGAGGCCCGTGGCGCGGACTCCCGCCTTGACAGACCAACGGCGGGAGCGTAACATTCTGGCCGATTTTGTCAAGCGCCCGTAAGCCACGGCGACGTTCCGGGAGGCGCCGGCACGCCGGTTGGCCCAGGGGCCGGCGCCAGGGGATCCAACCTTGCGAAAGGGGAAGCGTCATGTCGGAGATCATGGATGTCGTGGGACGGGAGATTCTGGACTCCAGGGGTAATCCGACCTTGGAAGTGGACGTCATGACCGCCTCCGGTGCCCTGGGTCGCGCGGCGGTGCCCTCGGGGGCCTCCACGGGCACCCGCGAGGCCCTGGAATTGCGGGACAAGCGCGCCAAGCGATACGGGGGCAAGGGCGTGCTGAAAGCCGTGGCCAATGTCAACGAGGTCCTGGCCCCCGCGCTGCTGGGGCTGGACACCGCCGACCAGGTCCGCCTGGACCGCCAGATGATCGAAATGGACGGCACCCCCAACAAGTCCAAGCTGGGCGCCAACGCGCTCCTGGGCGTCTCCATGGCGGCCGCCCGGGCCGCCGCCGCCGCTTTCGGTCTGCCCCTCTTCCGCTACCTGGGCGGCATCAACGCCCGCTGCCTGCCCATGCCCATGATGAACATCCTCAACGGGGGAGCGCATGCGGCCAACAACCTGGACATCCAGGAGTTCATGATCGTTCCGGTGGGGGCCACCTCCATTCGGGAGGCGGTGCGCATGGGCGCGGAGACCTTTCACAGCCTGAAGAAGATCCTGCAGGCCAAGGGCCTGAGCACGGCGGTGGGGGACGAGGGCGGGTTCGCCCCCAGCCTGGCGTCCAACGAGGAGGCCCTGCAGCGCATCGTGGAGGCCATCGAGGCCGCCGGTTACCAACCGGGCCGCGACGTCGGCCTGGCCCTGGATGCGGCGGCCAGTGAATTTTTTCAGAAAGGGCAGTACGTCTTCAAGTCCGAAAAGCGCAAGCTCACCGCGGAGAAGCTGGTGGATGTGTATGCCGACTGGATCGATCGCTACCCCATTCTCTCCATCGAGGACGGCCTGGCGGAGCAGGATTGGGACGGCTGGAGCATGATGACCGACCGCCTGGAAGGGCGCATCCAGATCGTCGGCGACGACATCTTCGTGACCAACCCGGCGATATTCGCCAAGGGCATCGAGAAGGGCATCGCCAATTCCATCCTTATCAAGCTCAACCAAATCGGGACCGTCACCGAAACCCTGGACGCCATCGAAATGGCCAAGCAGGCGGGTTACACCACAGTCATCTCCCACCGTTCGGGGGAAACCGAGGACGCCTTCATCGCCGATCTGGCCGTGGGGGTCAATGCCGGCCAAATCAAGACCGGGAGCCTGTCCCGCAGCGACCGCATCGCCAAGTACAACCAGCTCATCCGCATCGAGGAGGAGTTGGGGCCGGCGGCGACCTTTTCCGACGAACTGCTCTGACAGCCTGTGGATAACTGCCTGCGGGGGCGGTGGCCCCTGAGGAAATTCCCGCCGCGGGGGGCCGCGCCTCGCCGGCGGGGATGGCAGGCCTTTGCGGATCGCGGCGCGGTCCTGCGCGCGACCCGGACGTCTGATTCGCCACAGCCGGCAGGCCGGGTGACCCGGCTTCCCGTGCCCGGACCCCACCGGCAAACTTGGCCACGTCCATGAACCGATTGACCCGCGACATTTTCCGGCTCCCCGGTGCGCTTCTGCTGATGCTCCTGATCCTGAGCCCGGCCTGGGCTTACGTGCTGCAAGGGGAGCACGTGCTGGACCTCATGGTGGATGCCGTGGGGCCTTTCCGCAGCGTGCGGGCGGAGATGCAGCTGCGCCTTACGGGCGCCGACCCGGATGGGCCGCGGGAGCTGCGCCAGACGGTAACCTACGGCAAGGGGGGGCGTTTGCACGCCGAAGCGCGGGGCGAAGGCTACCATCGCCTCCACGCGGTGGACGGGGAACGCTCCCTCACCGTGGCCAACGGTAGCCCCCTGGGTTTCGGCCCTAAGGCCGGCGATCTGGTTCACGAGGTGCTGCGCCACCGCAGCCGCATGGAACTGAAGCGCAGCCTGACGGACCTGGGAGTGGACGTGACCCGTTCGAGCCTGGCGCGCCTGGAGGACCGGGTCTGTTTCGTGGTGGGCACCGCGCAGCCGGAGGACGGCTCTCCCCAGTTGTGGGTCGACCAGGAGACTTTCCGCCCGTTGCGCCTGCGCCTTCCGTCGGCCGCCCCGGACGCCGCGGGGGGCGTGCTGGAGTGGCGCTACCGCGAATGGCAACCGCTGAAGGGCGGAGCCTACCCGCGCCGGATGGAGGTCATCGCCGGGGGCGCCCTGCGACAGGAAATGCGGGTGGAGCGCCTGGAAGTCGACATACCGCTGGATCCGGGGCTCTTCGACCTGGAGAGCCTGCGGACCCGCCTGGAGAACGCCCCGCCGGCGCCGCTCCCCGGGACGGTGCCGCCGGCAGCGCCCCGCACGCCGTCGCCGGCCCCCTAGAAGTGGTTTCAACACCTCCCCCCGGGCCGCCGGCCGCTTCTCCGACGGGCGGCAAATATGCCACCGCCCCCTTGAACTTCGACGCATCTTCTGGGATAAATCGACCTTTGAAATATATGCGGCGTAAGGCACGGTCGCCGGCCCGGATCGACGGACGGGTCGGCGGGCCGCCTCCTTTGCGCCCGCCGGCCATCATGCAAGCGAAGGGAATTGCGGAGCGCACCCATGAATCCAAATGTGAAATTCATCTTTGTCACCGGTGGTGTCTTGTCGTCGCTGGGCAAGGGGCTGGCCTCCGCGGCCATCGGGGCCCTTCTGGAGAGCCGGGGGCTAACGGTCACCCTGCAGAAGCTGGACCCGTACATCAACGTGGACCCGGGCACCATGAACCCCTTCCAGCACGGAGAGGTTTTCGTCACCGACGACGGCGCCGAGACCGATCTCGACCTGGGGCATTACGAGCGCTTTACGCACGCCCAATTGGGGCGGGACAACAATTTCACCACGGGCAAGATCTACCACAGCGTGATCACCAAGGAGCGCCGCGGGGATTACCTGGGGGGCACGGTGCAGGTGATTCCCCATATCACCGACGAGATCAAGCGCGCCATACGGCTCTGTGCCCGGGAGGTGGACATCGTCATCGTGGAGATCGGCGGGACCATCGGGGACATCGAGAGCCTCCCGTTTCTGGAGGCCATCCGCCAGTTCCGGGCCGACATGGGGCGGGACAACACCCTCTACATCCACCTGACCCTCGTGCCCTACATCGCGACGGCCGGGGAGGTCAAAACCAAGCCCACCCAGCACAGCGTCAAGGAACTGCGCAGCATCGGCATCCAGCCGGATATTCTCCTCTGCCGCACCGACCGGAACCTCGCCAAGGAAATCAAGCGCAAGATCGCCCTCTTCTGCAACGTCACCGAGGACGCCGTGATCACGGCCAAGGACGTGGAGTGCATCTACGAGGTGCCGCTGAACTTCCACAACGAGGGCCTGGACGACAAACTCGTCAAGCTGCTCAACATCTGGACCCGGGCCCCGCGCATGGAGGCCTGGGAAGCGCTGGTGCGCCATTTCAAGGAACCCAAGCCCAAAGTGCGCATCGGCATCGTGGGCAAGTATGTGGATCTCACGGAGTCCTACAAGAGCCTCAACGAAGCCCTCTATCACGGGGGGATTCCCAACGGCTGTCACGTGGAGCTGGTCTTTGTGGATTCGGAAACCATCCAGCCGGATACCTGCAGCCAGGCCCTGACGGAGGTGGACGGCATCCTGGTGCCCGGGGGGTTCGGTTCCCGGGGCGTGGAGGGCAAGATCTGCACCGCCCAGTTCGCCCGGGAAAACCGGATTCCCTACTTCGGCATCTGCCTGGGAATGCAAATTGCCGTGATCGAGTTCGCCCGCCACATCGCCGGCTTGGAGAACGCCAACAGTTCGGAGTTCGACCCCGCCACGCCCCACCCGGTAATCTACCTCATGACCGAGTGGTTCGACGACAAGACCGGAAAGGTGGAGCGCCGTGACGAGGGGGCCGACAAGGGCGCCACCATGCGCCTGGGATCCTACCCCTGCCGCCTGCGCACCGGGACCCTGGCCCGGGAGGCCTACGGCGTGGACAACATCTCCGAACGCCATCGTCACCGCTACGAGTTCAACAACCGCTACCTGGAGCCCCTGGAGGCCGCCGGCCTGGTCATCAGCGGCACCTCACCGGGCGGGGATCTCGTGGAGATGGTGGAGTTGAAGGGCCACCCCTGGTTCGTGGGCTGCCAGTTTCATCCCGAGTTCAAATCCCGCCCCATGGAACCGCACCCGCTCTTCCGGGAGTTCATTCGCGCGGCCTTCCAGCGCGTCCAGCAGCGGCGCGAGGGGTAGCCGGCGGCCGGATCGCGCGCCGCAGGCCGAACCCTGCCCCCCTCACCGGCGGATTCGGCCGCGGGGCAGCCTCTTGCCCGCGATGGTTTCCCCGCGCTGTCCGGCCGTGCGCTCGCCCGCGATACCCATCGTATTCCGGTTGTCCGCCCCCCATCTTCCGGACGGGTCCGCGCAGTGCCCGATCTTCCGGGAACCCCCGCCCCCGGGGCCGGGAAATCGGCCGGGGGCCTCGCGTTGCCTGGAGGCCATTCCCGCTGCCGGCGGTCAGCGGACGGCTTCGCGTCTCCCGGCGGACTGCAGGGCCACGATTCCCTCGGCGATCTTTTCCGCCGAGCGGCCGAAGAGTTCATCCATGGGCACGTCGCCCAGCAGGCGGTCGTCCCAGGGAAGGCTGTTTTCCTGCACGATGTTGCGGATGTTGCGGTATTTGCCCCCCAGGGCCTTGACCCGCACGGGCACGGGGACATCCGGCCGGAAGCCGACGTTGAGCAGCAGCAGGTATTCGATGACGTTGGGCTTCTGGGGGGAGTCGGAAATGGCCGGGATGATGATGATGCTGCGATCGTCCTTGCGGCCCTTGCCGATGTAGACATTGCCCTGGCGTACGATGATTTCCTTGGTGCCCTTCAGCTGCCGGTCGTTTTCCACCCGGGAGATGAGGGGGGCCAGGATCCCGCTCTTGCGCACGATTTCGATGGTGGTCTGCTCGGAGACTTCCCCCAGGAGATCGAGGCCGCCGATGCGGTAGAGGATGGCCCCCTTGATCTCGGCGACGATCTCCTGCAGGTTCTTGAGCACCATGACGTTGCGGTTGGTGAGCTGGGAAACGCGCAGATGGTGTTCCCCCAAGGCCTCGAAGAGCAGCCCCTCCACGCGCTCGCTGATGCGACTCGTGCCCACGGTGACGGTCTTGGCCTGGTGCTTGATGGCATCCACGGGACGCGCCATGGCGTTGATGCAGGCGCCCATGGTGTGGAAGAAGCTGTCCAGGAGATTGCGGGCCGTGCCCTTGAGGCCGAAGTCGAGCTCGAAGTCCGAGGCCGGCAGGCGGCCGGCCAGGTATTTGAGCAGCAGGGTCAGATCCGCGGCCGCCTCCAGGCCCATGGCGGCGGGGATGCGGCGGGCGTTCTTGAGACGGCGGAATTCCCGGAAGAATTCCGCGAATTGCTGGCGGAAGGATTTCTCCAGGACGATTTCATACACGTCCATGCCTTCCTGGGTGCGTTCCGAGATGTCGTTCTGGATCGCTTCCTGGAAGGCGAACAGGGTGCGGGAGGCATCGTTGAAGGCCAGGGCGGCGTAATAGCCCCACAGGTGACCCACGAGGGTGTTGAGCACCGGGGCCAGGTGTTCCGGGACGGCGGGTACGTGGAAGACGTCTTCGGCATAGGGCGCGAAGCGCGTTTCGCCCTCGTCGGCGATGACCACCGGGGCGGCCTTGTGGGCCCGGAAGATGGCGGTGTCCTTGATGATGTCGCCGATCACGTTGGGGCGGGTGCCGGCCGCGCAGACGATGATCAGCGGTTCCGAGGACAGGTCGATGTGTTTCTTGTCCTCCACGAAATCCGAGGAGATGGTCTTGTAGCAGAGCTCGCTCAGCTTGATGCGGATCTCGTCCGCCGCGGCCTTGTTGGGGCCGCTGCCCACGGTGGCCCAGTACGTCTTGGAGGGGGCCAGGCGCGTGGCCGAGGCCTGGATGGCGTCGGCCATCCCGATCACGCAGCGCATCTGGTCCGGCAGGGCCAGGAGATGCCCGATTTCCCGGGAGATGAAATCCGCTCCCCTCCGGCCCTTGAGACCGGCGAGGTAGAGGCCCAGCAGGGTGCCGGCCACGATCTGGGAGTAGAAGGCCTTGGTGGAGGCCACCGACATCTCGATATCCCGCCCGCTGCTGGTGTACATGACGCCGTCGACCTTGAAGGTCAGGTCCGAGTCGCGGCGGTTGACGATGCCCATGGTGTGGGCTCCGCGCTCCCGCACCATGTCCACCGTGCGATTGGTGTCGGTGGTGGTGCCCGATTGGCTGATGGCCACCACCAGGGCATCGGCCAGGGCGTGACGGCTGTCGTGCTCCTGGAGCAGAAAGCCGCTGAGTTCGGAGGCCTTCATGGCCGTGACCTGGAGGGCGGGATCGTCCATGTAGTGCTTGGTGACGTTGGCGCACGCCTGGGCGGCCACACCCGCCGTGCCTTGCCCCACGAAGAAGATCCGGCGGATGCCGTCCTGCCGCAGGGCCTCCTCCAGGCGGGGGGGGATGACGCTCGCGCCCAGGGCCACCACCCGGTGCTCGCCATCCGCCGCAGGCTGGATCTTCCAGCGATTCTCCAGGGTCTTTTCCACCGAGCGGGGAGACTCGGAAATTTCCTTGAGAAAGTAGTGGGGGTAGTTCTGGCGGTTGATGTCCCGGGAGGTCAGCGCGGTGTGCTTGATGTCGGCTTCGCTCAAGCGCAGGGGCGTGCCGTCATAGCAGATGGCCTGAATGCCTTCCAGACCTCCACGGGCCTCCTGGTCCAGCACGAAGATCTGCCCCTGGGTGGGGCCCTTCGGTCCCTCGACGATCTTTTCGCCGTCCATCTTGAGGTAGCGCTGGGTCTCCTCGATGAAGCCGTAGACCTCGGAGGTGGGCATGTAGTGGTCGGGCGCCAGACCGATGAAGATGGCCTGCCCCGAACCTTTCTGGGCCAGGAAAAGCTTGCCGGGGGCCAGCGCCGTGTGCATGGAGATGGCATGGGAGCCCTCGAAGTCGTTGACCGCCCGGCGGAAAGCCTCCAGGACTCCCAGCCCGGCCCCCAGGTATTTCTCCATCTGCAGGGGGATGATCTTGGTGTCGGTGGTGATTTCCTCCGGAATGCGCCCCCCGCCGTCCAGAAATGCCTGGCGCAGCTGCTGGAAGTTGTCGATGTCGCCGTTCAGGCAGACGTGGATGGCTCCCTGGGTTGCGCTGACGCTGTCGGCGGTGCGGGAGTCCAGGGGGTGGCAGTTGGCTTCGTTGATGGCCCCCACGGAAGCCCAGCGGGTGTGGGAGGAGACCGTGTGGAAACGGTGGGGGCAGGCGGCCAGAAGCTGCAGCACGCGGTCCTCGCGGATCTCCCGGCGCAGGAAACGGATGTTGTCCCCCAGGCGCCCGATTTCGGCGGCCACCTTGTAGGCGATGGAAACGGCCACCAGGCGGGCTCCCTGCCGGTCGGCACGGGTGTGGATGGAAATGCCGCGGTTGCCCAGGACGCTTTTTTCGGAGCGCTCGCGCACCCGTTCCAGCAGGTTGTCGCTTTCCGCGCGGCCCAGCCGCGCCGTGAACTCCGCGAAAGCGGGCTCTTCCAGCATGAACATCAGGGAGATGCCGGCCGAATCCCGGCCGCGGACCTCCAGGTGGTCGATGCTGTTGAGCACGGCGTTGATGTTGCGGAAAATGCGAACGGTGTCCGGCCGGTCGGCGGCCTCCGAATGGGTCAGCAGGTCCCCGACCTTGGCGGCATTGGCCAGAATTTCCTTCTCCAGGCACCACGCGCCATCCCGCAAGGCGTCGATGTGCGCCACGATGTCGTTGACTTCCGCTGCCCCCAGCCGTCCGATATGGGCCGTCAGGTAGGCGCTCTCCTGTTCCAGCAGGGCTTCGATGCGCCGGCCCAGGTCCCGCAAAGCCGCCTGGAGCTCCGGCGAGCGAAAGATGCGGAAGAAGGGGGCCGTGCGCCGCAGGGCGGCCAGGGCCGCGAGGAGCCGGGAGACCGCCGGCGCGGCGTTGCGGCCGCCCTGGGCCAGATCGAGCGGCGCACCCAGGCCCCGGGGGGCCACCAGGTCCTGGATACCGTCCAGCAGGGCCTGTAGGGCGTCCAGGTCCACGCGGTCGCTGCCGTCGGCCCGTTTGAGGGCCACGATCCCGGCCAACCCGCAATGCAGCTGGTTGGGGTGACAGGGAAAAAGCACCAGTGCCGGTCCGGACACGGTGCGGGGGTGGCGGCCCCAGTAAATGCGCAGGGCTTTGAGACCCGTGCACCATTGGGCCAGGGTCGCGCGAAGGCCCTGGCCGACGGTGGGCAAGGAGAGTGTCGTGCTCATGATGGCGTTTCCTCGATGGGGTTTTCAGCCTGCAGCCGGCGGACCACCGCGGCGATGTCCGCGGGGCGGTCGACACCGATGCTCTGGTGGCGGGTCTCCACGACATGGATGGCCATGCCGTTTTCCAGCAGCCGCAGCTGTTCGAGCTTTTCGATGACTTCCAAGGTCCCCGGCCCCAGGGCCACGAAACGCTCCAGGGCGGGCATGCGGAAAGCGTACAGGCCGATATGGCGCAGGAAGGTCCCGGGTTGGCCATCCCGGGGGAAAGGGATCGGCGCGCGCGAGAAGTACAGCGCGCGGCCTTGCCGGTCGCAGACGACCTTTACCAGGTCGGGGTTGGCGGCCTCCGCCCCCGTGAGGGGGCTGACCAGTGTCGCCACCTGCACCTCGGGACGCGCAAAAGGCGCCACCAGGCCGGTGAGCATTTCCGGATGCAGGGCCGGTTCGTCCCCCTGGATGTTGACCACCACCGCATCCTCGTCCAGATCCAGAAGGCGGGCGGCTTCCAGCACGCGGTCCGTCCCGCTGGGGTGATCCGGCCGGGTCATCACCCAGGGGACGGCATAGCGCTCGGCGGCCGCGGCGATGCGCCGGCTGTCCGTCGCCAGCACCACCCCTTCCAACGCCGGGCTTCGCCGGGCACGTTCGTAGACATGCACGAACATGGGGCGGCCGAGGATCTCCGCCAGGGGCTTGCCGGGGAAACGGCTGGAGGCGTAACGGGCGGGGATGATGCCCCAGGCCTTAAAGGGCAGTGCCATGGGTTGCCGGGCTCCCTTCAGGAGGCGTTCGCGGGGGCGGTGCGCGCCCGGAAGTACTCCTTGAACGCCATGCGGGCGTACGTGGCCGCCCGCCGGCCGATAAACTTTTCGTGGGCCACCAGCACGGCCACGGCGATGCTCGTGCCGGCGGGGTCCGTGGCGTAGCCCACGAACCAGTCCAGCCGCAGATCGTGGGTGCGGTTGTCGATGGAACCGGTCTTGCCCCCGATCTCTACCCCGGCCAAAACGCGGTCGCGCGCGGTGTCCCGGAACAGCTTGCGGGCCGTTCCCCGGCGCACCGTGGCTTGCATCATCTGGCGCATATCCCGGGAGGCTTCGGGCGAAAGGGCCTGGCAGAAGGAAGCGGCCTGGCAGCGGTAGAGCAGTTGGCCGTCCGGGTCCACGATGCGCTCCACGATGGAGGGCTCCATCATGAGCCCGTCATTGACCACGGCCGCGGCCAGCATGGCCCCATGCAGGGGCGAAATGGTGGTCTCGCGGTTGAAGCCGCTGGCCACTTCGGCCCACTGGTAGGGCTGGTCGGTGACCAGCAGGCGGCTTTCCGGCAGGGGGCGCTCGAAAGGGATAGGGCGGTTGAACCCGAACTGCCGGGCGTAAGCCTCCAGGGCCGGTCCCCCCAGCATCTGGCTGCCGATGCGCCCGAAGACCGGGTTGACCGACTCGGCGAAGGAATCCTGGAGCGTGGTCTGGCGGGTGTACCGGTTGCGGGTGTCCCGCAACTGCGATTTGTAAAGGGTATGCTTGGCGCCGTTGTAGGCCATGGGAGACCCGGCCTTGAGGCCGGCCTTCTCCATGGCGGCCGCCGCGGTGACGATCTTGAAGATGCTGGCCGCCGGAAACGACTGCCCGATACACGGGTCCACGGTGGGATCGTCCCGGTCGCGGCCGGCCAGGGCCACGATGCGGCCGCTTTCCGGCGACATGGCCACCACGGCCACATACCGGGCGTGGGGGTCGTCCAGTTGCCCCAGCAGGTACTGCTGGAGCGGGGCATCCAGGGTGGTGGTGACGGTGAGATGCCGGCGCCCGAAATCCAGCTGCAGCTCCCGGTCGCGCAGGTGGCTCAGCACCTGGGTCTCCAGGAGGTCCGTGAGGTCGGCCTTGGCCAGCACCGCCTGCATCGTGGCTTCGGGCTCGGCCGGCACGGTGGACGCGTGGGAGGCCCCCGCGGAGGGGCCGCCGCCCTGGCTCCAGAGGACCAGCCCCAGCACCACGGCCGCCACCAGACCCACGGCCGTCGCCATCAGCCAGGGCGGAACTGGCGCCCGCCGCGGCGTCCGGCGCGCGCGCTGAAGGCTGCGCTGGTAATCCCGCCAGGTGGCGGGCCGGCGGGTGCCGGACGACCGCTCCCGCAGGGCGCGCAACCAGTGCCATCCCCCTCCGGGGGGAAGCGGGGGGGTATCTGCCGCCAGCGGGCGGTGCCCTCGTTTCACTAGCACGTGTCCTCGGTGCTCAACCGACACGGGTACCTGGCGCCATGGGCCGCTCCGGCGTCAGCACGGCGCTGGCTTCGGGACCCACGGCCGCCAGAATCATGCCATGGGAGGTCACCCCCATGATTTTGGCCGGTTTCAAATTGGCCACCACCACCACCTGGCGGCCCACCAGGTCTTCGGGGCCGTAGCTCCCGGCAATCCCCGCCACCAGGGTGCGCACTTCCCCGAGGTCCACCTCCAGCTTGAGCAGCTTGCGCGCCCGGGGGATGGCTTCGGCCTTGAGTATGGTGGCCACCCGCAGGTCGAGCCGGGCGAAATCGTCGATGCCGACTTCGGGTTTGAAAACAGGGGGCGGCGCCACGCCGGCACCCGGGNNGGGGGGGGGCGCCGGCGGCTCGCTGGTGGCGATCCGGGGGAAAAGGGTGGTGGTCTTGGGCAGGCGCGTCCCGGGCGGCAGGGAGCCCCATTGGGCCAAGCGCTCCAGGGGCTGGTGCGGGCCCTCCCCCAGCCCCAGGTGTTGCCGCATGGTGCGGGACGTGGATGGCATGATGGGATACAGCAAACCGGCCACCACCCGCAGCCCCTCCAGCAGGTTGTAGAGCACGACCTCCAGCTGCTTGCGCTGGGAGGCCTTCTTGGCCAGCACCCAGGGGGCGCTCACGTCCACGAATTTGTTCATGCGGCCGATGAATTCCCACACGGCCTGGAGGCCTTTGTGAAAGGCGAACCCGGCCATGGCCGGGCCGTAGGCCTCGATGGCGGCCAGTGCTTCGGCCCGCAGGCTGAAGCCGTTGGCGGCTTCGGCTTCCGGATCCGGTGACGGAACCACGCCGTCGCAATACTTGTGGGTCATGGTGAGCACCCGGGAGAAGAGGTTGCCCAGGTCATTGGCCAGGTCCGCGTTGATCCGCTGCACCAGGGCCGTTTCCGAGAAGTTGGCGTCCAGGCCGAAGGCCATCTCGCGGAGCAGAAAGAACCGGAAGGCGTCCAATCCGTAGATGTCCTTCAGGGTCAGGGGGTCCACGACGTTGCCGATGCTCTTGGACATCTTGGCCTGGTCTATATTCCAGTAGCCATGGACATTGAGGTGGCGGTAAATCGGGATTCCGGCGGCCATGAGCATGGTAGGCCAGTAAATCCCGTGGGGCTTGAGGATATCCTTGGCCACGACGTGCTGGGCCGCCGGCCAGAACCGCTGGAAGCGTTCGCCGTCCGGGTAGCCCAGGGCCGAGACATAGTTGATCA
>DJGG01000097.1 GCA_002432195.1 Desulfobacteraceae bacterium UBA5852
TGATCACCATCTCGGCCTCGTTGCCGCAATTTTTGCACTCGCAGACGCGCTTGAACTGCTTCTGGGACATGGTCTCCACCTCCTATGGTCGTTGGGCGCCCGGGGCGCGCGGAACTGGCCCGGCCGTCGGTTGATCTGTCGACCCCTTATCCGCTTTGACGCGTTTTGTCCAGGTCGGCGCGGCCACCTGCGGTCCGGTCCGGGAGCAGGTGGCCATTCACCTTACGACTGTCATATTTTCGTCTGTGTCAACGACCGGCATGGGGTGCGCCAATCCTGCGCCGACGGCGGCAGCCCCGCCGTGAAACAGCAATTGACGGCGGCCGTGGCCGCCCGGGGCTGGAGGTCGCGGGTGCGGGTCAGCCACTGCGGCTGCATGGGACTGTGCGCCGAGGGCCCCAATATCATCCTCTACCCTCAGAAAATCTGGTTCTCCGGGGTGGCCTCCGGGGACCTGGAGACCATCCTGGCCGCCGTGGAGCTGGCCCTGGCGTCCGCCCCGACCCCCTGAGGGGCCTGGGATCCCGTCGGGGCGGGCGTGGCGTCGCGTTCCGGCCTCCGGCCCCCCGGCGCGCAAAGCGCTTGGCAGCGGCTTCCGGACAAGGTATGAGGGATCTCGTCGGAGCATGGGGTTTCGTTTTCCCGAACCACTTTGACGCAAACGGGGGATGCCATGAGCCTGATCATCTTGCGCAACTACATCGACGGCGCCTGGGTCGCCTCGAAGGCCTCAAGCCTTGCGGATGTCCGCTGCCCGGCCACCGGTGAGGGGATCGCCCGGGTGCCCCTGGGCAACCGCGACGACGTGGACCGGGCGGTGGCCGCCGCCCGCGCAGCCTTCCCGGAGTGGCGGGCCACGCCGCCCCTTTCCCGGGCGCGCTATCTCTTCCGCCTGCGGGACGCCTTCGAGACCCACTTCGAGGACATCGCCCGCACCCTGGTGCGGGAACAGGGCAAGACCCTGGATGAGTCCCGGGGCGAGGTGCGCCGCATGATCGAGAACGTGGAGCACGCCACCGGGGTCACCACCATGATGACCGGTTACGGCCTGGAGGACATCGCCCAGGGGGTGGACTGCAGCGCGGAACCCCAGCCCGTGGGGGTCTTTGCGGCCATCGCGCCCTACAACTTCCCGGCCATGGTCCCCTGGTGGTTTTTGCCCTACGCCATCGTCTGCGGAAACACCTTCATCCTGAAGCCCTCCGAACAGGTGCCCATGACCCAGACCCGGGTCTTCGAGATCATGGACGACGTGGGCCTGCCGGAAGGGGTGGTGAACCTGGTGCACGGCTCCCGGGACGTGGTCACGGCCATGCTGGAACATCCCGGGATTGCGGGCATATCCTTCGTGGGGTCCACCCCCACGGCGCGCGTGATCTACGAAGGCTGCGGGCGCACCGGCAAGCGCGTGCAGGCCCTGGGGGGTGCCAAAAACTGTCTGGTGGTGATGCCCGACGCGGATCTCGCGGCCGGGCTGCCCTCCATGATCACCTCCTTTTTCGGCTGCGCCGGCCAGCGCTGCCTCTCCGGCTCCATCCTGGTGCCGGTGGGGGAGGCGGCCGACCGGCTGGTGGGCGCCTTCACCCAGGCCGCCCGGCGCCTGCGGCTGGGGGACGGCCTGGCGGAGACCACCACCATGGGGCCCCTGGTGAGTGCGGCCCACCGGGAGCGGGTGCGGGGCTTCATCGCCAAGGGACTCGCCGAAGGGGCCGAGCTACTCCTGGACGGCCGGGACTGCCGGGTGGAAGGCCTGGAGGGGGGCTATTTCCTGGGCCCCACGATCTTCGACCGCGTGACCCCGGAAATGTCCATCGCCCGGGAGGAGATCTTCGGGCCGGTGGTGAGCATCGTGCGCGCCGCCGACCTGGATGCGGCCATCGAGCTGGTGAACTCCCGCGGCTTCGCCAATGCGGCCTGCCTCTACACGGGCAGCGGGGCGGCGGCCCGGGACTTCAAGTACCGGGTGACCCCCAGCATGGTGGGGATCAACATCGGCATCGCCGCCCCCATGGCCTTCTTCCCCTTCGGCGGGGCGGGCCACTCCATGTTCGGGGACACCAAGGGGCACGGCCGGGAGATCTTCCGCTTCTACACCGACACCAAGGTGGTCATCTCGCGGTGGTTCTGACCGCCGCCGGAAGGAGACGCGCATGCCTCTGGAAACCTTCGGCGCCGTGCTTTCCTTCGCCGCGGAGTTGGAAAGCGGCGACGGGGACTTCTACCGTTCCGCGGCGGCCCGCGCCGGGGACACGCCCCTGGGCCGCTGTCTGGCGGACTGTGCCGAGGACTGCGCGCGCGGCGCCCGGCTGGCCCTGCGGGCGCGGCAGGAGCATGTGACGGAGATGATCCTGGAACCCATCCAGGGTTTGCGCCGGGAGGCTTTCCAGCCCCGGGCGCGCGCCCTGGCCGATCTGGCGCCGGAGGAGCTCGTGCCCGCGGCGCGGGAGCGGGCCGCGTCCGCCGAACGCTTCTACGCCTCGTCCGGCGAGGCCCTCAAGGCCCTGCCCGAAGTGGCGCGCGTTCTCCGGAGCCTGGGGAAGAAGCGCCGCACCCACCGGGAGGCGCTGGAAAACCCCATGTCCTGAGAAAGGCGCGTGGCCTCTCCCCATTCAACCTGCAAGGAGCAACGTATGACCACCTATCGCATCGCCCTGATTCCCGGAGACGGCATCGGCCGGGAGGTCGTGCCCGAGGGGGTTCGCACCCTGGAGGCCCTGGCCGCGCGTTTCGGCTTCGAGGTGGCCTTCGCGGAATTTCCGTATTCCTGCGCCTACTACCGGGAGCACGGCGTCATGATGCCCCCCGACGGGCTCGAGCGCCTGCAGGGATTCGATGCCATCCTGCTGGGCGCCGTGGGGGCCCGCGAGGTCCCGGACCATGTGTCCCTATGGGGCCTGCTGCTGCCCATCCGGCGCCGGTTCGAGCAGTACATCAATCTCCGCCCGGTGCGCCTGCTGCCCGGGGTGCGCAGCCCCCTGGCCGGGCGCCGCGCCGAGGAGATCGACTTCGTGGTGGTGCGGGAAAACACCGAGGGGGAGTACTCCGAGATCGGGGGGCGCCTGTTTTCCGGCACGCCCCGGGAGGTGGTGGTCCAGGAGACCCTCTTCAGCCGCCAGGGGGTGGACCGGGTGCTGCGCTACGCTTTCGAGCTGGCCGGCAGGCGTCCCCGGCGCCACCTGACCTCAGCCACCAAATCCAACGGCATCAAGTTCACCATGCCCTTCTGGGACGAGCGCTTCGAGGCCGTGGGGCGCGACTACCCGGACATCCGGCGCGCCCAGTTCCACATCGACATCCTCACGGCCCACTTCGTGCTGCACCCGGACTGGTTCGACGTGGTGGTGGGCAGCAACCTCTTCGGGGACATCCTCTCCGACCTGGGGCCGGCCATCGCCGGCGGCATCGGCATCGCCCCTTCGGCCAACCTCAACCCCGAGCGGGCCTTCCCCTCCATGTTCGAACCCGTGCACGGCTCGGCTCCCGACATCGCCGGCCGGGGCATCGCCAACCCCATCGCCACCCTCTGGTCGGTGCAGATGATGCTGGATTTCCTGGGCGAGGGACCGGCCGCCGGGGTCCTCATGGCCGCCATCGAAGCCGTGACGGCCTCCGGCTGCCTGACCGCCGATCTGGGAGGCACGGCCCGGACCACGGAGTTCACCGACCGGGTCCTGGAGCGCCTGGCCGGGTAGACGACCGGGGAGCGGCCGCGGGGCGACCCGGCGGTCCGATCATGCAAACTCAGGCGGCCGCGCCGGCGAGAGCCCGCCCGCGGTTTCTCCCGGGCGCGGAGGCCCAGTGCTGCCCGGCGCGCCGCGCCCGGCTCCCCGGCCGAAGGCCGGTTCACCCACCGAGGGCTCACCGACGCCCCATGTCCCGATTGCTTTTCTCCCTCGCCATCGTGCTCGCCGGGCTGGCCGCCGGTTTCCTGCTCCAGACCCTTTACACCCGGGGCGGCGTGCGCCTCCCCGTGTCCCCCGTCGCCCTGCGCAAGCTCTTGCAGAAGATCGGTCTCCTGGTATTCATGAACGTCTCCTTCGCCAGCACCATCTGGGTGGTCCAGGTGCGTGATCTGCGCATCGCCGCCCTGCCCCTGCTGGGCCTCACGGTGCTGACGGCCGGGGGACTTCTGGCCCTGGGGGCCGCCAGGGCCCTGGCGCTCACCCGGCCCCGGACCGGCGCCCTGTTTGTCTGCGGTGCGTTCACCAACATCGGGGCCATCGGCGCCCTGGTGGTCTATGTCTTTCTGGGGGAGGCGGGGTTCGCCCTGGTGCCGCTGTACAAGCTCTTCGAGGAGCCGCTCTACTACGCCGTCGGCTTTCCCATCGCCAAGTATTTCGGCCCCGCGGGGGCGCCGCGCGAACCCCTCGGAGCGCGCCTGGGGCGGGTGTTCGGGGACACCTTCGTGCGTGCGGCCCTGGGAGCCCTCCTGGTGGGGGGCGCTCTGAACCTCCTGGGAGTGCCCCGGCCGGAGGTCTTCGGCGCCATCAACGCCGTTTTCATCCCCCTGGGGACCTTTGTGCTCCTGACCTCCATCGGGATGGCCATGCGCTTCGGCAGCCTCCGGGAGCACCTGTCGGCCAGCCTGGCGGTGGCGGGGATCAAGTTCCTGGTCTTGCCGGCCCTGGGGACGGCCCTGGGTCTGGCCCTGGGCTTGGGGCAGGTGGCCTCGGGCATGCCCCTGAAGGTGGTGCTGGTCCTGGCCTCCATGCCGGTGGCCTTCGTGGCCTTGATTCCGCCGTCCATTTATGACCTGGACCTGGACCTGGCCAACGCCTGCTGGCTGGTGACCACCCTGGGGCTGGTGGTGGTGCTGCCGGTCCTCCATCTGGTTCTGGCCTGGATCTGACGCCGCCCGGTGAGACCCCCCGGGGGGGGTCGGGCGCCTTTGTCAGCGGTCCAGGGCCAGGCGCAGGCCCAGCAGCAGGATGATGGATCCGGTGAGCCCCTCCAGGAGCCGGTGGACCCCGGGGCGCCGCAGGGCGTTCTGGACCCGGTTGACCACCAGGGCCAGGACGCATTGCCAGACCATGGCGATGGTGAAATGGAAGGCGGCCAGGAGGAGCGCCTGGGGCAGAGCCGGCCGGCCCGGGTGGATGAACTGGGGCAGGAAGGCCATGTAGAAGATCACGGCTTTGGGATTGAGGACGTTGGAGAGGAAGCCCTCCCGCAGGGAGCGTGCCGGGCGGAAGGTGCCCCCGGCGGTGACCAGGCCTTCTGCGGTGAGGACGCCGCGGCGGCGCAGGGCGCGGCGCAGGCTCACGAGGCCCAGCCACACCAGGTAGGCCGCCCCGGCCAGTTTCAAGCCCTGGAAGGCCCGGGCGGAGTGGAGCAGGACGGCCGAGATCCCCAGGGCGGAGACCGTGGCGTGGACGAAGAGACCCGCGCAGATCCCCAGGCTGCTCACGGCCCCGTCCCGGAAGCCGCCCCGGCTGGTGTTGCGGATCACCAGGAAGGTGTCCACCCCCGGGGTGAGGGTCAGGAGGGTGAGGGCCAGCAGGCAGGCCCAGAGGGGTTGTACGGCAGCGTCCATGGAGGAATTCCTTATATGGGGGAGCTATGGGCGACGCGGACGGCGGGGGGCGTGGGTCGTTTGGCCAGCGGGCCGCTGTTTGAAGGCGTTAGGCTTCGTTGGCCGCGACGCCGCCGCCGCGCCGGTGAGCACCGTCAGCGAAGGGCTATGAAAGGCGCCTCTTCGGGCGAACGCCGCGGCGGGGCCTACGAAGCCTTACGCCTGAGTTCCGGGCCGCTGGCCAAACGACCCACGCCCC
>DJGG01000087.1:0-12903 GCA_002432195.1 Desulfobacteraceae bacterium UBA5852
CCCCGGCCCGCTCGAAGGCCTTTTTCGAGATTTCTCCGGGGCACAACACTAGTAGGCACACTAAATCCGGAACGCCGCTGATGCGCAAACTGATCGAAGCCATCGACCTGGTCACCAACTTCTACACCTACGAAGGGGTGGTCAAGGCGCTCAACCGGGTGAGCCTGACCCTCTACCACGGCGAAACCTTCGGCCTGGTGGGGGAGTCCGGCTGCGGCAAGAGCGTTTTGGTCCGCTCCCTGATGCGCATCATCCAGGAACCCGGGAGGATCGACGGCGGGAAAGTCCTCTTCTACCCGGAGGGCGACGGCGGGGCCGGGCCCGTGGATCTGCTCCGGCAGACCGAGTCGTACATGGAGGCCCTGCGGGGCGATACGATTTCCATGATCTTCCAGGAGCCCAACGCGGCCCTGAACCCCATCATGAGCATCGGCGAGCAGGTCGCGGAGAGTTTTCTGTTTCACCGGAAGGAAGAGCTGTGCCGCAAGATCCTCGAGGACCTGGCAGGGGCTGACCCGGGTGGGGGCCTGACGAAGGCCGTGCGCAAGCGCTTCTATGCCTTCGTGGGGCGGAGGCCGGATTCCCTGCTGCTCCAGGCGGCCGACCGCATTCCGTTGCTCAGGGGCTGGAAGCGGGGCCTGAAAAGAGAAGCCCTCCGGCGCTCCGTGGAGATTATCCAAACGCTCGGCATTCCCCACGCGGCCGATATCGTGCGCCGCTACCCGCACAACCTTTCCGGCGGCATGAAACAGCGCATCGTCATCGCCATTGCCCTGGCCTGCCAGCCGGTGCTGCTCATTGCCGACGAGGCCACCTCCAACCTGGATGTCACGATCCAGGCGCAGATTCTCGAGCTGCTGCAGACGCTGAAACAGACCCGGATCTCGTCGGTGCTGCTCATCTCCCATGATCTGGGGGTGGTGGCCGAAACCTGCGACCGGGTGGGCGTGATGTACGCCGGGAACCTGTGCGAGGTCGCCGGCATCCGGGAGCTGTTCCGGAATCCGCAGCACCCGTACACCAAGGCGCTGCTCAACGCGGTTCCCAAGTTCTCCCACCGCGGGGCGCTGCAGAGCATCGAGGGCAGCGTGCCCAACCTGGTCCATCCGCCGCCCGGATGCCGCTTTCATCCGCGCTGCCCCCATGCCCAGGACGCTTGCCGCCGGCGGTTTCCCGCGATGGTGGCGACCGGGGCCAACCACAGCGTGGCCTGTTACCGGTGGACGGACAAGCCGAGGGATTGAGGGGATGGGGGATCCAATCTTCGAAATTCGGAACCTGAAGAAGCACTATGCGGTGCTGGGCGGGGTGCTGCGCCGGCCCGTGGCCTGGGTGAAGGCCCTCGACGGGATCGATCTCACGGTGTACCGCGGAGAATGCCTGGGGCTGGTGGGGGAGTCCGGCTGCGGCAAGACCACCACCGGCAAGGCCATCATCCGGCTGCACGACGCCACCGGCGGTCAAATCCTGTACCACCCCGAAGGCCCTGCGGGGCAAACGCCGGTGGATATCACGGCGCTGACGCCGCGGGACATGAAGAGGCTGGGGATCCGGGGCAAGCTCCAAATGGTGTTCCAGGATCCCACGATGTCCCTCAACCCCCGCATGCTGGTCAAGAACATCATCGCCGAACCCTTGAAGGCGCAGAACCACCTGGGCAGCCGCGAGCTGGAGGGCCGGATCCTGGAATTGTTGAACCTGGTGGGCCTGACCCGGGATCATTACCTCCGCTACCCCCACGAGTTCTCCGGGGGGCAGCGCCAGCGGATCGCGGTGGCCCGGGCCATCGCCACCCATCCGGAATTCATCGTGCTGGACGAGCCCACCTCCGCCCTTGATGTCTCCGTGCAGGCGCAGATCCTGAACCTCTTCCAAGCGCTCCAGGAGCGGCTGCACCTCACCTATCTCTTCGTGACCCACCATCTCCTGGCGGTCAAATACATCAGCCACCGCCTGGCCGTCATGTACCTCGGCCGGATCGCGGAGATCGCCCGTACCGAAGAGCTCTTCGCCCACCCCCGGCACCCCTACACCCATGCCCTGCTCTCCGGGATTCCCGTGCCGGACGTGGAGCACAAACCGAAGCGCATCGTGCTTACCGGGGACGTGCCCAGCCCCCTGAACCCGCCCCCCGGCTGCCGGTTTCACACCCGCTGCCCGTTTGCGCTCGCGTACTGCCGCGACGTGGAGCCGCGCCTGGAATCCTGCGGCGCCGACCACGCGGCCGCCTGTCACCGGAAGGATGAAATGGAAGGGCTGGTGCGGGACAGGTACGGGCGCCGGGCTTCCCACGCGGTGCCGGCCGATCGGGCCGCGGCGACCTGAAGCCCCGCCCGCGCACCGGATCTCCTCCGGGACCAAGGGGCCGGCGTCCTTAGAATTATCCTAAGCTCAAACAGAGGCCCTTGAATATTTCCTTGTTGCGCTTGCCCTCGTTCAAGACGTCGATTATTTCGTAGAGGATATCGATCACCGTGGTCAGGCCGTCGGCCCTGATTTTTTGTACAGCTTGCGGTTCAAGACGCCCTGCGCTTCCCTCACGGCCGCTGGCATGTCGTCACGGCGAATGTAGAATTGCGGAAAATCGCCTTTTGCATGGAACGACCCGGGCAATTGGCGCGGGCCCACCTTGTAGCGCACGAACCCGTCTTTTGCCGAAGCCTTCACCCGAATCGACCTCTGCGGAAGGGAAGGGCGGGCGGCTGTCGCGGGTCGGCTTTCCGTACCGCCGCCGGCACCCGGCCCTTCCGGGGAAGCCGGTTTGCCCCTCGCATGCGGACCCCGGATGGTGTAAGATGCGCCCGCCGGACGGCGGAGCGTGTGTTGGGATGATGGGGGCTGGATGACCTGATGGACGGCCTGTCGGTGGGTTCGCTGGCGGGTGGCCGCCCCAGCCCGGATCCGCATCGATTCAGGCCGGTGCGCCAGCACCACTCGAGGAGAAGCCCAATGCCCGATCTTACCCACCTGTCCCTTTTTATCCTGGCCTCGGCGGTGCTGCTGCTCACCCCCGGGCCGGCGGTGCTGTACATCATCGCCTGCAGCGTGGATCAAGGCCGCCGCGCGGGCCTGGTGTCGGTGTGCGCCATCGAGGCGGGCAATTGCATGCACGTCATCGCGGCGACCCTCGGCCTCTCGGCACTGGTCCTGTCCTCGGCCCTGGCCTTCACCATCGTGAAGTACCTGGGTGCCGCCTACCTGGTCTATTTAGGCCTGCGCAAGTTTTTTGCCCGGGAGCCCGTCCGGGCGGCAAACCCCGGCCATTCCCAAAGCCTCCCGCGGATCTTTTCCCAAGGGGTGCTGGTGGCGACCCTGAACCCGAAAACGGCGCTGTTTTTTGTCGCCTTTCTGCCCCAGTTCGTCGATCCCGCCCAGGGTTCGATAACCGGACAGATGTTTGTCCTGGGGTGCCTCTTCGTGCTGCTGGCGGTGGTCAGCGACAGCCTGTACGCGCTTTTGGCGGGAAGTGTCGGGCGGTGGCTCAGAGGCTTCCCCTCGGCGGGGCGCCTGGAGCGCTACGCCACCGGCAGCGTGTTCATCGGACTGGGGGTGGCGGCAGCGCTGGCGGAGGGGCGACCATAGCTCGGTGTCCGTCGCCAAAGGGCATCCTGGATCGGCTGATCGCGGATCGCATCCATTTCAGTGCCGAACCGCTATCGACCGTCGGCCAAGCCGCCTCCGGTTGCACGGTCCCCGCGGCCTTGGCCGGGCCCCCGATCTGCCCCGCGGGGACGGACGCGGGTGAAAGGGGCGTCATCCCGGCGGCCATCAGGCGCCGTTGGAGCGGACCACAAACAGCGGCCGGTCGATCCCGTTCAAAACGGCCGCGGAAACGCTGCCGTAGGAGGTTCGCGCCAGACCGCCCCAGCCGTGGCTGGCCATGGCCACCAGGTCCACCTTTTCACTCCTGGCGGTCTCGAAGATGGTCTTGACCACCGGGCCGGAACCGATCCTCCCCACGCATTCAATCCCCTTTTTCCCGAAATGATCCAGCAGCCGGGCCAGGTAGGCATCCAGTTCCGCCTTCCGCTGCTGGCGGCCATCGAGGTAGGCGCCCATGTCGATCACCTCGTCGATTTCCAGCATCATGGGGTCTTCGGCCACGATCAGAAAAACCACCTTGGAATGGAATTGCCCGGCGAAGGCCTCCACGTGGGCCAGGATGGCTTCCGCCCGCTTCGAACCGTCCAACGGAACCAGAATGGTGTTGTACATGATGCCTCCTTCGGGGATTGCGCCCCTGCCACCTGGGGGTGAGTGGGTCGAGGGTCGTTCGGGGAGGCGATGGGGGGAAGAGGCTGCAATGGCCACGGCCGCGCTGCGGATCGCAGGCTGTGCGGGCCGGGCCGTCAGGAAAAGGCGCGGGATCCCCTGAACGCCCAAATCCTTCGTGCCACCGGTGCATGGGTATCACTCCCCCCGCCAAATCGCAACCAGTACCTTTTTGCGTTTCTCCGGCCATCGGTGCTATAAAACGGCCCCAGGCGGTCAGCCCGCTACCCCCCTTCTGCGGACCCGGTAACCCCGACACCTCCGATTCGCCCCCTGCATATTGGGCAATATCTTCTGTGGGACCGCCCCTGTCGGCACCCGGCGGTGTTCCGCCCCGTTACGGGACGTCCTCCCGCCGCAAACCGTGGGATCCTCACATGGCCGGTTCGATGCAGGCCCCGCCGGCTGTCGTCGGACCGCAGCGGAAACCGGTTTCACGAAAGGTGGTGAGCCATGAAAAAGTGGGTGTATCTCTTCAGCGAAGGCCACAAGGGCATGCGGGACCTTCTCGGGGGCAAAGGCGCGGGTCTGGCCGAAATGACCCGCATCGGACTGCCGGTACCCCCTGGGTTCACGGTTTCCACCGAAGCCTGCAACGCCTATTTCGATGCGGGGCGCCAATTGCCCGAAGGCCTGTGGGCGCAGGTCATGGAAGCCGTCCGGACCATCGAGGACCTGACGGGCAAGCGTTTCGGCGACCCGGCGGCCCCCCTGCTGCTGTCGGTGCGCTCCGGCGCCAAGTTCTCCATGCCCGGCATGATGGACACGATCCTGAATGTGGGCATGAACCCGGCGGTCCTGGACGGTCTCCAGGACCTGACGGGCGATGGGCGCTTTGCCGGCGACTGCTTCCGGCGGTTCATCCAGATGTTCGGCCACACGGTCAAGGGAATTCCCGCCGTCGGGTTCGAGGACGCCATGCGCCGCTGCCGCGCCCAGGGGGCCGAGCCCGGCGCCACCCCCGAGGCGGGCCTCACGGCGGCGGATCTGCGGCGGACCGTGGAGATGGATCTCGCCATCTACCGGGAAGCCGTCGGCGAGGCGCTTCCGGAGGCCCCTGAGGAGCAGCTGCGGCAGGCCGTCGAGGCGGTGTTCGCCTCCTGGTTCGGCCGGCGCGCCGTGGATTACCGCGAGTTCAACCGGATTCCCCACGACCTGGGAACCGGCGTCAACGTCATGGCCATGGTCTACGGCAACCTGGGCCCGCGTTCCGCCACGGGGGTGGCCTTCACGCGGAACCCGGCAACGGGCGACAACGAGCTCTATGGCGAATACCTGATGAACGCCCAGGGGGAAGACGTGGTGGCCGGCACCCGCACCCCCCGGCGGATCAAGGCTCTGGAGCACGACCTGCCGGAGGCCTACGCCGAGTTTCAGGGCATATGCCGCAAGCTCGAACGGCACTACCGGGACGTGCAGGACCTGGAGTTCACCATCGAGGAGGGCCGGCTCTACATCCTCCAGACCCGCACCGGGAAGCGCACGGTCCAGGCCGCCGTGAAAATCGCCGTGGACATGGTTCACGAGGATCTGATCGCCCCTCCCGAGGCCGTTCAGCGCATCGAGCCCGCCCAGATCGACCAGCTGATGCTGCCCAGCTTCGACCCCCAGGAGAAGCGGGCGGCGGTGGAGGAGGGGCGGCTCCTGGGCACGGGACTCAACGCCTCGCCCGGCGCGGCCACCGGCGTGGCGGTGTTCGACGCCGACACCGCGCGTCAATGGGCGGAAGCGGGCCGGGAGGTGATCCTGGTCCGGCCGGAAACCACTCCGGACGACGTCCACGGGATGGTGGCCGCCAAGGGTATTCTCACCCGGCGGGGAGGGGCGACCTCCCACGCGGCCGTGGTGGCCAGGGGCATGGGCAAGCCCTGCGTGACCGGCTGCGAGCGCATCAAGATCGATACCCGCCAGAAGGCCTTCCGGGCCGGTGGGCGGTGGGTGCGGGAGGGCGATCCGCTTTCCATCGACGGCACGACCGGGGAAGTCTTCGGCGGCGCCATGGCCACGGTGCCGCCGGATCTGTCCCGGCAGAAGGAGCTGGTGGAAATGCTGCAATGGGCCGACGCCTTCTGCGAGGCCCCCTGCCGGAAGACGGAAGACGGCGCCCCACGGCGGGGCCTCCAGGTCTGGGCCAACGCCGACTACCCCCGGGATGCCCGTATTGCACTCCAGTTCGGCGTGCAAGGCATCGGCCTGTGCCGTACCGAGCACATGTTTTTCGAAGAGGACCGCCTGCCCCTGGTGCACCAGATGATCCTGAATGCCGCCGAGGCCCAGGAGCTCTACAATGCCGTCGAGCGGTGCGCCAAGGACCTCCAGCAACGCCCCCAGGACCCCCGCGTCCAGGAGGCCCTGGCCGATGCCCGGCAGCAGGTGGCCGGCAGTGCGGCCGT
This sequence comes from Desulfobacteraceae bacterium UBA5852, assembly GCA_002432195.1. Taxonomy (GTDB): domain Bacteria; phylum Desulfobacterota; class Desulfobacteria; order Desulfobacterales; family UBA5852; genus UBA5852. The sequence goes on from DJGG01000087.1 coordinate 6,666, forward strand.
CAAGGCTTACGAAGCCGCCCTTGCGGCCCTCCTGGACATTCAGCGCGGGGATTTCGAGGAGCTCTTCGAGGTGATGGACGGGCTGCCCGTCATCATCCGCCTGATCGACCCGCCGCTGCATGAGTTCCTGCCGCGCCTTGAAGATCTTCTGGAAAGCGTCACGGCCCTGAAGACCCGCATCGAGCTGCTCCGGCGCCATCCGGACATCGCCAGGCAGGCGGGAGAGCCTTCGGCGGCCGACGACGAGGCGCAGTTGGCCCGGCAGGAGCCGCTGTTGAGCGCGGTGCGGGCCATGCGGGAGACCAACCCCATGCTGGGCATGCGCGGGATCCGGCTGGGACTTTCCTTTCCCGGCATCGTCAAGATGCAGGTGCGGGCCATCTGCGAGGCCGCCTGCCATCAGGCGCGCAAGGGCAACCGGGTGAAGCCGGAAATCATGATCCCCCTCACCGGGCACGTCAACGAGCTCAAGGTCAGCCGGGAGATGCTGGAACACGAGGCGCGCGCGGCGATCCAGTCCCTGGGCGTGCCGATCGGCTACAAGTTTGGCACCATGATCGAAGTGCCGCGCAGCGCGCTGACCGCCGGCGAAATCGCCCGGGAAGCGGAATTCTTCTCTTTCGGCACCAACGATCTTACCCAGATGACCTTCGGTTACAGCCGGGACGACGCCGAGGGCAAATTCCTGCGGCGCTACCTGGAAACCGGCATCCTGGCGGAAAACCCTTTCCAGTCCATCGATGCCGCCGGCGTCGGGCGTCTGATCCGCATGGCGGTCCGGGAAGGCCGGGAAACCCGCAAGGACCTGGAGGTAGGCATCTGCGGCGAGCACGGCGGCGATCCCGCATCCATCCGCTTCTGCCACCAGGCCGGCCTGGACTACGTCTCCTGCAGTCCCTACCGGGTGCTGGTGGCCCGCCTGGCGGCGGCCCAGGCGGCCATGGGGACTATCGAACGGGACAAGTAGCGGCCCTGAAGGAATAAAAGAACGCCGTCGGAATGACGATGGCGGAATTGAAAGGCCTCGGGCGGTTTCCTCGCGGGTCCGCCATCAAGGCTTGCAAATATCGGGAGAAGCGGCTTAATTGACCGTACGCCGACCCTTCCCGCCCCCAGCGGGACACTCCGGCAGCGTGATGCCGCTGCCGGGTTCCGGCGGAACCGTCAACCCTGGATGGTCCGCACGCAGGCACGCGAACCCCGCATGATCCACGAAAAGTGGCGCGCGGGTGATTGCGGACCTGGAGGGGCGGCCATAGCTTCCGCGGGCGGTCCGCCGACGCGGCCGATGGAGGTGACCGGATGAAGGATATCCCCGATCTGCTCGAGAGTCTGAAACGCACCCCCAGGATACTGGCTGAATTCGTCGGCGCCGTCCCCCATGCCAAGCTGGACCTGCGCCGGGGGGAAGGTGTCTGGACGGTTGGGGAACATGTGCGCCACCTGGCGCAGGTGCAACCCATGCTGGCGGAACGTTGCCGGCGCTTCCTGCGGGAGGAGCGCCCGGAATTCATCCCCTACGTTCCCGGCAAAGGCACGGGTGGACCCGATGTTCCGGAGCCCACCATGGGCGCCGCCCTCGAGGGGTTCGCCCGCAGCCGGGGCGAACAACTGGCTCTCCTGGAAAAAGCCGATGCGGTCGCCTGGCGGAAGACGGCCCTGCACCCGGAGTATGAAACCTACACCCTTTACATCCTGGCCCGGCACATCCTGATGCACGATTATTGGCACATGTACCGGATGGAAGAGCTTCTGCTGGCCAGGGATGCCTATCTGACCCGGATGGATTGAGATCATGGGGGCGCGGGGGTGGAGCGGCGGCGCGGCATCCGGCGAACCTTGCCGGCGCAGGCCCGCTCCGGGGGCGGGCCCGCCGGCGGAAGCCGCTCCCCCGGTGCGTCGGCTGAACCAGGCGTCGTTGGAGGAGGGGGCCCGGCGGTTGGCGGCGACGGACCCCGATCTGGCCCGGGTCCTCACCCGCCTGGGGGTGCCTCCCATGTGGGGCCGCCGTCCGGGCTTCGCCACCCTGGTGCGCATCATTCTCGAGCAGCAGGTGTCCCTGTCCGCCGCGCGCACCATGTACCGGCGCCTGTCCGCGCGCCTGGGCGGCATCACCCCGGAAGGCATCCGCGGGCTGGAGGCGGCCGGGCTGCGGGATCTGGGGCTCACCCGGCAGAAGGCCGGATACTGCCTGGGGCTCGCCGTGCGGGTGCTGGACGGCACCCTAAACCTCACGGCCCTGGCCCGCGGCCGTGACGATGCCGGGCGTCAAATCCTGCTGGCGATCCCCGGGATAGGGCCCTGGAGCGCGGACATCTACTGCCTCATGGCCCTCAGGCGCCCCGACGTCTGGCCGCAAGGGGACCTGGCCCTGGCGGCGGCCCTCCGGGAAGTCAAACGTCTGCATGACCTGCCGGATCGAACGGTGCAACAAGCCCTGTCCCGCCGCTGGGCGCCGTGGCGCTCGGTTGCCGCGCGATTGTTGTGGGCACACTATCTGGAGGCCCGAGGCCAGTATGTGGCGCAGGCCGACAACCCGCCCCCGGTGGTCGGGCGGAAACGCTGAAGGTCAGACCTGGCCCCCGGACCGGAACCCGGGGGGCCGGTCGAGGATCGGCCTGTACTGCACATCTATGTCGATGCCGACGCGTGCCCGGTCAAGGAGGAAGTCTACCGCGTCGCCGGCCGCTACCGCCTGGAGGTCACGCTGGTGGCCAACGCGCGGATGCGCGTGCCCGCAGGTCCCCGGATCGCCCTCCAGGTGGTGGACGGCGGGTTCGACGCGGCCGACGATTGGATCGCCGGCCACGTGGGGCCCCATGACATCGTGGTCACCGCGGACATCCTCCTGGCGGACCGCTGCCTGAAGAGAGGTGCCCGGGTCATCGGCACCAACGGAAAGCCGTTTACGGAAGACAACATCGGTCAGACCGTGGCGACCCGGGACCTGTTGTCGGATCTGCGCGGCGCCGGCGAGATGACCGGCGGCCCGCGGCCGCTCACCCCCCGCGACCGCTCGCGTTTTCTCCAGAAGCTCGACGACATGATTCAAGCTATCCGCCGCGCGCCCCCGCCGCCGGCCACCTGATCCTGCAGGCGGGAAGCCGGGGAGGTAGAACCCGGCACGCGCCTTGACCGCACTGGGCATCATGGGCGCAAAAAAGCATGGGGAAGTCTGCTTCGCGCAATCGTGAAAGGAGGGGTCGTCCATGGATCAACCCCGTCAACTCATGCAGGACATCGTGATCCTGCCGTTCTATTTCCCCATCCCCGGGGCGGGCTTCCCGGCGGTCAACGCCTTGGTCATCCAGGCCGCCGAAACCGTGCCGGTGGACACGGGCATGGGGATCGGGATCCCGGCGTTCATGGAGGCACTGGAGCAGATTCCGACCCGGGGAAGGGGGAGAGTCGGATGAAACTCCGCACCTTCCTGTCGCTGCTGACGGGGGGCCACCTGCGGGCGATGGGGCTCCTCGGCCGGACGGCCCGGGAATACCACCGCGTGGCGTTTCTCGCGGCGGGGCTCAACAGCGGTTGGCTGGGGCGGCTGGCGGCCGGTCCGCGCACCTTCGACGCGCTGGCGGCCGATCTGGCGGTCGCTCCCGGAATGCGCGACGGCCTCCAGGCCTGGCTGCAGACGGGCGTGGTGCTGGGGGAACTGCGCCTGCGGCCCGAAGGGTACCTTCTGCGGGGCAGGCTCTCGCGGCTGCTGGTGGACCCCCGCCAGGATGCCGCCGCGGCCTTTGTCGAGGAACTCGCATTCCTCCACAACACCCTGATCACCCAGGCGCCCGAACGGCTGCGCCACGGCCGCCCCTTCACCCTCGCCGACCAGGACCCTCGCATGATCGCCCGCTCCTCCCGCCTGGCGGAACCCTTCATCTGCGAGGTTCTGGCCGAAGTGATTCCCCGCAGAGGTCCGGTGAGACTCCTGGAGGTCGGTTGCGGGGCGGCGGCCTATATCCGCTACGCCGCCCGCTTGAATCCGGAGCTGACGGCCCTGGGCCTCGAGCTCCAGGCCGATGCGGCGGGCCTGGCCGTCGGCAACCTGGCCGTCTGGGACCTCGGACACCGCGTGGCCATCGAGGTGGGCGACATCCGGAACAAGATCCCCGAGCCCGCCTTCGACCTGGCCACGCTCCACCAGAACATCCACTTCTTTCCCGTAGCCGGGCGCATCGCCCTGCTCCGCCATGTGCGGGCTTTCCTGAAACCCGGGGGGCGGCTGGTGCTGACGACGCTCTGCCGGGGGCCGGGGTCCACCGCCGCCGTCCTGGACCTCCGGGGCGCCATGACGGCCGGCTGCGGCCGTCTGCCGGAGCCGGCCGCGATGGCCGCGCAATTCGGGGAGGCGGGCTTCGAAGGGGTCAGGGCCAGGGGCCTGGTGCCCGGGGAAAGCTTCTACGCCTTTACGGGGATCAATCCCGCGGGGGCGCACCCCCTGCGGAAGCCGATGGGCGCGGCCGCGCCCCCGGGGTCGGGGGCCGGGCGTCCCCGCCGAAGACCAGGCAAGCGGGCGGCCGACAGGCCGGATCCCGTTTGATGGGCCTGCCTGGCCCGTCGACCGGCGGGAAAATTGCCCCCGGTAGCCGTGATCCCCTGCACGCCGCGGTCGATAGCGGTCCGCTCCCCACCGCGGAACCTGCCGTCAGGCTGCCATGACACGCCACGGGGTTGGCCGGGTCTCAAAATAGCCCGGCAGGCGGCCCAGGACCAGGCCGGGAGGGAATCTCCGGGCATCCTGCCGCCGGCCGGCAGGCCCGCGGATGCCTGCACCGCGGACGGGGGCGCTCATCCCGTAAGCGCCCACGGGGCGCGCAGCCGGCCCCGGCCGTCGAAGGCCAGGGGCTCCGGCGGGTAAATGCGGCAGTCTTCCCGCGGGGCCAGTTCCGCCGCCAGGGCGCTGCTGGCCAGAAAATCGAACACGTGGAGGGTGTCCCGGAGGATGACGGCGCGCACGGACGCCGGCGCCCGCGGTCCCAGGGTGGCGAAGCAGGCCTGGATGGCCTTGCGGTCGTCGGGCAGGCGCACGGGGATGAAGGCTTTGCGCAGGGAAAGGCTGGTCAGCCCGTTCATGAGGGTCTTCTCGTAGTCCAGGCCGCGGAAAACCCGCTCGGTGATGATATCGGCGTTCCCCAGGCCCAAGCCGTTGCCGGCGCTGGCCGCGGAGAGGTTCAGCACGGCCACCCGCGTGGCCTGGAGGGCTCCGGAAAAATCGCTTTCCCCCAGATCGAAGGCGCGCCCGGTGACGTTGGGGTCCATGCCGGCCCCGCTGATCTCCTTGCCGATCCGCCCCACCACCAGGACATCCAGGGATTTCACCGGGAGCCGCGGGAAATGGGCCTTGGCCAGTTCCAGGAGCTGGGGTTCCCGGCGGGCCAGATCGGCCGCATCCACGGCCTCGATGTGCAGGGGGCGCTCCAGGGCGTCTTCCACCACGGCGAGGCCGAAGCGGAAATTGCTTCGCGCGCACGCCGCCGACGCCATCTCCCCGAGGAGGGCGGCAAATCCGTGGCGCACACCCCAGCGGTGGTAGGTGATGGCCCCCGCATGCTTGCCCATCCCCACGCACAACATCTTTTGCAGGCCGCTTTCCACCGGCCCCTTGAACTTGGTGTGGGGCTTGACGCGGTTGAGGCAGATGGCATGCTCGGCTTCCAGGGCGTCCCGGGCATAGTAGACCGGCACCTCGTCCATGGCCGTGGCGATGCGTTCCACGGCCATGGAGGCGCGGACAGGCGCCCCGCAAGCCTCCGCGGTTACCCCCAGGGCGGCCAGCACCGCTTCCTGCCCTTCGGCCGTGGCCCCGCCGTGGCTGCCCATGGCCGGCAGGATGAAGGGGGCCAGGCCCGCGTCCTTCAAGGACCGGCAGGCGGCGCGCACCATCTCCGGAAGGCCCGCGAGCCCCCGGCTGCCCACGGCCACGGCCACCCGTTCTCCCGGCTGCCAGGCCATGCGGCCGAGAGCGGCCGCCACCTCCCGTTCCACCGCCCGGGGGACATCCAGGGCGGCGGATGGTGGCGGGGTGACGCGGACACGGTGGAAGTCCGGGAAATGGGGTTCCTCCTCGAGAAACGGGGGCAATCGCATGGACCCTCCAGGGGGCGTGGGGCGCGGCCGCGGGCAGGCGCCACGATCGACGGCGCGGTTTTGCGCTTGACAGGCCTTCAGGCCCGGGCTAACAGGCGGTGGATAAACGGCGCCTCCGGCCGAAAGGCTGCGTTGCGGCACTCGCGAA
>DJGG01000087.1:12982-15015 GCA_002432195.1 Desulfobacteraceae bacterium UBA5852
GTGGATAAACGGCGCCTCAGGCTATCCAAAAGCCGATCCTCTGTAAAGTTCGGGTGCGCAACCCCATTCCCCCCTGCCCATGGCCCCCATGCCCAACGCCCCCTTCAGCGACCTTTCCGCCCGGCTGGCGGGCACCCTCTGCAGCGACGCGATCCATCGCACGCTCCTCGCCACGGATGCCAGCATTTTCCAGGTGCCCCCCGCCGCCGTGGTCTACCCCGCCTCCACCGCCGACGTGNNAGGTGCGCTTCGCCCGGCGGTACGGCCTGGCGATCCACCCCCGGGGGGCCGGCAGCGGCGTCTGCGGCGCCGCCCTGGGAACGGGCATCGTGGTGGACTTCACCCGCCACATGCACCGGCTGCTCCACTTGGACCGGGAGGCCAAGACCGTCACGTGCGAGCCCGGCTACCGGCTGGGCGAGCTGGCGGTGGCCCTGGAGGGCAGCGGGCTTTTCTTCCCGCCGGATCCCTCCACGGGGGAATACGCCACCTTCGGCGGCATGACGGGGACCAATGCCAGCGGCTCCCACTCGGTGAAGTACGGCAATACCGCCGACTACCTCCTGGACGCGGAAATGGTCCTGGGGGACGGAAGCCTGGTCCGGCTGTCGGCGATCGCCGCCGCCCCGCCGGAGCGCCTGCCGACGGCCTTGAAGGCCCTGGCGGATCTCTACCGGGATCACCGGGAGGCCATCGAGGCGGCCTATCCGGAGATGCCCTTCAACACCGCCGGATACAACCTGCGCGGCCTCGTGGCCAGCGGCGGCCTGGACCTGCGGGCTCTGATCGCCGGCGCCGAGGGGACCCTGGGAGTGGTGACCGGCCTCACCTTCCGCCTTGCCGACCGCCCCACCCACGACAGCCTGGTGGTGGCCTACATGGACGACATCGTGGCCTCCGCCCGGGCGGTCCAGGCGATCCTCCCCATGGGCCCTTCGGGGATCGAAATCCTGGACAAGTCCCTCATGGCCCTGGCCCGGGAATACGACCCCGCCCTCAGGGACGCGCTGCCGGACGGCGTGGACAACATCCTCATGGTGGAGTTCGACGGTTTCCGGGAAGATGGCTGTGCCCGGGCGGCCGCCGAGGTCATCCGCTGCCTGGAGGCGGGCGGCTTCAGCCGGCGGGCCCACGCGGCGGTCTCCCCCGGGGACAAGGCGCGCTTCTGGTCCGTGCGCAAGGCCGCGGTGCCCATCCTCAACCGCCTCCGGGGGCCCCGGAAAATCATCGCCCTGATCGAGGACGCGGTGGTGCCCATCGGCAACCTGGTGGGGTATTTCACGGGCATCTACGACCTGTTGGGGCGCCACGGGGTGCGCTTCGTGACCTACGGCCACATCGCCAAGGGGTTGATGCACACCCGGCCCCTGCTGGATCTCAAGGACCCCGGCGATGTCCGCCGCCTGCGGACCATCGCCGACGACTTCTACGAGCTGGTCCGGGGGCTGGGCGGCACGGTCTCCGGAGAGCATGGCGACGGGCGGCTGCGCAGCGCATACGTCCGGCGGCGCTACCCCGGAATCTACCCCCTGTTCCTGCAGGTCAAGGCCCTCCTGGACCCGGAGGGCCTCTTCAACCCGGAGATCATCACCCACCACGACCCGGAGCAGATGACGCGCCACCTGCGCTACGGCGGGGGCTACCGCCGGGTTTCGCTGCCGCCTCCCCGGCTGGTCTGGCCCGAGGGCTTGGCCCACGAGGCCGAGAAATGCCACGGCTGCTCCAAGTGCACCACTCTCACCCACGCCACCCGGATGTGCCCGGTCTACAAGGCCACCCGGGAGGAGAGCGCCGCGCCCAAGGCCAAGGCCAATGTCCTGCGGGCCGTGATCGACGGCCGTCTGCCGGGGGAGGAGGCCTTCGCGGCCGCCTACCGGGAGGTGCTCGCGCGCTGTATCCTCTGCGGCAGCTGCGCCCAGGAATGCCCCTCGGGGGTGGACATCCCCAAGCTGGCCCTGGAGGCCCGGGCCCGATACGCCCGGCGGTACGGCAGCCCCCTGGCCGACCGGGCCCTCACCCGCCTCGAGGAGGCC
>DJGG01000017.1 GCA_002432195.1 Desulfobacteraceae bacterium UBA5852
AAGCTGTCTGAGGCGCTTAGCGTCCGTTGGGCCGGACAGGGATTCGCCACAGTGCCCATCGCCCCTCCAGGGCTGGAAGACACGTGAATCCAGACGTTTCCCCAAGCGCCTGGCCGGCGCTACGGACGCTGGGCGCCGAGTTCTTTCGGTTTTGGGACCGATACCCCGCCGACCCGAACGGCCGTACGCTTGGCAAGATCGGCCATTGCCATTCCAATTTTCCCTGAACCTTTGCGATACCCGGCCGGATCCCCGGCCTCCGGAGGAGCCATCCCCATGACCGCAGCGGCCAAGCCCGTCGATCCGGACAAGGAGCGGCGCAAGATCAAGAGTGTGGCGCGCATGAAGGAGATCATGACCACCTACTACATCGAGGCCAAGACCGCGGCCGAGAGCGGCCGGAAGGTGGCCTGGATCACCAGCGGCGGCCCGGTGGAGCCCTTGATCGCCATGGACGTGATCCCCATCTACCCCGAAAACCACGCGGCCATGATCGGGGCGTCCAAGATGGGCACCGACCTCTGCGAGAAGGCCGAGGTCATGGGCTACAGCCGGGACCTGTGCTCCTACGCCCGGGCCGACATCGCCTGCGCCCCGGTGAACGGCGGGCCCATCGGGGGCCTGCCCCGGCCCGACATGCTGGTATGCGGCAACAACATCTGCGGCACGGTGCTCAAGTGGTACGAGGCCCAGGCCCGCTATTTCGACGTGCCCCTGTTCATTTTCGATACCCCTTTCTGCCACACGGAATTTTCCGACGAGGCCCGGCGCTACGTGCGGGCCCAGGTGGAGGAGTACCTGGCCTTTCTGGAGACCGCCTGCGGGCGGCCCTGCGACCGGGAGCGCCTCCAGCAGGTGGGGCGGCTTTCCATCGAAGGCCAGCGCCTCTGGCAGGCGGTGCTGGACACCGCGGCCCACAAGCCCGCCCCCCTGAGCGCCTTCGACGCCTTCTTTCACCTGGCCCTCATCGTGACCTTGCGGGGCACCGCCACGGCCGTGGACTACTACCGGGAGCTTTTGGCCGAAATGCGCCAGCGGGTGGCCGAGGGCATCAGCGCCGTGCCCCGGGAGCGCTACCGCCTGCTCTGGGACAACCTGCCCGTCTGGTACCGCACCCGCTGGCTCTCGGACACCTTCGCGGCCCACGATGTCTGCCTGGTGGCCGACACCTACACCTCGGCCTGGTGCGGCTCGCTCAAGTACCTGCGGGAGGACGACTTCCTGGAGAGTCTGGCGGAGGGCTACACCCGCATCTACCTCAACATCGGGGTGGACGCCATGGCCCGGGAGGTCATCGCCATGGTGGACAAGTACGCCGTGGACGGCCTGGTGATGCACTCCAACCGGTCGTGCAAGCCGTACTCCCTGGGGCAGTACGACATCCAGCGCCTGGTGCAGCGGGAGCGCGGGATCCCCACCCTGATAATCGAGGCCGACATGGTGGACGAACGCAGTTTCGCCGAAAGCCAGGTGGAGAACCGCATCGAGGCTTTCATGGAGATGATCGCCGCCGGGCGGGGGCGATAGGGATAGGCTCTGCAATCCAGGGGTGCATTTCCTCGAGCAGGCCGGGAATCAGAGCCCCCCGGCCTCCCGTCGCTCCCGGGTGTCGGCAGCCCGACCGATTACGGGCGTTTTTCCGGGACACGATATGAGAGCATGGGCCAGAACCTCCCGGCCCCTCGATAGCACCCGTGAATTCAAGTAAGGGAAGCGAGGCGCCATGATCACCGTGGGCATCGACGTGGGGTCCATCACGGCCAAGGCCGTTGTCCTGGGGCCGGAAGGCATCCTGGCGGCCGAGGTGGCCTTCACAGGGTACAACACGGCGGCCGCGGCCCGCAAGGTCTTCGAGGCCGTCCTGGCCCGGGCCGGTCTCACGGAAGACCGGCTGGCCGCCGTGCTGGCCACGGGCTATGGCCGCAAGAGCGTGAGCTTTGCCGCCCGGGCGGTCACCGAAATCACCTGCCATGCCGCCGGGGCGCATTTCACCGACCCCGAGGTGCGGGGGGTGATCGATATCGGCGGCCAGGACAGCAAGGCCATCGCGCTGGAGGCCGACGGGCGGGTGCGGGATTTCGCCATGAACGACAAGTGCGCCGCCGGCACGGGGCGCTTCCTGGAGGTCATGGCCCGGGCCCTGGAGGTGGACCTGGACGGCTTCGGACCGCTCTCCCTGGAAGCCGAGCGGCCGGCGGCCATCAGCAGCCTCTGCACGGTCTTCGCCGAATCGGAGGTGATTTCCCTCATCGCGCGCGGGGAGCGGCGGCGCAACATCATCGCGGGCATCCACGAGGCCGTGGCCGCCCGGGTGGCGGCCATGGCGGGGCGCATCGGCCTCACCGGCCCGGTGATGATGACCGGAGGCGTTGCCAGGAACATCGGCGTGGTGCGGGCTCTGGAGAAACAACTGGGCCAGCCCGTCCGGGTGACCCCCTTTGCCCAGGTGAACGGCGCCATCGGGGCGGCCTGCCTGGCAGGCGCAGGCTAAACCGCGCCCGAAGCCGAAATTCTGCGTTGCAGCGCTCGGGAAATTGCTCACGACCCTTGAGGTCGCTGCGCTTTTCCCATCGCGCCGCGCCTTGCCNNGGCGCGGTTTAGCCAGCGCCTGCGCGGAGCCTGCGGCCTCCAGTTCAGCCGAGGTCCATGACCTCCACGCGGGTGTCCAGCAGGTCGAAGATCAGGAGGCGCCGCCGCAGGGGCCGGCCCCGGCCCAGGAGGATCTTGACCGTCTCGGCGCACTCCAGGTTGGCCAGGAACATCACGGCGAAGGGGAGAGTGCCCAATTCGGCCTCGGCCCCCCGGGCGGGCAGTTCGCTGGGCGGCCCGTAGAGGGCTTCCAGCCCCGGGTCGCCGGGGAAGACCACGGTGAGTTGCCCGGCGGCGCCGGCCACCGCCGCGGTCACCAGGGGCAGTCCCTGCCGGCGGCAGACCGCCTGGAGGCTCAGGCGCGCGGCCAGGCTGTCCAGGCCGTCCACCACCACGTCGACGCNNCGGCCAGCAGCCGGGCGCCGTTGCTCTCCTCCAGGAAGCATTCCCAGGGGCGGGTCTCCACCGAGGGGTTGACCTCCGCCAGCCGGGCGGCGGCCGCCTGGGCCTTGGGGCGCCCCAACTGGCCGGTGGTGGAGAGGATCTGGCGGTTGAGGTTGCTTTCCTCGAAGCGGTCGCCGTCGATCAAGGTCAGGCGGCCGACCCCTATGCGGGCCAGCACCTCGGCCACCATGCCCCCCAGCCCCCCCAGGCCCACCCCCGCCACGGCGCTGGCCAGCAGCCGCCCCTGGTCGTCGGCCGAAAAGGTTCGCCGGTTGCGCGCGTAACGCTCCGGGACCAGGCCGGCGGCCAGTGCCCGGGCCTCGATGCGCCACCCCGGCTCCCCGAACTCCTCCGCCAGGGCCGGCACCGCCCTTCCCGGCAGGCTGCGGAAGGGCGTCCCGTCCGGGGCGCAGCCTGGGCGGGCGGCGGCCTCCAGGGCGGCCTCCAAGTTGCGGGGGTCCATCAGCCGCCTCCCACGGGGGGGAAGAGCCCCACCCGGTCGCCGGGCTGGAGACGGAAGGCGGGGTCCACCCGTACCCCGTTGACGAAGATCAGCTTGACCACTTCGGCGGGGATGCCCAGTATGGCCAGGAGACTTGCGACGCTGGCCTCCGGCGGCAGGGGGAAGCGCTCGGCCTCGGCCGGCTGGAAAGCCGCCAGGGTGGCGTAGAGTTTCAGTTCGATGGTGGGGGGCATGGGCCATCCTTTCCCGCCGGGTGGCGTTGCGGGAGGGCAGGGGGGCGCCGCGGCGACGGTGCGCCGGCCGGGTTCGAAGTCCTCCGAAAGTATAAGGCGGGTATGCGGAAGTCAAGCCGACCGCCCCGGGCGGCATTGCGCCGCCGAAGATTTTCTGCTACCGGGGGGAGCGTTCCCACATTCGCGGGAGGTGACGGCATGGCGCGTGGCACGGTACTGGTGACGGGGGGCGCCGGGTTCATCGGCTCCCATCTGGTGGAAGCCCTGGTGGGCGAAGGTTTCCGTGTGCGCGTGGTGGACAACCTCGCCACCGGCCACAGGGACAACCTGGCGTCCGTGGCCGAGCGCATCGACTTCACCCCGGGGGACATCCGGGACGAAGAGCTCATGGTGCGGCTGGCCGCCGGCGTGGACCTGGTCTTCCACCAGGCCGCCGTGGTCTCGGTGCCCCAGTCGGTGGAGCAGCCGCTGTTCTCCGCGGCGGTCAACGAACTGGGCACCCTCACGGTGCTCGAGGCGGCCCGGCGCGCGGGGGCGCGCCGGGTGGTGCTGGCCTCTTCCAGCGCGGTCTATGGGGACGATCCGGCCCAGCCCAAGCAGGAGGCCATGTCCCCCGACCCCCTGAGCCCCTATGCCGTGCAGAAGCTCGCGGGCGAATATTATGCCGCCCTCTACCACCGCCTCCACGGGATGGATACCACGGCCCTGCGGTACTTCAACGTCTACGGGCCCCGCCAGGACCCCTCCTCGCCTTACTCCGGCGTGATTTCCATCTTCATGAGCCGGGCGGCGGCCGGCGCCGCCCCCCTGATCCACGGGGACGGGGAGCAGAGCCGGGACTTCATCTACGTGACCGACGTCGTGCGGGCCAATCTCCAGGCGGCCCAGGCGCCGGCGGCCGCCGGTGGGGTCTTCAACGTGGCCACGGGGCGCAGCGTATCCATCAACCAGCTCTGGGCGGCGGTGGGCCGCCTGGCCGGGGTTCACCTGCGGCCCACCCAGGGGCCTCCCCGGGTGGGGGATGTGCGCGAATCCCGGGCCAACATCGCCGCAGCCGCCGGGGCCTTCGGCCTGCGGCCCCAGGTGGCCCTGGACGAGGGGCTGGCGCGCACCTACAACTGGTACCGGAGCCAGGCCGGCGGCCGGACGGATTGACCCTCACGGGCGCGCCGCCCCCCCCTGTGGGCGGGGTGCCGCGCCTCCAATCCAAGGAGAACCTCAAGATGGATAGTGCCTACCGGGATGTTCTGGTCACCGGTGCGGCCGGCTTCATCGGTTTCCACCTGGTCCGGCGTCTGCTGGCCGAGGGGTGCCGGGTGGTGGGGCTGGACAACCTCAACGACTACTACGACGTACGCCTGAAACAGGACCGGCTCCAGCAGTTGGCCGCCCACCCGGAGTTCACCTTCGAGCGGCGGGATCTCGCCGACCGCGAGGGGCTGGACCGGCTTTTCCGGCGGCGGCGCTTCGACGTGGTGGTCAACCTGGCCGCCCAGGCGGGGGTGCGCTATTCCCTGCAGAACCCCCAGGCCTACGTGGAGGCCAACCTGGTGGGATTCGTCAATGTCCTGGAGGGCTGCCGGCACCATGGCGTGGGGCACCTGGTGTTCGCCTCCTCCAGTTCGGTTTACGGGGCCAACACGGCCATGCCGTTCTCGGTGCATCACAACGTGGACCATCCGGTGTCCCTCTACGCGGCCTCCAAGAAGGCCAACGAGCTCATGGCCCACACGTACGCCCATCTCTTCGCTCTTCCCTGCACGGGCCTGCGCTTCTTCACGGTCTACGGTCCCTGGGGGCGGCCGGACATGGCGCTCTTTCTCTTCACCCGCGCCATCCTGGAGGACCGCCCCATCCAGGTCTTCAACCACGGGCGCATGCGCCGGGACTTCACCTACATCGACGACATCGTGGAGGGGGTGGTGCGGGTGATGGGCCGCAAGCCGGCGCCGGACCCCGCCTGGCGGGGGGATGCGCCGGACCCGGGGAGCTCCTACGCGCCTTACCGGATCTACAACATCGGCAACAACCGGCCCGTGGAGCTCTTGGAGTTCATCCGGGTGATCGAAGCCCATCTGGGCAAGGAAGCCCGCAAGGAGATGCGCGACCTCCAGCCCGGGGACGTGCCGGCCACCTACGCCGACATCGACGACCTGGCCCGGGACGTGGGCTTCCGGCCGGCAACCCCCTTGAGCGAGGGGGTGGGGAAGTTCATCGAATGGTACCGGGAGTATTACAAGGTCTGAGGGGCCGCCCATGGGCCCCCTTTTGGGGGAGGGGTCCTAGTTGAGCGCCTCCAGGACCTCGAAGCCCTCTTCCTCCAGGGCGGCCCGGATCCCCTGGGTTTCGCACTGGGTGAGCCGGAAATAGTAGTCCCGCTTTCCCTTGCGCTGGGCGGTCATGGCGATGTTGATGATGTCCCCCCCGTGATCGTTGATGATCTGGATGGCCTTTTTGAGGGATCCGGGCCGGTCGGCGATCACCACGTCGATGCGGGAGCTGGCCGACAGCAGGCCCATCATGTTGATGAAGGCCCCCAGCAGGTCGGTCACCGTGATGATCCCCACCAGGCGCTTGCCCTTGACCACCGGCAGCCCGCCGATCTTGTGCTTGAAGATCAATTGGGCGCCGATCTCGATGTCGTCCTCGGGCCGCACGGTGATGGGGTTTTTGATCATCAGGTCCGTGAGGCTCAAGCCGCTCACCATAGAGGGGATCAGGCCCTGCTTGAGGTCCGCCAGGGTGACAAAGCCCAGGAGCTTGCGGTCGTCCCCCACCACGGGCAGGTGCCGGATGGAATTGACCTTCATCAACTCGATGGCCTCCTGGATGGAGGCCTGGGACCCGACGGTGATGGGGTCCTGGATCATGAGCGCTTCGATTTTCATGGCACCTCCCCCTGCCCCTCGCCGCCACCGCCGGGCTGGTAGCTGCACAGGGGCTCCTCGGCCATCATGTCGCCGGTGGCCTCGAAGGCCCGCGCGCGGCAGCCGCCGCACACCCTCCGGTACTCGCACTCGCCGCACTTGCCCTTGAGCTCCTGGAAGTTGCGCAGGGTCAGGAACACCTTGGAGCCGCGCCAGATTTCGGCAAACGACTCCCGGGTGACATCGCCGCTTTCCACCTGGAGGAAGCCGCAGGGCTGCACGATGCCCCGGTGGCTGATGAAGCAGAACCCCACCCCTCCCAGGCAACCCCGGGTGACCGCGTCCAGGCCGTGGCTCTGGAAGGTGACCCGCTGCCCCTCCTCCCGGGCCCGCTGGCGCAGGATGCGGTAGTAGTGAGGGGCGCAGGTCGCCTTGAGCTGGAGGGGGCTTTTCTCCCGCTGGTCGTAAAACCAGTTGAGGGTTTCCTCGTACTCCTGGGCGGTGATTTCCTGGTCGATCAGGTACTTGCCGCGCCCCGTGGGCACCAGCAGGAAGATGTGNNGCCGGCCTCCCGGGCCCGGGCGATGCCCCCCAGGGCCCCCTCGAAGGCCCCGGGCACGCCGCGGAAGCTGTCGTGGCTGTCGGCCGTGGCCCCGTCCAGGCTGACGCTGATGCGCTGGATGCCCGCCGCCACCATGCGCCGGGCATGCTCGGCGGTGATCAGGGTGCCGTTGGGGGCCATGACCATGCGCAGGCCCTTGTCCGTGCCGTAGCGGGCGATGTCGAAGATGTCGGCGCGCAGCAGGGGCTCCCCGCCGGTGAGGATCACGATGGGCTGCCCCAATTCGGCGATCTGGTCCAGCAGGCGGAAGGCCGCGGGGGTGTCCAGCTCACCTTCGTAGGGGCCGTTGTCGGCCGAGGCCCGGCAGTGCCGGCAGGCCAGGTTGCAGTTGCGGGTGGTTTCCCAGGCCACCAGGCGCAGGGGGGTACCCTCGGGGGCGGGGGTGCCCCCCGGGCCGGGGTGGCCAGGGGGGGGNNGGGGCGGTTGGGGATGGCCAGGGTTCATGCATCACCTGTGGGGGTAAGACGGGGCCGCGGGGCCGGCTTCAGCGGCTCTGGAGCGCCCGTGCGGCCTCCAGGGCGAAGTAGGTCAGGATCATGTCGGCCCCGGCGCGTTTGATGGCGGTCAAGGTCTCCAGCATCGTGCGGGTGCCGTCCAGCCAGCCCATCTGG
>DJGG01000058.1:0-972 GCA_002432195.1 Desulfobacteraceae bacterium UBA5852
CCTTCATCCATCATCATAACCATGGTGAACGAAAGCGGGGCTTCCGTATACTCCGCTTCCGAAACTGCAAGAAGAGAGTTTCCCGAGTACGATCTTACCGTCCGCGGAGCCGTTTCCATCGGGCGGAGACTTCTCGATCCCCTGGCAGAACTGGTGAAGATCGATCCCAAGTCAATCGGCGTGGGCCAGTACCAGCACGACGTGGACCAGAAGGCCCTCAAGCAGGCCCTGGACGACGTGGTGGTGAGCTGCGTCAACGCCGTGGGGGTGGAGGTCAACCGGGCCAGCGCCCAGCTGCTCACCTACGTGTCGGGGCTGGGGCCCCAACTGGCCCGCAACATCGTGGCCCACCGGGACGCCCAGGGTCCCTTCCGCAGCCGGGAAGAGCTGCGCCGGGTACCGCGCCTGGGGCCCAAGGCCTTCGAGCAGGCTGCCGGGTTCCTGCGGATTCCCGAGGGGAGCCACCCCCTGGACGCCAGCGCCGTCCACCCGGAGAGCTACCCCGTGGTGGACGCCATGGCTGCCGAGCTGGGCTGCGCGGTGGGCGATCTCCTGGCCCGGGAGGACCTGCGCCGGCGCATCGACCCGGCCCGTTACGTGAGTGCCACGGTGGGGCTGCCCACGCTCCAGGACATTCTCGCGGAATTGGCCAAACCGGGCCGGGACCCCCGGGAACCCTTCGACGCCTTCCAGTTCGCCAGCGGCGTCACGGAGCTGGCCGACCTGCGGGCCGGCATGCGCCTGCCGGGGATCGTCACCAATGTCACGGCCTTCGGCGCCTTCGTGGACGTGGGCGTGCACCAGGACGGCCTGGTGCATGTGAGCCAGCTGGCCGACCGTTTCGTCAAGGACCCGGCCACGGTGGTCAAGGTGCACCAGAAGGTCCAGGTCACGGTGCTGGACGTGGACCTGGAGCGCCGTCGCATCGCCCTGTCCATGAAATCCGGCGAGCCGGGCCAGGCTCCGGCGCCC
>DJGG01000058.1:989-1819 GCA_002432195.1 Desulfobacteraceae bacterium UBA5852
CCCGCCGAGCCGCGCCCCGGACGCCGCCTGGGGCGCCGGCCAGCCCAGGCCAAGGAAGCCCCCCGGCCCTTCAACAACCCCTTTGCCGAGGCTCTGGGCAAACCCAAACGCTGACCGGCGGCGGACAGGCGCACAACGTCCATCCACAGCCTGCCCAAGGGGGTGGTCATGATCGCGGTGGTGCAGCGCGTGCGGGAGGCCGCCGTCACGGTGGCCGGTGAGGAGGTGGGCCGGATCGGCCCGGGATTGCTGGTGCTCCTGGGGGTTTCCCGGGACGACCAGGGTCCGGAGGCCGCGGCTCTGGCGGCCAGGATCGTCCACCTGCGGATTTTCGAGGACGCCGCGGGCAAGCTCAACCGCTCCCTGCTGGAGGTGGAGGGGGAGCTCCTGGCGGTGAGCCAGTTCACCCTCCTGGGGGACTGCCGCAAGGGGCGGCGGCCCTCCTTCGTGGCGGCCGCCCCGCCGGAGCGCGCCGATGCCCTCTACCGCGACTTTGTCGCCGCCGTGCGCGCGGCCGGCGTCACCGCGGCCACAGGCCGCTTCCGGGCGCACATGGCCGTGAGCCTGGTGAACGACGGACCCGTAACCCTGATTCTATCCCAGCCATGACCCACGCCTCCCGATTTTCAGGGAAAGCCTCCCTCCGATCCGCCGGTGCGGCCCCGGGCCGCCGCCGGAGGTCGCGGGGCCGCCTGGCGGCCGGCATGCGGCAGGCCTGGCTGGTGATGGTCCTGCTGGCGGCCTGGGGCGGCGCCGGCCTGGCCGGGGCCCACGCGGCCGATCCCGGCGTGCCGGGCCTGGGGCCCGGGGACGCCCTGCTGCTGGAAGCC
>DJGG01000058.1:1898-6110 GCA_002432195.1 Desulfobacteraceae bacterium UBA5852
CACCAGCCCGGGCAGCTCCGGGTACCGGCCTCCACGCTGAAGGTCCTCACGTCCCTGGCCGCCTTCCACTACCTGGGAGAGGATTTCCGCTTCGAAACCCGCTTCTACCACACCGCATCCGGCGACCTGGTCATCCAGGGGACCGGCGACCCTCTGCTGGTCTCCGAGGTGGTGGCCGGCATCTGCGACCGCCTGGCGGAACGGCTCACCGTCATCCGCGACATCCGCCTGGACGAATCCTTTTTTGCAGAGCCCCTGGAGATCCCGGGGGTCTCCAGTTCCACCAACCCCTACGACGCCCCCAACGGAGCCTTGTGCGTCAACTTCAACACCATCACCTTCCGGCGGTCGGGCGGCCGCCTGGTGAGCGGCGAGCCCCAGACGCCGCTGCTGCCCATGTGCCTGGAGCGCATCCGTCGCGCGCGCCTGCCGTCCGGGCGCATCGTCCTCGCCCGCCACGACCGCGAAACCCTGCGCTATGCCGGCGAGCTCTTCCGCCATTTCCTGGAGGAACGGGGGGTCCAGGTCCAGGGGCAGGTGCGCCCGGACGCCCCGGAGGCCCTCCCCGAAGCCCCCCTCTGGGTGCACCGCTCCCCCTTCAGCCTGGCGGACAACGTGACCCGCCTCCTGGAGTTTTCCAACAATTTCATCGCCAACCAGTTGCTGGTGACCTTCGGCGCCGCGGCCTTCGGCCCCCCGGGGGACCTGGCCAAGGGCGTGGCCGCCCTGGAAGCCTACGCGCGGGAAATCGGGATCGAGGGGGCCGTCCTTGCCGAGGGCTCCGGCATTTCGCGCGCCAACCGCATCGCGGCCCGGGACCTCATGCGGGCCCTGGCGGCCTTCGAGCCCCGGCGGGCCCTCATGCGCTGCGAAAACGGGGACTGCTTCAAGACCGGCACCCTCAATGGGGTGCGCTCCCGGGTCGGGTACCTGGAAGGCCCCGGGGAGGCGGTCTACCGCTACGTGGTGCTCATCAACACCCCCGGACAGACCACCGACCGCGCCATGGGACGCATCCGGGATGCCCTGGAGCGCCATGCCGCACGGACGCCCGCGCAATGACCCCCCAGCTGCGGTGGGCTTGGGCGGACGACCGGACACACGGGGGGGGTTCTGCTCCGGAGGAATTCGCCAGTGGCGGGGAGGCGCCCGTCGGTTTCAGCGGCGGTCGCTGGTGATGTGGGCGTAGGCGCTGTGGTTGTGGATGGACTCGAAGTTCTCCGCCCCCACCGAAAACCAGGTGATGTTGTCGTCGGCCATCAGGGCGGCGGCGATGTCCCGCACGATGTCTTCCACGAACTTGGGGTTCTGGTAGGCCGTCTCGGTGACGGATTTCTCGTCCACCCGCTTGAGCACCGAGTAGACCTGGGAGGAGGCCGTGGACTCCACCAGGGCGATCATGTCTTCGATCCAGATGAACTTCCGGAAGCGCACCTGCAGGCAGACCTCGCCGCGCTGGTTGTGGGCGCCGCACTCGCTGATCTCCTTGGAGCAGGGACAGACCGAGCTGATGGGCACCACGACCTCGGAAACCAGGTCGATCTGCCCCTGGGGATCGCTGGAACCGCGGATGGCGCAGGTATAGTCCATCAGGCCGACCGCCTCGCTGACCGGGGCCTTCTTCTCGATGAAATAGGGGAAGCGGATCTCGATGTGGGCCGAGGCGGCCTTGAGATGGGACTTCATGGCCACGAGGATCTCGTTGATCTTCCGCAGGGAGAGCTCCAGCCGGTATTGGTTGAGAATTTCCACGAAGCGGCTCATGTGGGTGCCCTTGTGGCGGTGGGGCAGGTCCACATACATGTTGATGGCCGCCACGGTATGCTGGTAACCGTTGCGCCGGTCGAGCACCTTGATGGGATAGCGCAGGTTCTTGATCCCCACCTTGTCGATGGGGATGTTGCGGTAGTCCCGCTCGTTCTGGACGTCTTTCATGGTGTGCACGGCTCGCTCCCCCGGCTGGTGGCCGGCTGGCCCCTGGCGGGTCGCCGACCGTCTGCTCTTACCCGATTCCCGGTACGGATTCAACCCCGAACCCGCCCCCGGGACCGGGGCGCCTCAGGGTCCGGGTTTCAGGAGGTAATCGGGCTTGACGCAGTGGAGGGACCTGAAGATGTTGCCCTTGATCTTGCGGTTGCCGCGGTAGAGGGCCTGGAGCAGGTTCTTGATCTCCCGCCGCTTGGAGATGGCGGCGGAGGGGCATGGGTTTTCGAAGACCGGGAAGCCGCGCTGGCGCGCGAAGCGGCGGATGAGGTCCTCGTCGGCCAGGGCCAGGGGGCGGATGATGGTGAGCGCTCCCCCGAACAGGGGCTGGACCGGCCGCATGGTGCTGATTTCCGCCGCGTAGCACATGTTCAGGAACAGCGTCTCGATCAGGTCGTCCTTGTTGTGCCCCAGGGCCAGCCGGTTGCAGCCCCGGGCGGCGGCGATCTCGAAGAGCCGTTTGCGCCGCAGCCGGGCGCAGAGGAAACACGGGTTCTCACGGTTTTCGGCGCTATGGCCGCGGACGCCGTAATCGGTGGCCTCCACCTGGAGATCGTACCCCAGGCGAAGGCAATGCTCGCGGAGCTCGGGGGCGAAACTGCCGGGGAAGCCCGGATCGATGAACACCGGGTGGAGCTCGTAGCGCACCGGGGCCCGGGCACGGCGCTCATCCAGGCTCCAGAGCAGGGTCTGGCTGTCCATGCCGCCGGACAGGCCCACGAGAATCCGATCCCCGTGGCGGATCAGGTCGTAGCGGGCGATGGCCCGGCCCACGGCGCGGTTGAGGGCGCGGTAGGTCCCGTTGGGGCGGCGCCCCGCCGTTGCCGCGTGGAAAGTTGCCGATGGATCCGTCATGGGCGTGCCGCCGCGCCGCCGGGTCCCGGCCGTGCCGGGGGGCGCGGAGCGCGGCCACCGCTTGTCAGACCGAGGTCGGCTCGTCCGGGATGATGCCCTTGACCTTACCGGCGGCTATTTCCCGCAGGGAAATCACGATGTCTTCGTTTTTGGGCGAGTTGACCAGGTACTCCGATCCCTCGCGAATCTGGCGCACGCGCTTGGCGACCATGTTCACCAGCACGAAACGGTTGGTAACCCTGCGCAGGCAATCCTCGATGGTGATCCGTGCCACGTTGTCGACCTCTCTGTAAGGGGTGGTGACGGGGGACGCAATGCCCCCATCAAAGGATATCGATCAGTTCGTACACGCGCTTGCCCCCGGGGGCGTTGACGGTGATCTCGTCGTCGGGCTTCTTGCCGATGATGGCCTGGCCCAGGGGCGAGGAGACCGAAATGCGCCCCTCGGCGATATCGGACTCGTCCGGCCCCACCAACTGGTACTCCACGTCCTCGCCGGTTTCCACGTTGGACAGGCGCACCCGGGAGCCGAAAACGGCCCGGTCCTTGGGCAGGTTGCGCGCATCGATGATATCGGCGTTGCTGAGCTTGAAATCCAGCTCGCTGATGCGCGCCTCGATGAACTGCTGGCGGTCCTTGGCGGCCTCGAACTCGGCGTTCTCGGAAAGATCCCCGTGGGCGCGGGCCTCCTCGATGGCCTGGATGTTGGCCGGCCGGTCGATCTTCTTGATCCGCTCGAGTTCCCGCTTGAGCGCCTCGAAACCTTCCCTGGTGATGGGTATACGATCCAATGCGATTCTCCCCCGTTGGGACCACGCTCCCGGGGCCGGAATGGGTGCGCCCTGGCGCGCGGGCCGATCGGCCTCAAAAGCAACAACCGGACCCCCCTGCCCTGCAGGCTGGGGAACCCGATTGTCGTCAAAGGCTCTAGACGTTGTGTTCAGAGGTACCGGTGCGCCAGGACCTCCGCTATCTGGACCGCGTTGGTGGCCGCGCCCTTGCGGATGTTGTCGGCCACGATCCAGAGGTTGATGCCGTTTTCGATGGACTCGTCCTTGCGTATGCGCCCCACCAGCGTCAGGTCCGTCCCCGCGGCGTCGATGGGCAGGGGGTAGCGCTTGTTGGCGGGATCGTCCACTACCTTGACCCCCGGGGCCTGGGACAGGAGGGCGCGCACCTCCTCCACCGACAGGGGGGCCCGCAACTCCACGTTCACGGCCTCCGAGTGCCCGAAGAACACCGGCACCCGCACCGTGGTGGCCGTTACCCCGATGGCGGAGTCCTCCAGGATCTTGCGGGTCTCGTGAACCATTTTCATCTCTTCCTTGGTATAGCCGTTTTCCAGGAAGACGTCGATCTGCGGCAGGCAGTTGA
>DJGG01000178.1:0-607 GCA_002432195.1 Desulfobacteraceae bacterium UBA5852
GCCGGCGGCCTGCCAGCGGCGCTCCGGGCTGCGGTGGTCGTCGGCCAGGGTCACATCGAAGGACTCCACCTGAAGCCCTTGCTGCTGGAGCTCCTGGCGCAGGCTCTGGAGGTGGCTTTCCAGCAGGTCCCGGGCACCGGCCGTCTCGGCAACGATGCGGATGGACACCTGGGCGTTTTCGGTGAGGATCTGCAGGCGCACCTGCCCCAGATGATCGGGTTTCAAGTCGATGCGGGCTTCGGAGATCCCGTTGCGGGCGCTGAAGACCGCTTTTTCCACCAACTGGTTCCATTGTCCCTCGCGCAGGGCGCTGCCCTCGCTGCGCGCCGCGCCGGGGGTGGCCGGCTCCGCCGTCGCCGCGCCCGGGCGTCCGGCGGCTTCCGTCGCGCCGGTGTGCTCCCCCTGGGGAATGGTGGCCGTGCCGCGACCGCTCTCCGCGGGTTGCGGGGTATCGGCACCCCGCTCCGCGCCGGGACCCGCGATTTTCGCCGCCGGGGCCGCATCGCCGGCGGCGGGATCCCCTTCCCCCTCCGGCATCTTGAAACTCACCTCGGCCCGGGCGCCATCCCGCGCGGCATCCGCATCCCCGGGTGCGGCTTTCCCGGTC
>DJGG01000178.1:614-12635 GCA_002432195.1 Desulfobacteraceae bacterium UBA5852
CGCCGGCCGGCCGCGCCATCATCGCCGGCGGCCCCACCATCCTTATCGCTTTCCGTCGCCGTCACCCGGACGCTGTCCGTCGTGGCGGGGTCTGCGGGATTTTCCGGGTCCACCGCGGGCGACGTCTCACCGGCACGCGACCCTTCCCCTTCGCCCGGCACGAGCCCTGTCCGGACCTGACCCGTGCTCGGCGGCGGGGCTGCCTGCGGCAGGCTGGATACGTCCGGGGACGGCTCTCCAGGTGAGGCGGCCGGTGGTGCCTGGGGACCGGTGGCGGCGGGCACGCTCGGCTCGGTGCTCGCCGGGGCCGCCTTGGCCGCCGTCGGCCCCGGGAGACGCGGCGCGGCGGTGGGCGCTTCGACGTGGGCCTCCGGAGATTCCTCCGTCGACACGGTCGGCACGGCGCCGTTCGCCATCACAAGCTCCACCGGCCCCGCTTCCGCCGCGCCCTGCGTCACATCGACGGCCCCGGGGGACGGGGGGATGTCCTCCGTCCGAAGCGCCATATCCTCGGTATCCTGTATTTCGCGCGCGCCACCGGCTTCCTCCGCTTCGGCCGCGGTCGCCTTGGGCGCTGAAAGGTTGGGCTTCCCGAGACCCTCGTCGGTGTTTCGCGGGCTTTCGGGGGATGCCGCGGCCGCTTCCCGCGCCTCCTCCAGGCGCCCCCGGAAACCGGTTTCCCCAGACGAACGCAACCGCCTGGCGAACCCCTCCACGACGCCTGCCCGCTGGACGGGGGCGCCGGCCGCCGCGGTCGCCTGGGGCATGGCAAAAAGCATTTCCTGCATCACACGGTTTCCCTTCGGTTAGGATGACGTTCTTGCGATCGCCAAGAATGCACACATCGTGCCACTCAGATCAATCGCATGCCCGGCTGCCCTTTGGCGCCGTCAGGGTCAGGACGGGCCCCGCACGGGGAACGAGTTGCCGCTCCGGGCGGCAGCATTTGCCCCCCGCCGGCGGCCCCCGGACCTCCATGGCGCGCGCTGCCCAGCTCATCGATGAGCTTCTGTTCCCCCTGGGCCTCCCGCCGCTGCTCCTCCTCCAGGTAGCGCGCCTTCAGCTTGTCCACCATCTTGCGCTGCTTCACCGCCTCCAGAAGCTCGGCCCGCTTGGTTTCCAGGTGGGCGGCCAGCCGTGCCACCCGCTGTTCCTGCGCCCGGATCAGTTCCGCCTGGCGCTCGAGAAAGCGCAGGCAGTCCAGAACGGCGGGAATCTGGGCGGCTTCCAGATGGACCTGCCGGCGCTGCCGGGTCTCCTCCCGCTGCCGGCGCAGATCCTGGAGCCGCCCCTCGGCCTCCGCCCAATGGCGCTGAAAGTCGGCCAATTGCCGCTGGAGGCCCTCCTCCACGAAGCGGCGATGCTGGAGCAGGGCTTCGAGACGAAAGCTCATGGTCCGCTACCCGGTGGTCGCGGGGCATCGACAGCTCCGGGGAAAAGTTCCACCAGCTGCTGCACGCTGGCCTCGAAGACCTCCCGCGACCCGATGTCCTGCCGCAGGAAGCCGTTGATCCGGCCGATCATGCGCATGGCGAAATCGATATCCGCGCTGCTGCCCTTGGCGTAGGCCCCGATATTGATCAGGTCTTCGGCCTTGCGGTAGGTCGCCAGGGTGGCCTTGCACCGCCGGGCGGCCTCCCGGTGCGCCGGGGTGATGATGTCGTCCATCACGCGACTGACGCTGCGCAGCACATCGATGGCCGGGTAATGCCCCTGGGTGGCCAGATCCCTGGAGAGCACGATATGGCCGTCCAGGATCGACCGGATGCTGTCGGCGATGGGCTCGTTCTGGTCGTCGCCCTCCACCAGCACCGTATAGAGGCCGGTGATGGCGCCCCGTCCGGCGGAAGTACCGGCCCGCTCGAGGAGCTTGGGCAGAAGGGTGAACACCGAGGGGGTGTAGCCCTTGGTGGTGGGCGGCTCTCCCACGGCCAGCCCGATTTCCCGCTGGGCCATGGCAAAGCGGGTGACCGAATCCATCATGAGGTTCACCCGCAGGCCCTGGTCGCGGAAATATTCGGCAATGGCCGTGGCGATGAAGGCCCCCCGCATGCGCAGCAGCGGCAGGTGGTCGGAGGTGGCCACCACGATCACGCTCTTGCGCAGTCCTTCGGGCCCCAGGTCCTTCTCGATGAAATCGTTCAGCTCGCGACCCCGCTCACCGATGAGGGCGATGACGTTCACATCGGCGGCGGTGTAGCGGGCGATCATGCCCAGCAGCACGCTCTTGCCCACCCCCGACCCGGCGAAAATGCCCATGCGCTGTCCACAGCCCACCGTCAGCAGTCCGTTCAGCGCCCGGATGCCCAGGTCCAGGGGCTTGCGGATGCGCTGCCGCCGCAGGGGATTGGTGGGCGTGGCATAGAGGGGATAGGCGGTTTCCGCCAGGAGACTGCCGCCCTGGTCGATGGGCTGTCCCAACCCGTCGATCACCCGGCCGAGCAAGGCCTGCCCCACCGGAATGTAGGCCTGGGGCTGGCGGGCCACCACCCGGCTTCCGGGGCCGATGCCGCGCATGTCTTCCAGGGGCATCAGGAGCACGCGGTTGTCCCGGAAGCCGATCACTTCGGCCTGAAACCGCTCCGATCCCCCGCCGGGGTAAACCTCGCAGACTGTTCCCAGGCAGCATTCCGGTCCCACGGACTCCACCACGAACCCCACCACCTGGACCACGCGGCCGCTGGCCTGGACGGGTGCCAGATTTTCTAGACGGCGATGAAACCGCTCCAAGGTCAGCGTGGCGTTCATGGGCGCTCCGCCTCCTGGTCGCCGGACGGCATCATTTCGGCCCGGAAGGCCTCTTCGATCACGCGGAACTGCTCCTCCACGCGGGCATCGATCTGGCCCCATTCGGTTTCCACCAGGCACCCGCCCCCGGAAATGGCGCTGTCGGCTTCGAAATGGACCTGGCCGCCCTCGGCCGGCAGCGCGGCGATCCCCTCGGGGGCGCTCTGCATGCGCTGGAGGTCATCGGGGTGCAGGCGCACCCGGATGGGCCCCGCCACGCCGGTGCGTCCGATGGCCTCCCGAACGATCCGGGCCAAGGCCGTCTCGTTGGTCCGCAGCTCCTGGCCCACGATCTTGCGGGCCACGGCCAGGGCCAAGGCCACGATCTCCTGTTCGGCCTTACGGCGCAGCTTCTGCCGGCCGGCGTCCAGGCTGCCCAACAACTGCTGGAGGCCGGCCAGGATCGGCTCGAGTTGCCGTTGACCGGCGGCGCGGGCGTCGCGTTCGCCGCGGGCGAACCCTTCCTGGTATGCCTGGCGCTCGATCTCGGCCAGGCGCGCGCCGGCGTCCTTCTCCGCCTGGAGGCCCGTCTCTCCTCGCGGGGCCGCCTGCCCGAGGGGCAGGGAAGCGCCGGCGGCCTCCAGGTTCCGGAAGGCTCCTCCGCCGCACGCGACCGCCGGCGCGCCGCCCCCCTCCGCCGGTATGGCGGGGAAATAGTGCAGCCGGAAGGTCTGGGTGGCGTCGCTGTTGGCGCTTTTGATGATCTTACGCAATTATGGCCTCTCCCCGGCGTCCGGAGATGATCAACTCGCCCTTGAACTCCATGTCCTGAATGATGCTGGTGATCTTCTGCTGGGCCGCGCTCACCTCGTTCATACGCACCGGACCCATGTCGCCGATCTCCTCCCGCAGCATTTCGCCGGCCCGGGCGGACATGTTGCGGAAGACCTTCTCCTTGACCTCCTCGGAGGCCGCCTTGAGGGCCACGGCCAGTTCGCCGGTTTCCACCTTGCGCAGCAGCTTCTGGAAACCCTTGTCGTCCACCAGGATGATGTCCTCGAAAACGAACATCTTCTGCTTGATCTGGGCCGCCAGCTCCGGATTGCTTTCCTCGATCTCGCTCATGATCAACTCGCCGGACGCCTCGTCGGCCTGGTTGAGAATCTCGGCCAGCCGCTCCACACCGCCGGTTTCATGGGTCTGGGAGGTCTCCTTGTTGGCCAGGATTTCCTCCAGCACGGAGTTGATCTCCTCCACCATGCCGCTGTTGACCTTCTCGAGGTGCGCGATGCGGATGGCCACGTCCGTCTTCATGTCGTCCGGCAGGCGGGAGATGACATCGCTGGCCACATCGGTCTTGGCGTGCACCAGGACCACCGCGAGGGTCTGGGGGTGCTCGTCCTTGATCAGCTTGAAGAGCTGTTCGGGCTCCAGGGAAAGGATGGCTTCCAGCTTGCCGCCCTTGCCCTTGCGGGCGTCCCCGGTCGCCTTGGTCGGGTTCGTCGTGGGCCCGGCCAGCTTGGCCATGGGGGCCCGGCGGGCCCGGTCGGTGAACTCCTGGGCCACCTTTTCCACCAGGTCCGGTGACACGGTGCCCAGCTGGGCCATGTGCCCGTCGACCACCTGGCGCTCCCGGTCATCCAGGTTCTGCAGAATGATCCGGGCCGCGCCCGGGTCCAGGGAGCGTGCCAGTATGGCGATTTTAAGCGGTCCGGGCAGATTGCGCGCATCCATTGGCATGACCTCCGGTCTTCCCTGCTATTCCTGACTCATCCATTCCTTGACCACCCCCGCGGAGGCCTGGCTGTCACCGGAGATCAACTGGCGCACCTGGTCCCGGTAGGGCAAAGCGGCCGCCCCCGCGCCCATCTCCCGTTCGATTTCACCGACGGTCTTGGGCAGCTGCCGGATGATGGCCCCCTCCCCGCGATCGGCCGTCAACCAGCGCACCAGCGGGCGCACCAGGAACAGAAAGGTCATGAGCAGGAACATCCCGGCAAAGGCGTACTGCATCAGGGGCCGGAAGTCCGCCAGCTTTTCGCGCCAGCCGCCCGGCAGCGCATCCGGCGCTTCGTCGGCGATCTTGGCCGTCTCGAAGGGGATGTTCTCGATTTCCACCTTGTCGCCGCGGTCCGCGTCGAAGCTCACGGCCCGTTTGACGATGGCTTCGAACTGTCCCATTTCGGCCTCGCTACGGGCCGAATAGTCCCACTGCTTTTCATTCTTCTTGCCCTTGGCCACCAATTGGTAGGTTCCGTCCACGATCACCGCCGTGGAGACGCGCTTGAGCTGCGCATAGGGCATGACCTTGTGGGCCACGATCTTGCCGATCTCGTAGTTGCGCGTGTGGTCCTGCTTGCGGAAGGCCGTCCCGGTGTCCTTGCCCTCGGCGGCGGGCGACATGGATCCGGTGCCGATATAGCCGCTCACGGTGTTGGACGACAGGCCCGGAATGCCCATGGGGGCGGCGCCCGCGCTCGAGGTGCTTTCCTCCAGGGCCTGCTCGCTGCGCACCACCTGGTTTTCCGGCAGGTAGGTTTCCTCGGTCTGCTCGTGGCGCGTGAAATCCAGCTCGCAGGATACCCGCACGATGGCCTTGTTGGGCCCCAGGACGTCCTCGAGCATGCTCTTGACCCGGGTCTCCAGGGATTTCTCCACCTGCTGCTGGTAGACGAATTGATCGGTATTGACCCCGTCCGGGTTCTGGGCGCTCTCCTTGCCGGCCAGCAACTTCCCGCGGTTGTCCACCACCGTCACGTTGTCCGGCTCCAGGCCGGCGATGCTCGAGGAAATCAGGTGCACGATGCCCTGGATCTGGGCCTTGGCCAGCTGCCGGCCGGCGCGCATCTTGATCACCACCGAGGCCGTGGCCGGCTTCTCGTCCTCCACGAAGAGGGATTTCTCGGGCATCACCAGGTGCACCCGGGCGCTTTCGATCTCGTCGATACGGTTGATGGTGCGCGCCAGCTCCCCCTGGAGGGCCCGTTGGTAATTGACGTTCTGCACGAACTCGGTCATGCCCAGCTTGGTGTTGTCAAAGACCTCGAAGCCGATGCCGGCGCTTTGGGGCAGCCCCTGGCTGGCCAGGCGCATGCGCAGCTCGTAGACCCACTCCCGGGGCACCTGGATGCTGCGCCCGCCCTCGGAGATGCGGTAGGGGATCTTCTCCTCCTTGATGCGCTCCATGATCACCCCGGCGTCTTCGGGTGCCAGGCCGGAGTAGAGGTTCTGAAAATCAGGCCGCCCGGTCCAGCTCAGCAGCGCCACGAAGCCGCCCGTCGTCAGGGCGATCACCAGCAGCAGGGTCATTTTCTTCCGCAGGGCCATGGAGGACCACATGCCCGCGACCTGGGTGAAAAACTTGTCCATGGGTGACACCGTTCCCGAGAGGTTCGCCGTTGTTTAGGTCAGCTAGACCTGCATGCGCATGATGGTCTCATAGGCCGCGATGACCTTGTTGCGCACCTGCATCAGCAATTGGAAGGAGACATCGGCCTTTTCCAGGGCGATCATCGTGTTGTGCAGGTCCTGCTCCTGACCGGCGGCCACGGCCTGCACGGCTTGACCGGCCTCGTTTTCCAGCCGCTCCACGTTGTCCACCGCCGAACGCAGCAGGTCCCCGAAGCCGCCGCCCGTCGTGGGCGTTACGGGGACAGTGGTCGTTGCTGGAAAGGCCCGGGCGTCGCTGCCGATGCGTATAGCGTCCATGCTTAGCGTCCGATCTCCAGCGCGCGCTGGATCATGTTCTTGGTGGCCTTGACGGCCGCGATGTTGGCTTCGTAGCTCCGGGAAGCCGAAATGAGGTTCACCATTTCTTCGGCGGAGTTGATGTTGGGCAGCGACACGAATCCATCCGCATCCGCATCCGGGTGCTGGGGCTCGTACTTGCGCACGGGGTCGCGCTGGTCCTCGACGATCTGCACCGCGCGGACCTCCACGAGCTCCTCCCTGCCGCAGGAAGCCAGCATTTCGTGGAACGTGCCCTGGGCGGGGGCGGCCGCGAAGACGGCGTCCTTGCGCCGGTAGGGGCCCCCGTCGGGGGTGCGGGTGGTGCTGACGTTGGCCAGGTTCCCGGAGATGAGGTTCATGCGCAGGCGTTGGGCCGACAACCCCGAGGCGCTGGTATCGAGGGCTTTCAGGAAGTCCATGGGCTATTTCCCTTCGTTGATGGCGGACAGCAGATGTTTGAAGCGCGCGGACAGCATGCGCACACCGGCGTTGTACCGCAGGGTGTTGGCCGCCAGGTTGGTCATTTCCCGGTCCAGGTCGACGGTGTTGCCGTCCCCCCGCAGGGAACCGGGGTCGCTCGCGATGCGTTCCGGCGGCCGCCCGGGGTCGCTGCCGCCGGTGGATCCGGCCAGGTGGGCCGCCTGGGTGCGCACCATGGCCATGGGGGCGGCCCCCTGCGAATCGTTGGCCACCGCCTCCTCCACCATCATCTTGAAGGCCTTGAAATTGGGGGTGTCCAGGTTGGCCAGGTTGGAGGTCGTCAGCTTCTGGTTGCGGGCGCAGACGTTCAGCGTCCGCTCCAGCAGCGGGAAGGTGCTATCGAACAGGGTCTTGGAAGTCACGGTGCTCCTCCGTCAGGGCTCGACGGGGCGTCGCCGGCGCTCAGGCGCCGGAGGGCTGCTCCCGGTAATCCCGAAGCTTGTTGCGCAGGGTCCGGATGCTGATACCCAGCATTTCCGAGGCCTGTGCCCGATTGTCGTTGACCGCCCGCAGCGTTTTCATGATCAGCAGGCGCTCCATCGCCCGTACCGACATCCCGGGGCGCACCCGATCCGCGCCGGGTGCTTCCGGCGCCGGCCCCCCGGGGAACAGGTGACTGGCCTCGATGCGTCCGTTCACGGCCAGCAGGACCGCGCGTTCGACGGCATTTTCCAGTTCCCGGACGTTGCCGCGCCAAGGCTGCTCCGTCAGGAGCGTCCGGGTGGCGTCGTCCATGGAGAGCGGCGCCTTGCCGTGGCGCTCACCCAGGGTAGCCAGGAAGTGCGCCGCCAGCAGGGGGATATCCCCCCGGCGTTCGCGCAGGGGCGGAATGCGGAAGGGCAATACATGGATGCGGTAATAGAGGTCTTCCCGGAAACGCCCCTGGTCCACGGCCTGACGCAGGTCCACATTGCTGATGGCAATCACCCGGGCATTGACGGGCACCGCCCGATCGCCTCCCAGACGATCCACCGACCGTTCCTGGAGCACCCGCAGGAGCTTGGCCTGGAGCGCCGGAGGCAACTCGCTGATCTCGTCCAGCACCAGCGTTCCTTCCCCCGCCAGCTCGAATTTTCCGGCTTTGCGGGTGAGCGCTCCCGTGAAGGCCCCGCGCTCGTAGCCGAACAGCTCGGCCTCGGCCAGGTTTTCCGGCAGGGCGGCGCAGTTGACCGCCAGGTAGGGGGCATCGGGGGCCGCGGAGTGGGCGTGAAGGTAGGCGGCCAGGACTTCCTTGCCGGTGCCGCTCTCCCCCTGGATCAGCACCGTGGCCCGGGTGGCGGCCACCGCCCGCGCCGTCTGCAGCATGGCCTGTAGCGCCGGATCGGCGGTGATGAAAGGTTTCGCTGCGTGCTCAGCACAAGGGCGCGCAGGGACGGTCTCCCGCTGGCGGGCGGCACCCAGGGCGCGCTCCACCGCGGCGGAGAGCGTGTCGCTGGACAGGGGTACCGCAAGGTAGTCCAAGGCCCCATGGCGCATGGCCTCGACCGCCCCCTGCACGCTGCCCTGGGGTGCGGCCACGAGGATCGGCAGTTCCGGCTGGAGAACCCGGGCCTCGTCGAGCAACTCACCGCATCCCCCGGCACCGGCGGCCGGAAGCACAACCACCAGACGGTGACGGGAGGCGCCCAGGCGGCTCAAGGCCTCGCGCCGGCCCTGGGTCACCTCCACCCGGTAGCCTTGGGCGCGCAAGCGCTCCACCAGGTCCACGGCCCCGCCACCTTCCAGGGCCACCACCATGATGGCCGCCTCAGCCACGCAAACCCTCCGCGCATCCCGGCCGGTCTTCCACCGCCCGGCTGCCGGCGGCGGTCGCCGGGGGAATTATGGCTCGATGGCGCCCTGCTCTCATGTCTGGCCCTCCGTCTTTTCCCAGGGGTTCACTGCGGTCGGTCCCGGTTCTGCAATTCATATGCCACGCATGCCAAAGCTTCCGGGGAGGGCGGGGCGCTCCGGGGCCCCGACGCAGCACGCGCCCGCAACCGCGCCGCTGCATCGCTGCCGGAGGAAAGCGCCGCCCGTCCGGAGAAAGGTTCAGGAGTGCCTCATATCGTCAAAATACCTATCGGCCTCGTCAGCGGTTTGACGCCCGTGGCCCCCGCAGCCTGTTAAAGTCCAGGCCTGGACGGGGCGATAAGCAATGGGGACGCAAGTGTAAATTCCCGCGGCGGGGAGCCGCTCCACCGGACCGCCGGAGCGCTCCCGGCGGGATTCCGATGGGCTGCCTTGCCCGCCGGTCGCCACCGGCAACCCGCAGGCAATGCCCGGAAAGGATCTGCCGTGCTGTTCAGGCGCAAGTATTCGGACCAGACGGGCGAGGACCCGGCGGAGTTGCACGACCGCCTGGAGCAGGCGGAATCCATGGGTGAGGCTTACCGCCGCAGCCTGCAGGTGCTCGTGGCCCTGCTGAAAGCCTACATCCTGGACCACCCGGAGATCGACTCGGACGCCTTCAAGGTCGAAGTGGACCGGTTCGCGCGGCAGTTGGCGGCCAGCGGGAGCCCCAAGCTGCTGCAGGCCTGCACCATGAAGGCCAGCCCCGGCATCGAGGCCTTTGGAGAGAAGCAGAAAAGCTATCTCCAGGAGCGCGAGACCGAATTGCGCAAGATCATCGACATTCTCTCGGAGGCCATGGCGGCCACGGATTCCGAAAACCGGACTTACCACCAGACGATCTTCGCCCAGAGCGAGAGAATCGAACAGATCAGCCGCCTGGAGGACATCCGCAAGGTCAAATCGGCCCTCGAGGAAGCGGTGGAGGGGCTGCGCACCACGGTTCAGGCCAAGCAGGCGAGCGAACGCCTGCGGGTCGATCAGCTGGCCGAGCAGGTCACGGTGCTCAACGATGAGCTCCAGAAAGCCCGGGAGGCCTCCCTGCGGGATGCCCTGACCGGCATCTACAACCGCAAGGCCTTCGACGAACACCTGGCCCACCTTCTGGAGCGCCAGCTCATCCGCCCGGCACCTTTTGCCCTGTTGATGCTGGACATCGACGATTTCAAGACCGTCAACGACACTTACGGCCACCCCATGGGAGATCGCGTCCTGCTCGCCGTGGCCCAGGCCTGCGCGGACATGTTCCGCGCCGACGACTTCATCGCCCGCTACGGCGGGGAGGAGTTCGCCATCCTGCTGCCGTCGGCTTCCCTGCGCCAGGCGGCGAAAACCGCCAAACGCGTCGTGCGCAGCATCGCCCAGACGCGCTTTGCCCTCCGGGAGGTTCCCGAGCCCCCCACCATGTCCCTGACGGTGAGCATCGGGGTCAGTGCCCTGCGGCGGGACGACACCCCCGAATCCTTCGTCACCCGCGCCGATGAGGCCCTCTATGCGGCCAAGCGGGCCGGCAAAAATCGCGTGTCGGCGGCCTGATCCCCTGCCGCATGGACCCCTCGGGCGACGGATTTTTCCATTCCCCGGAGATTCCCGGAAGCCCAGCGGGTGCGCGCGGTCGGGGGGCGGCGGTCCGCGATGCACGCCCTCCGCGGAATGCCGTCCTCCCAGGCAAATCCTGCCCCCGCCCTCGCGCCGGCGGCAGGATTTGCCCCCCTGCCCCACTGCCGTTTGATTCCCGGTTTCCCGGCGCCGATCGCAGAGCCCTTGGTAACCGGGATCACCAGACCCTCGGAGCCAACGGAAAACCCCGGACCAAGAATTGTGCACGTTTATTGCAAAATGACGAGCAGGCGTGCTGGGCGGCCCTCCGGGAAGGAGGATTCGGTCCACGCCATGCCGGCACCGGATGCATACCTGATTGTTCAGGAGGGTTTCGCATGAAGATTGATCACCGTATACAATGGTCCCCCCCAGCGGAATCCCCGGCGGCCCGTCCCGGGCCCGCTGCCGGGTGTCCGTCCTTCAGCAACGTGCTGGATTCCCTGGGGCGGAGCGCGTCCACCGAAGAACCTTTGGCCACGACCGCCGTCACGGGGGCCCATCGGGCCGAGGAGTCCGCGGCCCTGGCGGGCCTTGAGGACTGCCTGGATCGCCTCGATGACTACCGGGAGCGTCTCGCCCAGCCGTGCTTCAGCCTGCGGGACCTCGAGCCCCTGGTGGAATCCCTGGAAACGGGGCTTCCCGCCCTGGCCGACCAGTGCGCCGCCCTGCCCGACGACTGCGGCCTCCGGCCGCTGATCCAGGAGACCATGGTGCTCAGCGCCACGGAGACAGCCCGTTTCCGGCGTGGGGACTACCTGGATGCCTAATCACACCGCGGCGCTAGTGAGGGGCAAGACGGCGGCTGGCGCGAGGGGGGCCCGACCGTGAGTGCCGCTGACGCCCCCTTGACCATTGCCGATTACCTCCGGCAGGCCGGCAGAGGCTCCCGGACAACCCGGCGGAGGGGGGCGGCGGGACCGGTCTTTCAGTCCCTGCTGTCCGAATCCCTCGCCCAGAGCCAGGGCCCCAAGCAGGCCTCGGGCACCGGCCTCGGCCTTCAGGACTATCGGCGCCGGACCGGCAGCGCCGCCCCGGCGGTCTCCACCGCCACGCCAACGGCATCGGCCATGGAAAACTCCACCGGCGGCCGGCCCTCCCCTGGCGCCCCGCGGATAGAGACCGGATCTCTGGAAACGGCCGCGGCCGCCAACACCGCGATTACCTCCGTCGCCGCCCTGGAGGCGTCCGCCTCCACCGTCACCCGTCCCGCCGCCTCCGCCTCCCCTGCCACCACATCCGAGACCCGCCTGGCCATCGAGGCGTCCCTGGCCACGGCCGCGCGGCGCCACGGGGTGCCCGCCGACCTGATCCGCAGCGTCATCCGCTGGGAGTCGAATTTCGATCCCCAGGCGGTTTCGCCGGCCGGGGCCCAGGGCTTGATGCAGCTGATGCCGGCCACGGCCGCCGAATTGGGGGTTGAGAACCCCTTTGACATCCGACAGAACATCGACGGCGGCACCCGCTACCTGCGACGGATGCTGGACATGTTCGACGGCGACCTGACCAAGGCCCTGGCGGCGTACAACGCCGGGCCGGGAACGGTGAAGCGTTACGGGGGACTGCCGCCGTATCGCGAAACCCGCCAGTATGTGGCGCGGGTGCTGGGGGGCCTGCAAGCGGCATCTCGGGCGTAACAGGCTGTGGATAAACTGC
>DJGG01000186.1:0-25516 GCA_002432195.1 Desulfobacteraceae bacterium UBA5852
GGGTGGACTTGCCGGCGTTGGGCAAACCGACGAGGCCCACGTCGGCGAGCAGCCGCAATTCCAGCTTGAGAACTCGCTGTTGACCGGCTTCTCCGGGTTGGGCGTGACGCGGCGCGCGGTTGGTCGAGGATTTGAAGCGGGTGTTGCCCAGCCCGCCTCGCCCCCCCCGGGCCGCAACGAAGCGGTCGTCCGGGCCCGTGAGGTCGCAAAGGCGCTCCCCGGTCTGGGCGTCCTCCACGCGGGTGCCCAGGGGCACCTCGATGATCAGGTCTTCAGCGCCGTGGCCGGCCTTTTGGCGGCCTTGCCCGTGTCCGCCGTTGGCGGCCTTGAAAATGGACTTGAACTGGAATTGGCGCAGGGTGCGCCGGCGAAGGGATGCCAGGAAGATGACATCCCCGCCGCGGCCGCCGTCACCACCGTCCGGTCCGCCGCGCGGGACGTATTTTTCGCGGCGGAAGCTGACGCATCCTCGGCCGCCGTCGCCGGCATGGACGGTAATGGTGGCTTCATCAATGAATTTCACTCGGCGTAAACACTGACCCGTTTTTGGGTGCGCCCCACGCGCTCATAAGTGACAACGCCGTTGACCTTGGCGAACAGGGTATAATCCTTGCCCAGGCCGACGTTCTGGCCCGGGTGGATCCGGGTACCCAGTTGGCGCACGAGAATGCTGCCGGCCGTGACGCGTTCGCCGCCGTAGCATTTGATGCCCCGGCGCTGGCCGTGGCTGTCGCGGCCGTTTTTGGAGCTGCCGCCTGCTTTCTTATGTGCCATGGTATGGACTCCCTGATAAAAGGCTGATGGTGCGGTGACTATCGGCCGATGCTGTCGATGCAGATGGCCGTGAACGGCTGACGATGACCCTGCTTGCGACGGAAGCGCTTGCGGCGCTTGTACTTGAAAACAAGAATTTTCTTGGCCTTGCCCTGCTCGACGATATGCCCCTTCACGGCCACATTTCCCAGGCCGGGCGTGCCGATATCCAGGCTTTCACCGTCGGAAAACAGCAGCACTTCATCGAAGGTGACCTCCGCGCCGACATCCCCCGGGATTTTTTCGATCCGCAGGACGTCGCCGGTCTCCACCTTATATTGTTTTCCGCCCGTTTTGACGACAGCATACATGGATGACCTCCTTTAAGCCCACTGGAAATAACCAATTGATTTCAAAAATATGCAATATTACGTTAACCTTTATTTTTGTCAAGGAAAAAGTCTTGGGCGAGATGCACCCCGACCCCCGGGAGCCCGGCGCCCGGGTGGCAAGGCGGGCTTGCGCCTGCCGGTTTTCAATGCTAACTGCCCCCCGGGGGGCCACTTCGCTGGCTCGCCCCTATCAAGGAGGTTGTAATGAGCCGCAGCATTCCGCGCATCCCTGTAATCTGGCCGTGGACCGCCGCCCCTGAGCCGCCTTTAGCCTTGATTGCCGAAGAACCCTTGGCGGTGCGTGTCCAAGGGCGCCCCTATGTCGTGGTCATGCGGACCCCCGGCGACGAAAAGGCGCACGCGGCGGGTCTCTGCCTTGCCGAGGGTCTGGTCGATGCCCCGGAGGATATCGCCGCGCTGGCCTGTTGTGACGGCGGGGACAGCAATACCGTGACCGTAACCCTGGCACCGGGTCGGCTGGCCATCTACCAGCGCTTTGCCGATCGGCGCATGTTTGTCAGCCAGACCTCCTGCGGCATATGCGGCCGGGAGCTGGTGGAGGAGCTCCACCAGACGCTGCCGCATCTGGCGGAGGGGCCAGCCCTGGATCCGGCGCGGGTCCAGGCCAGCATCGATGAGCTCGCGCGGCATCAGCCCCTGCGGGCGGCCACCCGCGCGGCACACGCCGCCGCCATCTATGACCGCTCCTATACGTTGCTGGGGGTGGCAGAGGACGTGGGGCGGCACAATGCGCTGGATAAATGCGTTGGCCGTCTTTTCCTGGAAGGGCGGCTGGGGTCGGCGGCCCTGGTGGTCTTGTCCTCGCGGATCAGCTACGAATTGGTTCAGAAAGCCGCCCGCGCTCAAATTCCGGTGGTGGCGGCCGTCTCCCGACCCACGGCTCTCGCGGTGGCGCTGGCCGAAAGCCTCGACATGGCGCTGGTGACCGCCGGTGGGCCGGGTCGCCTTTTAATCCACTGCGGATCCCGCCGCCTGGGGGCGTGAGCGCCGAAGAAGAGGGCCCGCCCCCCCTCGGTGGGGGGGGCGGGCCCCTGGTATCCGGCGGGCCCTCCCTCTGCTGCCGGTCAGGCCCGAACCTCTTCCTTGATGCCGATGGCCATCTTGAACAACACGGTG
Organism: Desulfobacteraceae bacterium UBA5852; assembly: GCA_002432195.1. GTDB lineage: Bacteria > Desulfobacterota > Desulfobacteria > Desulfobacterales > UBA5852 > UBA5852. The sequence goes on from DJGG01000186.1 coordinate 2,283, forward strand.
AGCACCAGTGCCCCTATGGCGTAAACGCCCAGCGTGATCGCCAGCTCGGGCAGGGTGGGCACGTATTCGTTGACTTCGTGCAAGGGGTTGGGGACAAAGCCGGCCGAAATCAGGCCCAGCCCCTTGTCGATCCAGGCGCCGACAAACAGCATGGCGCAGGCCACCGCCAGAACGCCCTCGTTGTGGCGTATGGCGGGGATCACCAGCATGATGGCGGCCGTGGCCATGAGAATCATAGAGGCCCACATCCAGGGCACCAGGACGCCATGGCCGTGGAGCCCCACAAAGAGATACTTGATGTGGGTGGTGTGTTCCGGAATCTGGCTGTAAAAGGCCACGAAAATTTCACAGAGAAAGAAGAAGAGGTTGATGATGATGGCGTAGGTGACGATCTTGGCCAGGGCCTGGATCTGCTCCCGGCCGGGGTCGAAATTGGATACCTTGCGGATCAGCAGGCAGAGCAGGATCAGCAGTGCGGGCCCCGCGGCAAAGGCCGAGGCCAGAAAACGGGGGGCCAGAATGGCCGTCAGCCAGAAGCCGCGGCCCGGCAGGCCGCAGTACAGGAACGCTGTCACCGTGTGGATGCTGATGGCCCAGGGAATCGACAGGTAGATCAGGGGCTTGACCCAGCCGGGATAATGGGTCCCGTTGCGCTCGGCCTGGAGCACGTTCCACCCGATGACCAGGTTCAGGAACAGGTAGCCGTTGAGGACGATCGTATCCCAGAAGAGCACCGAGTTGGGTGTCGGATGGAGCCACACATTCAGGATCCGCATGGGTTGCCCCAGGTCCACCACCACGCTGAGCAGGCACACGATCAGGGCCGCGATGGCCAGGAATTCCCCCAGGATGGTGATGCGTCCGAAGGCCTTGTAGTCGTGGAGATAGTAGGGCAGCACCACCATCACCCCCCCGGCCGCCACGCCGACCATGTACGTCAACTGGGCGATGTAGAAGCCCCAGGAGACATCACGGCTCAGGCCGGTGATACCGAGGCCGAAATTGAACTGCCAGAGCCAGACGCCGAAGCCCAGGCCGATCAGGCCCAGCAGGGCGGTCATCCACGCGCAGTATGCCTTGCTTCCTTTGATCGCATATTCAAGCATAGCCCACCCCTCATACGATGTAGTAGACCGCCGGGCCGGTGCCCAGGGCAACTTTGCGGCGGATGGTGTAATTGGTTCGCAGCACCTCGCGGATCTCGGAGGCCGGGTCTTCCAGGTCGCCGAACACCAGGGCGCCGTTGGACGCCTCCACACAGGCAGGCAGCAGACCGTCCGCCAGCCGTTCGACGCAGAAATTGCACTTCTCCACGACCCCCTTGGTGCGAGTCGGGAAGGCCAGGTTGGTTTCCGCGAGGAAGGGCCGGGGATCCCGATAATTGAAGCTGCGGGCGCCAAAGGGGCAGGCGGCCATGCAGAAGCGGCAACCGATGCAGCGATGGAAGTCCATGGCGACGATGCCGTCGGGGCGCTTAAAGGTCGCCTTGGTGGGGCAAGCCCTCACGCAAGGGGGGTTCTCGCAATGGTTGCAGAGTACCAGGAAGGGGCGCGTTTCCACCTCTTCATGCGTGTATCGGGCCTCCAGGTCGGGGAAGGCGTTCGCGTAGCCCGTCTGCCAGAGCCACTTGATCTCATGACGGTTGTGCCCCACGATGGCCGGGTCGATGAAGGGCACGTTGTGGGTCTTGTGGCAGGCGTCGATGAGTGGTTTGAGGTCTTCGGCCGTCGTCAGCTTACGGGTGTCGATAACCAGTCCCCACTGCTTGGCCCACAAGATATCCTTGCCCTTCATGGTTTTCGGCGTGGCCGCGGGCCCCCCGCCGGCTGCGAAGGCATTCAGCACGGGCGACGCGCCCGCCCCCAGGGCGGCGATTCCAGCCATTTTCAGGAAATTGCGTCGGCTGTCTTCCATCACTTCGTCTCCTTCGGGTTATCGATGTGGCAATCCCAGCAATAAGGGCTAACGGCGGCGTAGTTGTGGCACCGGTCGCAGAATTCGGCCTTGTTGGAATGGCAGTCCAGGCAGGTGTTGGACAGGCTCATGTTGAATTCCTTGCCTTCCAGATTGACGTAGACCCGTTCGCCATCGCGGACCACGGCGTCCCGCCATTCGTTCAGCAGCTGCATGTGGTTGGCGTTGATCCACACCTTGTCCCGCACGCAGGCCTTGGCCTCGAGCGCCTGGGGGGTCAGAACCGGTTCGGGCTTGGGAGCGGCCTTGCCCATGCTGTACCAGAACGGAAACGTGACGAGCGCTATAAAAATGATCACCCCGGCTATGATCTTGCCTTTGTCATTCATCGGCCTCATCCTCCATGCCCGGCAGGTCTTCACCGCGCAGATTTGTCGTTCGCTCCTTCTCTCCCGGCAGGATCAGGGCATTGCCCACCAGTTCGTGCACGCCGGTGACGTCCACCCCGGGGACCCAGTAGCGCATCAGGTCGGGGAAAACCGCGCGGTCGATGGCGCACACACAGCCCAGCATGTTGACGCCGTGCTTCTCGTGGACGTATTTGACGGCGTTGGCCCGCGGCAGGCCGCCGGTAAGCCGCAGTTCCATGTCCTCGCCGGCATTGAGGCCGGAGCCGGAGCCGCAGCAGAAGGTGTTCTCCCGGATGGTGTTGGCCGGCATTTCGTAGAAATGGCGGCAGGTGTTGCGGATCACGTAGCGCGGTTCCTCCAGCAAGCCCATCCCGCGGGCGGGGTTGCAGGAGTCGTGGAAGGTGAGCACGACATTGTCGTTGCGGCCGGGGTCCAGCTCCAGCTTGTTGTGCTTGATGAGGTCGGCGGTGAATTCCGTGATGTGCACCATCTTGGTGGACTTGGCGTTTTCGAACCGGGTGCCCGTGATGGGGTTGACCGGCTCCTCCAGAAAGTCGGCGGGTCCGTTCATGGTGTCCATGTACTGATGGATCACCCGCCACATGTGGCCGCATTCCCCTCCCAGGATCCATTTGACCCCCAGGCGTTTGGCCTCGGCGTACATCTTGGAGTTGAGCCGCTTCATGGTTTCGTGGGAGGTGAAGAAACCGAAGTTGCCGCCTTCCGAAGCGTAGGTGCTCCAGGTGACCTCCAGGCCGTACTTTTCCTTGAGGTAGTGGAACAGGATCAGATACCCCATGGCCGTGTACGTGCCGGGGTCGGCGAAGACGTCTCCCGAGGGCGTGATGAAAAGGATATCGGCCCCTTTTTTATTGAAGTTGGGGGCCATGCGCACCCCGGTGATCTCTTCGATGTCGTCCACGAAGAAGTCCAGCATGTCCTTGAACGCGTGGGGCTGGATTCCCAGGTGGTTGCCCGTGCGGTAGCAGTTGGCCACCGGGGTGGCGATCCAGTCGATATTGAGCCCCAGGAGGTTGAGCAGCTCGCGCCCCATGATGGTGATCTCGGCCGTGTCGATGCCGTACGGACAGAAGACCGAGCAGCGTCGGCACTCCGAGCACTGGAAGAGGTAGGACCACCACTCCTTGAGGACCTCCAGGGTCATGGGTCGGGCGCCGGCCACGCGGCCCATGATCTTGCCCGCCATGGTGAAATCGTTGCGGTAGACGGAGCGCAGCAGTTCGGCGCGCAGAACGGGCATGTTCTTGGGGTCACCCGTGCCGATGAAGTAATGGCACTTGTCGGCGCAGGCGCCGCAGCGCACGCAGATGTCCATGAAGACTTTGAAGGAACGGAATTTTTCCAGGCGCTCCTTGAAGCCTTTGTGGATGATTTCCTGCCAGTTATCGGGCAGCTTCCAATCCTCCTCCACGGGGTTCCACTCCCGCGGATTCGGAGCCGACAGGGCTTCAAGGCTCTTGGGGTTGGCGGCGTAGCAATAGATGCCCTTGCGGATGACCGTGGGGGTATCCATCCAATCCGTCGCCGGCGTCCGGTGTTCGATGGTGTGGTAGAGCTGGTTGGCTTTCGGCAGGTCACTCATGCGTGCTCACTCCTTTTTTTCCACGGGCAGTCCAGCCTCGATCATTTTGTCCCGGAAATCATCTTCGTATTCGTCGTAGGTGTGGACCTTGACGGGGTAGTTCCAGGGGTTGACGTGTCGGACGGCGCGGGTGTTGTTGGGCAGATTGCGGGTGGGGCTGAGGAAGACGCCGCCCAGGTGCATGAGTTTGCTGAAGGGGAAATAGGCCAGCAGCACGCTCACAAAGAACAGGTGCACGTAGAAGATGGGGCTGATGGCTTGCATGTCGGCCACCGCCGGGAGGTGAAAGGAGACCAGCCCGTAGGTGAGCGCCTTGGCCGCGGTGACATCGATCTTGGTGATGTAGCGCATGTAGATGCCGGTGAAGGCTATGCCGAAGATCAGGAAGAGCGGAAAGTAATCGGCGGCCAGGGAGATGAAGCGCAGGTGCGGCAGGTAAACCCGTCGGAGGAAGAGAACCAGCACGGCACCGGCCAGCGCGAAACTGGACATGGAAATGACGGGAGTGCCGATTTGCAGGAAGGTGTCCACCGTACCCAGGAGCTGGACGGCATACGGCACGGGTTCCAGAAAGAAGCGCAGGTGCCTCAGGAGCACCACGAAGAAGGCGTAATGGAAGGTGATGGCGAACAGCCACAGCCAGAGTTCCAGGTCATAGGCGATGCGGCCGTCTTCCTTGAGCTGCATCCGGGTATTGCGGAAAAGGGAGCGGAACGTCAGGATTTCCAGCGCCATGCGCACGACCACCTCCCACTTGGTGAAGGGGCTGTCGAAACGGTTACGCTGGATCCAGGGCAGGGATTTGGCCTGGCCCGCGGTGGTGGGGATGCGGAACGGGACCGGGGAGCGGGACCAGACGAGCATCCGGTACGCAAACATGGCGACGAACACCAGCATCGCCAGGTAAGGGACGATGACCCCGAAAAACACCTGGAGCCTCAACAGCGCGGTACCCACATAGGCGACCAGGGACAAAACGATGACCGCTAGAAGGGAGTACAGATACTTGCCATTCATTTACCGTTACCTCGCTTTCGGCCTCCCGCCGGCCCCATACGCCGTCCGAACCCTGCCCGGTGCCCTCCAGGCGCCGGCCCACCGCCGCGCGCGGCAGTCAGGACCGTTCCAGTCGACGTTGAGGCGCGAAAGGCCTTCTCCAAGATGCCAAGGGTTAACATATGCCCATCCATTAAAGGCGTCCTGAGCCCAGGCCTGCGTGCGCGGTCCCCTGAGGCCCTCGACACCGTCCCTCCTCAGCGGGGCTGCGCCTCCGGTATCAAGGTTTCATGCGGGCGGGCCTGAACCCAATCCCCTTTTGAGGGACGGGCACGATCTTATGAACTTGCGGAATCCGGATCCGCATCCGGGTCCTCGCGGACCAGTCCGGCGCGTGCGAAGGCTCGATAGAACCGGCTTTTTTCCTGGCTGGCCTTGATCTGATAAACGGTTTCCCGGCAATTGACGAACACATCGAAGGCCAGCAACAGAAGTTCATCCACGCGGGTCTCGAAGGCCTTCAGATCCGCGGTCACCTCGGGGCTAAGCGATGTTTCCGCGATGCATTGGCGTACGATGGGCTTGAGTTCCAGAACGAAGGCCGTGGCCTGCGACGGGGTGAACATGGTCTGGACGGCGCGCACGCGAATCAAGGGGTCCAGGGACGCGGTTAGGCTTTTATGGTCATTGGCCGCAAGCAGTTCCGCGAATAGGGCACGCAAACTCTGGCGCGCGATGTTGCCGACAGGGTTGGCGAAGGTGTCGGGGATGGATTTGAGGAATTGGGCGGTATTGAGTGGGTAGGTCCCGGCCAAGGCATTGAACCATTTGGTGACGATCTGTTCCGTGTGCTCGTTCAGCAGCTGTTCCAGCCTCATGGGGCAGGCTCGCTCCCTAGCCCCTCCATTCCAAGGGTGTCCCCCTTGAAAAAGGGCGCCTTCATATCCAGCCGGTCTTTGATGCAGATGGGTGATTGGGAATCGGAAGCCCCGATTTTGAAAGAAAAATCTATAGACAAAGTGCCATGCCCTGTCAAGGAGATTCGGAAACATAACGCAGGGTTAGTTTCGGGGGTCCTAAAATGCTTGCCGAGCCCTAAAGCCACTGGCGGCCGCGGTGGGATTGGGGTCCAGGGAGTGTGGTAGGGAGGCGCCATTGCCCAACATCTAGCCCAAATGCCAGCCGGAGGGAAGGGGAGAACACTTTCCGCGCCATATCCGGACGGGGGGGCTTTCCGCGGAAGGGGGACGCCGAAGCGAAACGCATGCGGTCAGCGATAGGACCCCTTCCAGGGCTTGGCGCCCTGGCGCTGGTAATGGGCCAGGGCGTGACGAAACGCCTCCACGGCGATCTGGGCACAGTGAAAGTTTTCCGCCGGCAGGGATTGTAGATAGTGCGCCACCAATTCGGGAGTGATGTTCCAGGCCTCTGCCAAGGAACGGCCCTCAGCGATCTCGGCCACGGCATTGGCGCAGGCGTTGGTGTTGAGGCAACCGTGCAATTCGAAGGCGACTTGAGCCAGAAGATTCGCGCGGAAACGGATAAAAAAGGTTACCCCGTCACCGCAAACCCCGGTGTGCTCACCGATCCCGCCGGCATCGGTAAAGACCTGATGCCGATCGGAGCGAAAGGCCATCTCGAGAAAGATCAAGGCATGCGAGGGGCAGTCCTCGGTCGGGGCGGTTTCCATGGGGCCTTGTATCCCGTTAGGATTGAATTGAACGGTGCAGGGTACTGGCCACCGTAGGATCAGCACGTGGCCCCTGTCAAGCGGGGGCCGGGTCAAGGTCCATACATCATGGCCGGTTTTGTGGTCGATTGCACAAGAAATAAGGCATCGACGACGCAATCCGACTTCTTTTCATAGCGTTAACGGTCAATGGTGCGGTTATTTTGTTCTTTCGAGGGGGAACCCGATGCCCAGGCCGCGCATCTTGGCCAGCAGGGTATTGCGGTGCACCTGGAGCCGCTCGGCTGCCTTGGTGCGGCTGCCATTGACCGACTCGAGCACCTCGGTGATAAACCCGCGTTCAAACGCCTGGACGGCTTCCCGCAGTGATCCGTTGCCCCGCGGGGTAGATTTAAAATCGTGCAGGGGCAGATCACGCAGCCGAATCAAATCCCCCCGGACAACCGTGCACCAGCGTTCACACCGGTTCTGGAGCTCCCGGACATTTCCGGGCCAATCATATGCCATGAGGGCCTCCATGGCCGCCTGAGAGAGTCGCTTGCCGTGGGTCCCCCGCTTTCCGGCAGGCCTGGCCAGGAAATGTTCCAGCAACAGGGGGATGTCGGCTTTGCGCTTGCGCAGGGGAGGCAGGTGCACGGGAAGCACGTTGAGGCGGTAGAACAGGTCTTGGCGAAAACGATTTTCCTCAATCATTTCGCTCAAGACCTTGTTGGTGGCGGCGATAAAACGGATGTCGGCCTTCACCACGCGATGGGTTCCCAGGCGCTCGAACTCTTTTTCCTGAATGGTGCGCAGCAGTTTGGCCTGCATTTCGACGCTGAGCGAATCGATATCGTCCAGAAAAAGCGTTCCTGAGTTGGCGACTTCCAGTTTGCCGGCGCTGTCGGCGATGGCCCCGGTAAAAGCGCCTTTGCGGTGGCCGAACAGTTCGCTTTCCATCAGGGTGCACGGCAGGGCACCGCAATTGACCACGACGAAAGGATTGTCTCGCCGGGGGCTCTGATTGTGGATGGCTTTGGCAACCAACTCCTTGCCGGTGCCGCTCTCGCCTTGGATAAGCACCGTCGAATCGCTGTCGGCGATGGCGGCGATGAGGTCGAAAACTTCCCGCATGGCCTGGCTCTGCCCCACCATTTTTTCAAACGGCCGACAGCGGGTCAATTCCTGCCGCAGATAGCGCACTTCGGAGGAAAGACCTCGTTTTTCGGCCACTCGGTGAACCAGGGCCCGGACGGTCTCGATGGCAAAAGGCTTTTGTATAAAATCATGGGCGCCGCTTTTCATGGCATCGATGGCGGTCTGCTGATCATCCACCGCGGTCACCATCACGATATCGACCTCGGGATCAACCTCCTTGATCTGGCGCAGCAGCGCCACACCGTGAGTATCCGGCAGACGAATGTCCAACAGGACGATGTCGATGCTGCGGGAGGCAAAGGCCTGCAAGGCTTCCCGGCCAGAAGCGGCCTGGTGGATTTCGAAGGCGTCCTTGAACAGGAGCCGGAAGGATTCCCGTACGCCTAATTCATCGTCGACGATCAGAATGGACATGAGTTTTTTCATTTAGCGCTTCTCCGCAGCTTGGTTCCACCAGGCGGGATTTTCCGCCTGGGGTATAGGGCCGGGCTAGGCCTTCCCCGGCGCCAAAGCGTACCGCAAGCAAGTCCGCCTGTGCCGACCATCATCTTAGCCGCACAAATCCTGTGCGGTCAAATCGACAGGTAAGGGGAATGCACAGAATTAAGGGCGCGGATGCATAGAAATTTGTGCAGATTAAGTGGGCATTTCCCTTGGCCGACGGCGTGGCCCACGGATCCGCCGAGACCGACTCGGCAACCGTGCGCCGCGGTCCCTTCGCTGGATGGGTAGGTATTGAATTTGCTTGAAGGGAATCCCCCTCTGGGGAACCGTCACGATCGCTACCGGATTGATTGGTGAAACATGCGCAAAGAATCCAGTTGCATCAATACCCGTGCCATACTCGAATATATCGACGCCCATGGGGGCATTGATTCCCAGGATATCATCCCCGGGCTTTCACCGGAAATCGACCGGTTGGTGGACCCGGAGGCTTTTCTGCGGTCGCCGGACAATTGGGTCGATGCGGCGGTCGTGGCGGGTTTGCTGGCACGCGTCAAGGCGCGCATCAAGAATGAGCAGGTCGCCTTCGAGATCGGCCGCTTTGCTGTGGAGCAGGCGGTGACCAACAAGCGCCAGCGGCTGCTGTTGAAGCTATTTGGTTCGCATGCCAAGGCTCTCGTCAATGCCCAGCGCCTAAACGACCGCTGGAACCGCAACAAGCGGATCGAGTTGGTTCATCTCGGGATCCGCCAGGCCGTGGTAAGGCTATATTGGCATCCCATTCCCGCACTGTCCCGGGACATTTGCCTCCACCTCCAGGGTGTCGTCACTTACCTTCCTCTCTTCTGGGGTGACAAGCCCTTACAGCTGGAGGAGCGCTGCTGCCATTTCGACGGCGCGCCTTACTGCGAATACCAGCTTCGCTGGCAAGCTGCCGGTTCGCTGTGGCGGGTCCTGCGTCGCGGGTGGGAAGCGCCGGGACTGCGCCGGCAGATTTATCGCCAAATAGAGGCGGATCGTCGACGGATCGACCAAAAATACGAACAAGTCCTTCGACTCGGCCGGGAGTTGGGTGGGAAACTGAGGCAGATAGACCTGGTGCAGCAATGCAGCCGGGCCGTGTTGTCGGCGGTGGGTCTGGATCAATGGTTGGATCAGATCGAGCACTTGTTGGGACATGCGTGCCGGGTGAATCACTTTGCGATTTTTCGGGTCAGCGATGACCGGTCCAGGTTGAAGGGGCTGTACGCCAAGGACTTTTTGGACATGAACCGAGGCCAGATAGAGTCCTTTGAGATTCCCATCGACGAGGCGGGATGCATTCTGTCCCGGGCCGCGCGGAGTGGCATGGGGGAGACGGAAGAGGGCGTCATGGGGGGAGGCGAGGCCGCCCTGACCGGTTGGGTTTATGCCGTACCGCTGATCGTCCGGAACCAGGTGACGGGGGTAGTGGCGGTGTGGAGCCATGCTACGGGGCGAAGCCGCGCGGATTTGCAGGAATTGTTGTATCTCTTTTCGCCCCTGTTGGCGGTTACTCTGGAGAATGCCTGCATACACCTCCAGATGCGGAAGCAGCTGGCGAAGCTCCAGAAATCGAAACTACTCCTTTGCCGGGCCGACAAATTATCTTCCCTGGGGAACCTGGCCGCCCAATTGGCCCATGAGATCAAAAACCCCATGACAGCGATCGACACGTTTTTTCAACTCCTTCCTGAGCGATGGGAGGACGCCGAATTCCGCACCAGTTTTCTGGGTATTGCCCGGAGCGAATCCTTGCGCATTCACGGCCTGTTGAAGCAGTTTCTCGAACTGTCGGCCCAAAGGGAGGCGGTGGCGGAAACAACCGATCTGCACCTGCTTATCGAGGCGTTGCTGACGTTTCTCCAGCCCCAGGCAACTCGGTCGGGGGTGCGCATGGAGTGTCGGGCCTTGGCAACCCGTACTCTCTTCCGGATGGTGGCGGACAAGGTCAGGCAGGCCCTTCTGAACATTCTGATGAATGCGCTGGATGCCGCTCCCGGAGGCAGCACCGTCGTCGTAGTCACTTCGGACGCCCAGGGGACCGGTGGCCGTCCGGCGGTCTGCATCGAGATCATCGACGAGGGTCCCGGGATTCCCTCGGAGCTGCGGCAACAGGTCTTCAAGCCTTTTTTTACCCGGCACGCCAAGCCAACGGGGGCCAACGGGACCGGTCTGGGTCTCTTCATTGCCAGGCAGAATATCAACGACCATGGCGGAGAGATCGGCGTGTTCGAGCGGGAGGGCGGCGGAACCTGCTTCCGCATCCTGCTGCCGGTGGAACGTCGTCACGCCTCATCGCCATGACCGGCGCAGAGATTCCACAGCGGGAGCGCTCCAATTTTGCGCGGTGGCCTGTCGACCCGAGGGGGGGATAACCAAGTGCCCATCCCATGGGTCCAGCCCCCCATGGCCCGCGAAAGCCGCAAGGGAAAATTCCCCTCGGGGGGCACGACCTCAATAGTGGCCCGGATCCGCGGGCTATCGGCTCAGTCGATGCCGCTTCCCGCCTGGAAGCCGCTGTGCACGGCCTCCAGGGCCGTGCCCACGCGATGCGCGTCTCCCACGACGTCATGGGGAATTTGCAGGCCTTCCAGAACCGCGGCCAGACGGTTTTCGGGTTGCGAACCCACGCCAAGAACCACTGTGTCGGCAGGGAGTTCTTCAATTGCGCCGTCCGCCGCCTGGATTTTTACGCCGCCGGCCGTGATTTCCAGGGCCTTGGTGGCGGTCATGGCCCGCACGTGATACCGTCGCAGATCCTGCACAAGGGTCCAGCGGGTGGTTTTGCCGATGCCCTCTCCCAGGTGGTCGATCATCTCGATCAGGGTCACCCGCTTGGTTCCACGGGTGGCCAATTCGATGAGATCCTGGACGGGTTCGGCGCGCTGGATCAGCAGGAATTTGAGGGCCTCGCCGGAGAGAGTGCCTTTGTCGGCCAGATAGAGCGCCGTTTCCACCCCTACCGCCCCGCCCCCGATGATAACGACCTCAGAGCCGACGGGTACTTTGTTTAAGAGTACATCCCAAGCCTGGACCACATGGGGCAGTTGGGCGCCGGGGATCGGGGGGGCGATGGGCCGGGCGCCGGTGGCCAGAATCACCCGGTCGGGTTGCTCCTGGCGGAGCAGGTTCTCGTCGACGCGGCAGTTGAGCCGCACCGGCACCCCCCGTTGGTCCAGTTGGAACGCGAGGTCCCGGGAGAGGGAGGCGAATTCCTCGCGACCGGGAGGGGCGGCGGCCAGATGGAGTTGACCCCCGAGCCGGTCGCCCTGATCGTAAAGGGTTACCGCATGGCCACGGGCCGCGGCCGCCAGGGCTGCCTGCATGCCCGCCGGTCCACCGCCGATCACCATGACCTTTCGGGGCCTCGAAACCGGTTCCAGGCGGGCGGCTTTTTCATGCCCGGCGACCGGGTTGCACAGGCATTCCACATGACGCAGTTGGAATAGCCGGTCGAAGCAGCCCTGGGCGCAGGCCACGCAATGGACAATGGCCTGTGGATTGCCGGCCAGACCCTTGGCGGGCATTTCAGGGTCGGCGATGAGGGCTCGGCCCATGGCGACCAGGTCGCACATGTCATCGGCCACGAGTTGGCGGGCGGTGTCCAGGTCGTTGACCCGGTGGCCGTAGATCACCGGAACCCGCACCTGGGTCTTGATGGACCGTGCCAGATAAGCGAAGGCGCCCCGGGGGACCGCGCTGGTGATCTGGGGCACCCGGGCCTCGTGCCAACCCACGTTGATGCTCAAGGCGTTGACGGTGGCCTGCTCCGTAAGCTCACGGGCATAGGCTTGCAATTCCTCCCGGCTCTGGCCCTGGGGCATGAAATCGTTTCCGTTCATGCGCACGATCACGGGGAAATCGTCCCCAACGGCATTCCGGATGGCGGTTATGACTTCCAGGCCGAAGCGCATGCGATTGGCCAGGGACCCGCCATAGGCATCGGTCCGTTGATTGGTGAGGGGCGATAGAAACTCGCTGATGAGATACCCGGTACCGCTTAGCACCTCCACGCCGTCGAAACCGGCCTCGCACACCCGCCGCGCGGCCGCGGCAAAACGCGCGACGATGGACTGGATTTCTTCCACCGTCAACGCTCGGGGCGTTTCCTTGGTCAGCCGGGAGGCGATGGCCGAGGGCGCCACAGGCGGTCGGCCCGCCAGGAAAAAGGAGTGATTGTAGCGTCCCGCATGGTTCAACTGCACGAGGGCCGCGGCGCCGTGGGCGCGGATGGTTTGGGCCAAGCGGCTCAGCCCGGGAATGAAATCATTCCGGTGCGCGCCGATGTTGCTGGTGTTGCCGGAGTCATCGTCCACCGTGGCGTAGCCCACGCATATGGCCCCGGCGCCTCCCTTGGCCCGTTGGGCGTAGAAGTCCACCAGCTGGTCCGTAACCTTGAAATCGGTCGCCATTCCCAGGTGCATGGCCGGCATGTAGATGCGGTTCTTGAGCACCAGGCGGTGGATGGCAACGGGCTCGAAAATCGGGTCGCGCATGAGGTTCCTCCAAGGGCATCGGGGTATCTGGCATCGGGGGCGGGGCGAGTGATTTTTAGTATACGATCAGGCCCTGTTTGCCGGCAACGGGAAAATGATGTTGCGCGGATGGCAAAACAAAACGGTTATTCGGGAAGCCCGAATAACCGTTAAGGAGGAATGATGAAAGGTTAGGGTTAAAGGTTAGGTTGCTTTGGTAGTATGCAATAACATTGCCAACCATTGAAACTTCAGTCTAAATTGTGGCCCAATCTTAAAAAAGATAATAAATACAGGCGAATGAACATTTTATGGACTGGTTCGGGCAACCTGCCCCTCGTCTGGGACGGAGGGCGCCACGTCCCCTCGGGTTCAGCTTTTTAAACCGTGGAACCGAGAAAATGTCTAAGCAACTGTAATATTAATCTATTTCCAAATACGGCCAAGTTCAAATTTTTGAACTTCATTCGCCGACAGGTTGGAAATTGGTTATATCCATCTGATCTTCCCGCCGAATTGTACCGCGGTGGCGGGGTTCGTGATTTTAAACCGCCAGCCCTCCACCGGGTCAGAAGAGGCCATCGACGGCGGAATGGCAATAAGCGCATCGGTTGGTGTCGATGAGGTTGACGCGGGTGTTGTAGTGGAACCGATTGATCACGATATTGCCGCAGGACGGGCAGTAAGTGTTCTCGCTGGTACTGCCTGGCACGTTGCCGATGTAAACATAACGGAGTCCGGCCGCCAGACCGATGTCCCGCGCCTGCTCCAAGGTGACCGGGGAGGTCGGTGCGCGGTCGGTCATGCGGTAGGTGGGATGGAAGCGGCTGATATGCCAGGGGGTGGCAGGGCCAAGTTCTCTGGCCAGAAAGGCCGTCAGATTCTGCAGTTCCTTCGGGCTGTCGTTCAGTTCCGGTATCAGCAGGGTGGTGACCTCCACCAGGATCCCTGCGGCCGCCATGGCCTTGAGGGTTTCCAGAACCGGCTTCAGGCGGGCGCCGCAGGTCTCCCCGTAGAAGCGCTCGGTGAAAGCCTTGAGGTCCACATTGGCCGCGTCCAGATAGGGACGGATCATTCCCAGGGCTTCCGGCGTCATGTAGCCGTTGGTGACGAAAATATTGCGCAATCCCCGGGATGCAGCCAAGCGGGCGCAATCCAGGGCGAATTCAAAGAAGATGGTGGGCTCGGTGTAAGTGTAGGCCAGGCTGCGGCATCCGGTCTTGAGCGCTTCCTCCACCACCTCCTCGGGGGTGGTGTTGGCGCCCACGATCATTCCGCCCCGATCGGCGGGCAGTTGCGCAATGTCGGCGTTCTGGCAGAAACGGCAGGTGAAATTGCATCCTACGGTAGCGATGGAGTAGGCCCGGCTGCCGGGCAGCATATGGAAGATCGGTTTCTTTTCGATAGGGTCCACGTGGCTGGCGACCACGCGTCCGTAAACCAGGGATTCAAGAGTTCCCGCGCGATTTTCACGCACCCCGCAAAGCCCCCGCCGGCCTACAGAGATGACACAGCGGTGCTGGCACAGGTGGCATTGCACCTGTTGCGCTTTGAGCTTTCGGTAGAGCAGGGCTTCGGTCATCCGGCCTCATGCGGGCGGCCAGAGATGGCCGGCAGCCCCGGCAGGGGGCCGGCGGTCTGACCGGGCTTATAGCGCAGGGTGAGCGGGCGGGCACGGAATCGGGGCACCAACGAAACCACGATGCCCGCAAAACTTCCGAAGGGGCAGCGCTGCACAAGGGGCAGCATCTCCATGCGGGAGAGGAACTTGCCGGGCGCGTTGGACAATTGACAGACCGTGCGCCAGCTGACGGGCGCGCTGTCGCCAAGGATCGCGGTGATCATCTGCTTGAGTTCCCACACGCTGAAGAAACGCGCATGATCGAAAATGCTGGGGAAAAAAAGGCCGCGCACGCGACGCTGGAGGCCCTTGATGGCATAGCGGTTGAGCACCCCGATGAAGATCCGGTCCTTGGCGACGCGGCAGGCTTCCTCCAACGCAGATCGCGGGTCGTTGACAAACTCCAGGGTGGTGACCAGGCACGCATGGTTGAAAGAGTTGTCATCAAACGGCAGGTCCTCGGCCGAGCCTCTGTAGAATTCTACCCGGTGGCCAAGCCGGGCCAGGGCGATATCCAACATGTAGGGCGAGGGATCGATGCCCGTGACCTGCAGACCCGCTTCCAGAAAAGGCGCCAGGCTGGCGCCGGAGCCGCATCCGATATCCAGCAGGCTTTCGCCCCGCATGGGTTTCAGCATGTCGAGCATCAGACGCTTTTCGAGTTCGGCCGCCGCGCGCCGCTGGGGGCTGCCGGTCCACGCGTCGTAACTCCTGGCCTCATGAAAGTCGAAAACATGCCCCATGGTGCCAACCTAGGAAAAGTGAGGTCGATAATCAAGGGTTCGGCTGGTCACGGGGCGAACCATTCCGCCTTATGGCGATTGAGGTGGTGCGCTTGACCGGGGATGGATAAACGCGAATCGGGCCGCACGGCACGGGGCGGTTGAACGCGGCAAGTAACCCCATCCTTCCGTCCCGTGATGGGTTGCGGGTGCTGTGCCGCGCGAGCTGGCGTTGGGCTTGCGGTGCCGAACTCGGCCGTAGGTCAGACGCCGGCCCATGGCCGGGCGCTGCGGTGCGTTAGGCGCCGTCCCAATTCATCGCGTCCGCCTGGCACTGCAGCCGGTGGCGTGCTTCACCAGGAGATGTCAGGCATCAGGTGCCCCGGCATCGGTGTCGACCGATCCCGTCTGTGGCTCCGCTGAAGGGAATGGCCGCTCTGTGGCCGCCTGCTCCGAAAATGGCCCAGTGGCCCCCGAGGTCTCTCCGGGGCGCTGATCCTTGCTGCGGCGCCGACGGCGCGAACGGCGGCGTTTCTTTTTTGCGGGCGGCTCCGGAGTGCTGGGTGTACCCACGCTCACCTCGACCTCATCATCGTCCTCTTCAATGAAATCGGTCTCATCGATTTCGTCCACGGCGGGTGGCGGGGCCAGGGCATCCGGGGGCCCGAAGCCGAACAAGGTTCCGGGGAAATAACCCGGCGGCTTGCGGGGTTGCGGCGTCGGTGTGCGTGCTGGGGGCGCGTTCGGCCGTGGGCCGCGGTCACCTTCCTTAGGGTGGCTTGTCCGCTTGTCGCCGCGCTTGGGGCGTTCCGGCCGCAAGCGCTTGACCGGGCCGGATACATCCTCCTCGTACCAACTCTCCTCGGGCCAGACCACCGGGATCTTGTAGCCCAGCATGGCCTCGATGGGTTCCAGGTGCAACACGAAGCGTTCGCAGGCAAGCGAAATGGCCCGACCGGTTTTGCCGGCCCGGGCGGTGCGCCCGATGCGGTGGATATAGTTCTCCGGGTCCTGGGGAAGGTCGTAATTGATCACGTGAGAGATATCTTCAACGTGAATGCCGCGGGAGGCCACGTCCGTGGCCACCAGGATTTTGACCGTGTTTTTTTTGAAACGGTCCATCAGACTGAAACGCTGGCGTTGGGGCAGGTCGCCGGTGATGCCCTCGGCGGGAAGCCCGTTGCCGCGAAGCTTTTTGGAAATCCACTCCACCTCCGCCTTGGTGTTGGTGAAGATCAGCACGCGGCTCCAGTCCTCACGTTTGAAAAGCCCAAGCAGAAGGGAAAATTTCTGATCCTGGCCCACATGCAGAAGAGACTGTACGACACGGTCGACGGTGATCTCCTCCGGAGCCACATCGATGAACTCCGGCAAGTTCATGTATTCATAGGTCAGTTCCAGGACCCGGTGGGACAGGGTAGCCGAAAACAGCATGGTCTGGCGCAGGTTGTACGGGGGGAGTTTGCGCAGGATGAAGCGCATGTCCTTGGCGAAGCCCAGGTCCAGCAGGCGGTCGGCTTCGTCGATGACCGCAACCTGGATGTGGTCGGTCTTGAAGATTCCCTGCTTGTAGTAATCGATGATCCGCCCGGGGGTACAGATGACCACGTCGACTCCCTTCCTCAGGGCGTCGGCCTGTTTCTGGTAGTCGACCCCGCCAACGATTTCCACGAAGGAAAGGCCTGTATGGGCACCCAGGAGCAGAGCTTCCTGGTGGATCTGGGCGGCCAATTCCCGTGTTGGTGCCACCACTATGGCCGAGGTCATTCCCGGATTCCGATCCGGCAGCTCCAGCAGGCGGGCCAGGATGGTGACCAGAAAGGCGCCTGTCTTACCGGTGCCCGTCTGGGCCTGGCCCGCCACGTCCCGTCCGGCCAGGGCGATGGGCAATACCTGGGCCTGAATCGGCGAGCAGTGCGTGTACCTGGCGTCGTTGAGGCCGGAGAGTACCTCGGGGGGCAGGTCGAAGGTTTCGAATTTGGTATTGGTGAGGAAATTCGGTCTCTCCGTCCGCTCGAAAGCGGCGGTTTCGGAAGCTTCGGTCATATTCTCCTCTTGGGTGAAGGCGCGGCGCACCCATGAAATTTTAGGTTAACGGGCCAATTATAGTTTTTTTTTCGGGGATTTGCAACCATTCGCTGCAAGGTGCCCCATTGGGTGCTCCGGAAGACCGGATTAGCCGTCGGACGGGCGCTCTGCGGGGGGGAGTTCGAAACGGTCGCCGGTTTTTTCCAGGAAATGAATCGTGCAAGCCGAGCGGTAGCGGCAATAGAGTTCCGGGTCGCGGCAACGCCGGCACGCGTCGCAGAGATTCACCTGGTATTTCAGGCAATACCATGAGCCGGATTGATGCGGATGGCGAATGCAAGCGGACATGAACGCGGGCCGGTCTCGAAAACCGGCGGATCCTTACACGGGACCTCGAATGAGGCCGCCCTTGCGGGCCCGTTCGCAGGGCTTCGGTTCTGGGTTATGCTCTTGATTTTTGAGCCTGATCCGTCAATACTGGGCCAACTTAAACCCGATGCCCGAATAAAGCAAGGATCCTCGCCCATCGCGGCCGCCAGGTCAGCGGCCCGGCCATTTCCCAGGTTATCATGAAGGATTTCTTCAACGTCGTCAGTATCGAAACGATCCTCGGCTTCCGGAACAGATTTCACGTGACCCCTCCGGAAAGCGTGGATCTGAGTGCCTGCACGGGGCGTGTTCTGGCCCGGGATGTGGCGGCCGACATCGACATCCCGGGGTTTTCCCGGGCGACCATGGATGGCTACGCCGTGCAGGGGGCGTCGACCTTCGGGTCCTCGGAAAGCAATCCCGCCTACCTGGAGGTCATCGGCGCGGTAGCCATGGGAGAGGTGCCCACCGTGCCCGTGGGCGCGGGACAGGCGGTGCGGATTTCCACCGGGGGCATGCTCCCGCCCGGGGCGGACAGCGTCGTGATGATTGAACACGCCGAAGCGGTGGAATCCGATCTGATCGAGGTCTACAAGAGCGTGGCCCCGGGACAGCACGTGATTGGCCAAGGAGAAGATGTGGCCTTCGGGCAGATCGTGCTGACGGCGGGTACCATCCTGCGCCCCCAGGAAGCGGGGCTGCTGGCCGCCCTGGGACAGCGGCGCATACCGGTATACGGTCGGCCGCGAGTGGGGATTATCTCCACCGGCGACGAAGTGGTGCCCGTGGAGGCCACACCACGGGCCGGCCAGATCCGGGATATCAACGCCACGACCCTGGCGGGGCAGGTGGCGCACTGCGGAGGCCGGCCGCAACTCTTCGGAATCGTCCAGGATCACTTGGAGACCTTGCGCGGCGTTTGCCGTGACGCCCTGGCGTCCAACGACATGGTATTGATTTCCGGCGGAAGTTCCGTGGGAACACGGGATTACACCATCGAGGCCCTGGAAAGCATGCCCGGCGGGTCTATCCTGGCGCATGGCGTGTCCATCAGCCCCGGCAAACCCACCATCCTGGCCGCAGCTGACGGCAAGCCGGTCTGGGGCCTTCCCGGACACGCGGCCTCGGCCATGGTGGTTTTCCATGTGCTGGTAAGGCCTTTTGTGGCCCACATGGGTGGGATGGCCACGCGGGCACCGGAGGTTCCCAGGGTCCACGCACGCTTGTCCCGCAACATCGCTTCACAGCAGGGACGGGTGGATTTCGTGCGCGTCCAGCTGGAGATGGGAGACGAGGAGCTTTGGGCCCACCCGGTGCTGGGCAAATCCGGCCTCATTTCCACCATGGTCAAAGCCGACGGGCTGCTGCGCATCGAGGCCCACACGGAAGGCCTGGATGGCGGTACGACGGTGGCCGTGGAACTGCTCAGCCCGGTGATGGGCTGACGGCGGGGACCCGGCGGCCAATCACGATCGGCAAGCCTTCGGAAAGGAGCACGACCACGGCGATGGGCGTTCCGCGCAATATCTATCTGAAAATGAAAACCCTGGACGAAGCCCGGCGGATCGTCGCCCGGCACTTCCGGCAACGGGGCACACGCACCGAAGAGGTGCCTGTCCCCGAGGCGGTGGGCCGGGTCCTGGCGGCGCCGGTGTTCGCCCGTTTGTCGTCCCCCAATTTTCACTCCGCGGCCATGGATGGTTTCGCCGTTCTGGCCGCCAACACCTTCGGCGTCAATGAAGGGCATCCCCGTGAGCTGGGGCTGGGCACCGAGGCTTACCCGGTCAACACCGGCCATGTGCTGCCGCCAGGCACCGATGCCGTGATCATGATCGAACACGTGCAGGAACTGGATGGCGGTCGGATCCGCATCGAAGCGCCCGCCTACCCCTGGCAGCACGTCCGGCGCATGGGGGAGGACATCGTGGCCACGGAGCTGCTTTTCCCGCGTAACCATGTCCTTACCGCCTACGGGGTGGGGGCCTTGCTGGCGGGCGGCGTCCTGGCGGTGCAGGTCCGCACGCGGCCCCATGTGTTGATTGTTCCCACCGGCAGTGAGCTGGTCGACTGGCGGACCACCGCCTTGGACCAGATGCGGCCGGGGCAGGTGGTGGAAAGCAATGCCTACATGCTGGGGGCGCTGGTGGAAGCCGCCGGTGGGCGCTACACCCGTCACCCCCTGCTGCCCGACGACCAAGGCCGGATCCAGGCGGCCCTGAAGGCGGGGGTGGGCGCATACGATGCGGTCATGACGGTCGGAGGGTCTTCGGCAGGCTCCGAAGATTTTGCCCGGGCCGTGGTGGCTGAACTGGGAGAGATCCTGATTCACGGGGTGGCCATGATGCCGGGCAAGCCGCTGCTGGTGGGGGATGTCGCCGGCACCCCGGTGTTCGGGATGCCCGGGTACCCCGTTTCCGCGGTAATGGCCTTCGAGCAAATCGTGCGCCCCTTCCTCTACCACCTTTTGGAACAGCCCGATCGGGAACCGGCCCGGGTGACGGTGGAGACCAGCCGCAAGATTCCTTCCAAGCTGGGCCTGGAGGAATTCCTGAGAGTCCAGTTGAGTCAGGTGGGGGATCGCGTGGTGGCCGCCCCGCTGCCCCGGGGTGCCGGAAGCATCACCACGCTGACCAGGGCTGACGGTATTGTCCGAATTCCGGCGCACGTCGAGGGAATCAAGGACGGCGCGCAGGTGGAGGCCGAACTGTTGCGCCCGGCGACATCCCTGGCGCGCAGCCTGATGATGGTGGGCAGCCACGACAACACGCTGGACATTCTATCCGACCAACTCCGGGCAGGCGATAGCGGTGTCCAGCTGGTATCCAGCCATGTGGGCAGCATGGGAGGATTGATGGCCATCCGGCGGGGAGTCTGCCACCTGGCCGGTACCCATCTGCTGGACACCGGCGACGGGTCCTACAACGTGAGCTACGTGCGCAGGCACCTGGCCGGCCAGGATGTCCGCCTGGTTCACCTGGTCATGCGGGACCAGGGTTTGATCGTACGCCGGGGAAACCCACTGTCCATCAGCGGGATCGCCGATCTGACGCGTCCGGAGGTGCGCTTCGTGAACCGACAGTCGGGGTCGGGGACACGCATTCTGCTGGACTACCGCTTGCAAACCATGGGTCTGGAAGCGACCGCCATCCAAGGTTACAGGGACGAGGAATTCACCCACATGGCCGTGGCCGTGGCCGTCTTGAGCGGCCGCGCGGACGCGGGGCTGGGAATCCGCGCCGCGGCCCGGGCCTTGGAACTGGATTTCATCCCCGTGGTCACGGAACAATACGATGTGGTGATTCCAGGGCGGTTTTTCGATGCCGAACCGATCCAATGGCTGCTGGCCACGATTCGATCGCCGGAGTTTCAGCGGCGCGTGGAAGCCTTGGGTGGGTACCACACCGAGCACTGCGGCGAATTGATTCCCCTTTGAGGGGCACAAACCGTCGGGCAGGGATTCCTCCGGGCGCCGTGATCCGGGCCGGGGCCGGTGCTGTGCGTTGTCGCCTCCGGCCGGGTCTGTCCGCAGCGTGTGCGCGCTATCTGCCCGGACCGGCGGTCAAGGCAGGTAGGGCGGCATGGAAGTGGGCATCCACTTGAATTCCCACCCCTCCTGGGCCAAGCCTTCCGGGGGGGCCGGGATACGGTAGGCCAGCGCCGCGGCGGACGTGGGGTAGTCGTAGAGCCAGACGATGTGGGTGGCACCCTGGGAGGCGGCCCGCTGCCGGACCCGCTGGCGGATGCCAGTGGTATCGAAGTAATGCTTGAATGTCCCGGCGTCGATGCGCCCCGGGTCGGCGGTTTCGGCAACCGGGCCGAGGCATTGATAGCCTGCGACCTGCGGCGCCTCGACCTCCAAGATCGATACCCGCTTGGCACAGCTGACCACCGCCAGCAGCAGACCAATAGCGATCAGAAAAGCTTTAGGCATGACACGCGTCGCTTTCGTGAGGGGGAGGAGGCCTGGGCTCCACCCAATGGCGCCACCATCGGGCGGCCGGCTCCGTTCGCTTTATCGGCCAATCGCCTCCCGGGCTTAAGCCGCCCCTGTGGAACCTGGACCGCGCCGAAGTGAACGGTGCACCCCCCGGCTGGGACCAAAGGCCGGTAGGGAACTGCGGATCGAAACGGAAAGGAACTGGCGCGGTGAAAGTGATCCAGACCCGCAAGCTGACCGACTACCCGCACCTGAACCTGTTCAGTACCGATTACCGGGACCGGATGGGGAGGCGCCGATCATGGATTTTCGCTTCCCGCGGTCCCCTGGCCAAGATCCAGGAAGGCGGCTTTGAACGGCCCGATGCCGTGGTGATCGTGGCCGTCCATTCCGGGCGCCAGGGACTTGCGGTCATAAGGGAATTCCGCGTGGCCATCGGAGGTTACCAGTATGGGTTCCCCGCCGGCCTGGTGGACCACGGCGAAAGCCTAGCGGAGGCCTGCGGACGCGAATTGCGGGAGGAAACCGGTTTGCGCATGGTGCGCCTTATCCGGCAGAGTCCTCCCATCTATTCGTCATCCGGCCTGACCGACGAGTCCATATCCCTGGTTTTCGTTGAATGCGACGGAGAACCGTCTTCGGCGGCCAACGAGAGCTCGGAGGATATCGAGGTGACGTTCATCACCCCGGCGGATGCCAGCCGGTTGTGCCGGGCCACCGATATCAAATTTGACGCCAAGGCCTGGATTGTGCTCGAAGCCTACGCGCGCCATGGCGCGTTGTGACGCGCCTCGGGAGTAGCCGCCGGTGGAAAGCATCCCTACCATGGGGCAGGTCGGGGAAGAGCGGCCGTGGTAAGTCCACCGATCGATGCACAAGGAGATCGACCATGACGACGCAGAACTCTAAGGGGTCAGGCTGGTTGCTGGTGGCGCTGGCGGTGTTGCTGGCGGGATGCGCCTCGGGATTGTCGGAACAAGCCCGATCGCAGGTCACCTACGCCGGCGATTACGAACGCCTGCAGCGGCAACCGGATGCCTATCGCGGCAAAGTGGTGCTTTTCGGTGGGCGGATCCTGAATACGCAGGCGGCCGCGGGGGGTACGGAGATCGAGGTGCTGCAACTGCCCCTGAACAGCTCGGACCAGCCGCGGGCCGACGGTACCTCCCAGGGTCGATTTCTGGTGGTGGCCGCCGAATTTCTGGACCCGGCCGTTTACCAGGCTTCGGCCCTGGTGACGGTGGTGGGGGAGGTGATCGGGCAGGAGACCCGCGCAGTGGGCAGCTACCCGTACACCTATCCCAAGATACGGCCGATCGAGGTAAAACCCTGGGAACCCGGTCAGGAACCCCGCACCGGGTTCTCCTTCGGGGTGGGTGGCGGCGGCGGTCGTACCGGGGTCGGCGTCGGGGTGGGCACCTGGTTTTAGCCGGCGGTGGGGAAGCTGCCCTTAAGATCGCCCGATCGGCAAGCCTCGGCGAGGCCTGCCATTCATTTCGGCTGGCCGTTGTTCAGCCGTTCCTTCAAGCCTTTGCCGACCCTGAAGGCAGGCAGTCTCTTGGGTTTGACGCTGACGCTGGCGCCACTTTTGGGGTTGCGCCCCACGTAGCCCTCATAGGTTTTGACCTTGAAGGTGCCGAATCCGCGGATATCGATGCGTTCTCCGGCCGCCAGGGCATGGGCCAGGTTTTCGAAAACGATGTCGATGACTGCCTTGGCCTTTTTTTGCGAGATATCCTCTTCCGTCGCCAACTGCCTGTTGAGTTCTTCGCCGGTCATCTTGGTCTGGTACCCTCCTGGCCGCTTTAACAGGGTGCTGAAAAACTACTCCCAAGGTCGCAAGCGTGCGTTGCGACCCTCGGGAAAA
>DJGG01000186.1:25536-43742 GCA_002432195.1 Desulfobacteraceae bacterium UBA5852
GAAAATACTCACAACCATTTGAGGTTGTTGGGCTTTCCCCATCGAGTCGCGCCTGGTCCTTCGCTTGTATGCCTGTTTTTCAACACCCTGTTGGGAGGTCGTCCGCGGAAGGCGCATCGGAACCTTTGCCTGCGGGCGGTATCGGCCGCAGGGAACAGTATCGCGCCTTTCCGGAACAGGATCCCGTCCTCCCCCGCCCCTGGAACGTCGAGACGACTTGTTGCGCTTAAATCAAGAATAGTGGTGAAGGCCCGTGTGCTCCGCCACACACGGAATGCATTGGAAAGTCAATGCTTTCGAAATAAGTAGGCTAAAACGGTCCCCTTTTCAATACCGTAATCATGCATGGATAATACGTAGAATTCTTGCGCAGTAACGGCGGACGGGCCGTGGGCCCGGTTCCATATGAACCGGGTCCACGGCCCGTCGGTGCGAAACGTGCGCCCCCCGGCCTCCGGGGCGGGCGCACGGCGCGGGGGGATGCTCCAGGGCCTGCCGCGCCGTGCCCGGGTAGCGCTTGGTGGGTTTAAATGTCGAAATAGAGGGCAAATTCCTGGGGGTGCGGCCGAAGTTTCACGTCGTTGATTTCGTTGGTGATTTTGTAGTCGATCCAGGTATCGATCACGTCGGCGGTAAAGACGTCCCCCTTGAGCAGGAAGGCGTGGTCTTCCTTCAGGGCCATCAAGGCCTCTTCCAGGGATCCCGGTGCCGACGGCACCTTGGCCAGCTCCTCCGGCGGCAGGCCGTAGATGTCCTTGTCCAGGGGGTCGCCCGGATCCATCTTGTTGGTGATGCCGTCCAGGGCCGCCATCAGGATGGCCGAGAAGGACAGATAGCCGTTGCAGGAAGGGTCGGGGGTGCGGAATTCGAACCGCTTGGCCTTGGGGGAGGCGGAGTACATGGGAATGCGGATGGCGGCCGACCGGTTGCGGCTGGAGTAGGCCAAATTGACCGGCGCCTCGAAGCCCGGCACCAGGCGCTTGTAGGAATTGGTGGTGGGGTTGGAGAAGGCGCAGATGGCGCGCGCATGTTTGAGGACACCGCCGATGGCGTAGAGGGCTTCCTGGGAAAGCCCGGCGTAACCGTCGCCGGCAAAAAGCGGCTGGCCTTCCTTCCAGATGCTGAGGTGGGTGTGCATGCCCGTGCCGTTGTCCCCGAAAAGCGGCTTGGGCATGAAGGTCACGGTGTGACCGTTGCGCGCGGCCACGTTCTTGAGAACGTATTTGAACCACATGAGTTGGTCGCCCATCTGGAGCAAGGGTTGGAAGCGCATGTCGATTTCGGCCTGACCGGCGGTGGCCACCTCATGGTGCTGGGCTTCGATGGCGATCCCCAAGTCCTCCAGGACCAGCATCATCTCGGTGCGCAAGTCCTGGAATTTGTCCATGGGAGGGACCGGGAAGTAGCCTTGCTTGAGACGCGGCTTGTAACCCAGGTTCGGCCCCTCGTCCCGCCCGGTGTTCCAGATCCCCTCGATGGAGTCGATCTCATAGAAGGCGCGATGACGGGAGCATTCGAAGCGGATGTCATCGAAAATGAAGAATTCGGCCTCGGGTCCGATATAGGCGGTATCGCCGATGCCGGTGCTCTTGAGGTAGGCTTCGGCTTTGCGGGCCACGTGGCGGGGATCCCGGGAGTAGGGCTCGCGGGTGATGGGATCGACCACGTCGCCGATCAGCACCAGGGTGGGGACTTCGAAAAAGGGGTCCATCTTGGCCGTGGTGGCATCGGGAAGCACGAGCATGTCGCTGGCATGGATCGGCTGCCAGCCGCGGATGCTCGATCCGTCGAAGCCGTAACCGTCCTCGAAGCTGGATTCGCTGAATTCACTGATGGGTACCGAAAAGTGCTGCCAGACGCCGGGGAAATCCAGAAAGCGGATGTCCAGTACCTTGGCGCCCTTTTCGGTGGCAAATGCGACAACGTCTTTGGGTGTCATGATTCCTCCTTGGTTGGTGCAACGGGTAGTTGGTTAAACCTGCCGAACAGTTCGGATCGTCCTATCGGGCCGCCGCCACGGGCGGGCCGGTCAACACGCTGACACACCGCGGCAGGGCGGGCCGCCGCCGCCCGGAACCGGCCCCGCCGGCCGAAGCTCCCTGGCGCCGGCATTCCGTCTGCCGGCGGGTTGGGGTTCCACGTCACGCGATCACTACAGAGCGTCCAGGCCGGTTTCGCCCGTGCGCACGCGGATGGCTTCCTCCACGCTGTAAACGAAGATCTTGCCGTCGCCGAGTTTGCCGGTGTTGGCCGCCTGGCGGATTTTTTCCACCACGCGGGGGGCCTGGTCCGCGGCCACCACGACTTCGATCTTGATCTTCGGGATGAAGTCCACCACGTATTCGGCACCGCGGTAGATCTCCTTGTGGCCCTTCTGGCGGCCGTAGCCCTTGACCTCGGTCACGGTCATGCCCTGGATGCCGATTTCGTTCAGGGCTTCCTTGACGTCATCGAGCTTGAACGGCTTGATGATGGCATCAATCTTCTTCATGCTGGCTCCTTCCGTGGAAGTGGATCGCTGTGGACCGTTGGCGGTGAATGTTCAGGACATTTGGATGTCAAAAGCGCGTTCGCCGTGCTGGGAACCATCGAGGCCGATGATTTCGTCGTCCCGGCTGACCCGCAGGCCTCCGGTGATGGCCCTGGTGAGCCACACGAGCGCCAGGGTGCCGATGCCCGAGTAGGCTGCCGTGGCCAGGATGGAGATCGTCTGAATCCAGAGCTGGCCGGGGTTGCCGAAAAATAAGCCGCTGTCGTTGGCGTTGACGGCGGGGTTGGCCAGGAGGCCGGTGGCCAGGGCGCCCCAGATGCCGCACATGCCGTGAACCCCGAAAGCGTCCAGGGAATCGTCGTAGCCCAGCATCCCTTTCAGTTTGGCGACGCTGAAGAAGCCGAGGAGCCCGGCCACGAGACCGATGATCAGCGCGCCCGGCAAGGACACGAAACCCGCCGCCGGCGTGATGGCCACGAGGCCCGCCACGATGCCCGAGGCCAGGCCGAGGACGGTGGGCCGCCGGTTGACCACCCACTCGGCGCCCATCCAGGAGAGCGCCCCCACGGCAGCGGAGGTGTTGGTGACCAGAAAGGCGGAACCCGCCAGACCATCGGCGGCCAGCTGGCTGCCGGCATTGAAACCGAACCAGCCGAACCAGAGCAGGGCCGCCCCCAGGGCGGTCAGCGCGATGCTGGAGGGAAACATGGCCTCCCGGCCATAGCCGACACGTTTGCCCAGCACCAGGGACAACACCAGGCCGGCCACCCCGGCGTTGATGTGCACCACCGTGCCGCCGGCGAAGTCCAGGGCGCCCATGGCCCCCATCCAGCCGCCTCCCCAGGCCCAGTGGGCCACGGGGGCGTAAATGCAGGTCACCCACAGGACCGTGAAGACGATCCAGGCGGAAAACTTCATGCGGTCCACGATGGAGCCCAGCACCAGGGCCACGGTGATGCCGGCGAAGGTCATCTGAAAGAGCAGGAAGACATACGTGGGGATGGTGCCGGTCAGGCTCTCCACGCCGATGCCGTTGAGCAGGAGGTAATCGAGACCCCCGACGATCCCGCCCCGGCTCGGGCCGAAGGCCAGGGAATATCCCCAGAGCACCCAGATGACGCTGGCCAGGCAATAGGCGACGAAGGTCATGGCGACGGTATTGAGCAGATTTTTATACCGCGACATGCCACCATAGAACAATGCCAGGCCCGCCGGGGTCATCATCATCACCAGGGCCGTGGATACGATCATCCAGGCCGTGTTGCCGGTATCCAGACCCTCGGCGGCCAGCGCCGGGGAGGCGGTCAGCAGCGTCAGACCTCCAGCCCAAAAGACCCATCGTTTCATCAAGGTGCTCATCCTTTCGCGCTTGCTGGGGCGGCGGCATCGATCTCCGGCAGGGCCGTGCCGATGGCGTCCGTGATCATCTCCAGCTGTTCGGGGTTGTCGACCTTTTGGCCCTCGAGGTCACGAACATAGAAGACATCCACCACTTGGTCGACATGCGTGGCGATCTTGGCGACCCATATGTCCAAGTGGCAGCGGAACAAGGCATCCGTGATGTTGAAAAGCAGCCCCGGGTAGTCTGTGGCGAAGACTTCGATAATGGTGAAGAAGCTCGAAGCCCGATTGTTGATTTCGATGCGCGCAGGGCGGCCCATGGCCGGTGACCGCTGGGGGCGGAACGGCGACTTGCGCTTCCGTACGCGGGAGGCCAGATCCAGGCGGCCGGCCAAGGCCTCCTGGAGATGGCGTTCGGCCTGGCCCCATTTGTCCTCTTCGAACAGGAGGTCCGGCGGTGGGGTGACCTTGAGGAGGTCCAGGGCGACGTTGTTGCGCCAGGTGAATACCTGGGCGTCCAGAATGTCGATGTTGTTGAGGGTGAACACCCCCGCGATTTTGGAGAACAGGCCGGGGCGGTCGTGGGCGCAGATGGTCACCAGGCGGGTGTTGGAGTCGGCTTCCGGCTGGATCTCCCAGGCGAAAGGGTTGGTGCCCAGCCGGCGGTAGAGGTGCACATGGCGTTGGACCTGGGTGACGGGCACATTCAACAGGTAGCGCGGCGACATCATGCGGGCCAGGTCGTCCAGGATGGGGCGTTCCTCTGGATCATGGCTCATGGACCTGACGGCCTCCTGCTTCAGGGCCATGAGCGCCGCGGCCTCCCGGGAAGCCAGCTCGCCCTTTTCCAGGGTATTGAGGATCTTGAAAAAAAGATCCTTGACCAGGGTGGCCGTCCAGGAATTCCAGGCCTTGGGCCCTGTGGCCTGGGAGTCGGCCATGGTAAGCAGGTAAAGCATTTCCAGGCGCCCGGCGTCGCCGATGATCCGGGCGCAGGCGATGGCGGTCTCCTCGTCGTTGATGTCCCGGCGCAGGGCGGTATTGACCAAGAGCAAGTGTTCGCGCACCAGAAAGGCGGCGGTCTCGATCTCCTCGAGACGATACCCCTTGGCCGCGAGGATCGCCGCGGTCAGCGCGGCCCCTTTGGGGGCGTGGTTGCCGCCGCTCTGGCCCTTGCCGATGTCGTGCAGCAGGGCCGCCCACAGCAACAGTTTGGGGTGTTTGAGATCATCGAACAGTCGGCGGGCGAACCCATCCGGAGGCGGATTCTCGTAGCCCATTTGTTTCAGGGCCTGCACGGTGCGCAGCGAATGGAGGTCCACCGGGTAAAGGTGATATTCGTCGTATTGGATCCGGTTCTGAATCTCCTGGAACTCGGGGATCAGGCGTGCCAGCAGCCCTGTGTGGAGCATGGTGCTCAGGGGACTGAAGGTGGGCGCGGGGGCTGTCAGGATATGTTCGAACGCTTTTACCGCCTCCGGCGAGCAGGCCAGGGCTGGACTGAAAAAGTGGCCGAACTCCTTGACGATGCGGCGGGCTTCGGAGCTCAGGGGGAGCTTAAGGCGCGCGCTTTCCTCGAAGATCTTGATCAACAGCAGGGGCTGCCGCACCACATGCCGGGAGGAAATGAAATTCAGGGCCTCCCGCACGACCTCCACGCCTTCCACCCGGGGCTGCTTGGCCCGACGCTTGGTGCGGCGAAACCGCTGCTCGTAGCCTTGTTCGAAGAGGAACATCAGGTGCAGCTGCTGGATATATTCCATGTGGCCGTGCAGGTCGCCCAAGAAGCACTCCACCGGCTCCTGGCCGTTGGCCCGGCCATACCCCATGTCGCGGGACAGTTCGATCTGCTGCTCGAAGCGCAATTGATCGTTTTTACGGCCCGAGGCCACATGCAGGCGGTTGCGTACCTTGAAGATAAAGGTGAGCGCGGCGCTCAGCAGGTTGTATTCGTCATGGGAGAGCATTCCCAGATATTCCAGATCCCGGAGCTCCTTGAGCTGGGACCGGATGCGTGCGATCCACAGCATGGTGTGATAGTCCCGCAGACCCCCTTGGCCCTCCTTCAAATTCGGCTCCAGGAGGTGGGCCGAATCACCAAAGCGGGCATGTCGGTTTTGGTTGGTCTCCACCAGCCAATCGATGATGCGCCGGGATTTGCGTTCGATCACCTTGTCCCGCAGCTGCTGCTGCAACGCGGAGTAGAGATTGGACATGCCCGTGACGAAACGCGCGTCCAGCAGGGGGGTGAGAATTTCGAAATCCCCGGACGCCAGGGCCAGGCACTCGCGCAGTGAGCGGGTGGCATGGCCGACCTCCAGGCCGATGTCCCAGAGGGGATAGACGATCTCCCGGATGAGCCCCTCGGCCTGCGCCGGTACCCGCTTGGCGAACAGCACCAGAAGGTCCACATCGGAGTGGACGCACTGGTCGCCGCGTCCGTAACCCCCCAGGGCGATGATGGAGAAGGGGTTTTTGGCGATCTCCATGCGCGGTCCGATCATGCTGATCTCAAAACTTCGGCGGAAGAACTCGTCGATCAGTCGTGCCTGTTGTTCCAGAAGGTCCGGGGCGCGGCCCTCCAGGAATTCCTGAATGAGGCGCGCACGGCCTTCCTTGAGCGCCATGGCAGGATTGGGTACGGTAGTCGGCATGAGCGTTCCGGGTTGTGGTCGGGTTAGGGCATCGGGTTGCGGTTTTAGATTCAGCAAGGAGTGTGCCATTAATGCTTGATCCGCTTTTAAGTGCAAGTTAGGGCAGTTGCATTATGGTGACGCAATCATAATGAATATTAGGATTACATTTTTGTAAAAACGTAACCGTAATTAATGACAAAAGGGTATTCCGGATGGGCAAAGGCGGGTGGTTGGCGGTGGAGGGAATCCCTCCGGCCGGCGTCTTCCCCGGGGCGGCGCCCTGTTGCCGGTTCACCTCCGCGCACGGGTGGCCAGCCGATTCCGCACGGGAACCGTCAGTCTTCCGCGTGCATGACGGTTTGCCAGGCGGCCGCCACATGCTCGCGGTCCGCAGCGGCATGTTCCGCGGCGATGTGGGCGGGTTGCTCCTGCAGGCTGAGACGGTGGGAAGCGGCGCGAAAGGCGAGGTAGGCCTTCCGGAGCCGCTGAGCGGTGGCCGCTTCCAGGACACCGCTGGCCATCAGGTTTTCAAGTTGGCGCACGTTGTCACTCCAGCGCACGAGGGCCGGATGCGCCGCGGCGTGGGCCAGGACCAGGAACTGCACCAGAAATTCGATGTCGATGATGCCCCCGGGATCGTGTTTCAGATCAAACCAGCCGCTGGGAGACGGCGCCTGTTCGTGGCGCAGGCGGTCGCGCATGGCGCGCACGTCATGGCGCAGGTGCGCGATGTCCCGGGGTTGGGTCAGGATGCGCTGCCGGATGCCGGCAAAGCGTTCCCCGAGGGCAGGGTCCCCGCCGACGGCCCGGGCCCGGATGAGCGCCTGGTGTTCCCAGGTCCAGGCCTTCGTCTCCTCATAGGCCGCGAAAGCCTCGGCATGGGAGACCAGGGGGCCGGAGCTGCCGCTGGGACGCAGGCGCATGTCGGCCTCGTAGATGCGGCCGGCCCGGGTGTGGGAGGTCAGGATATGGACGAGGCGTTGGCCGATGCGCGCATAGAACTGGCCGTTGTCGATGGACTGAGGGCCGGAGGTCTGTCCCCGGGCGGCGCCGTGCAGAAACACCAGGTCCAGATCCGAGCCGTATCCCAGCTCAAGGCCGCCGAGCTTGCCATAGCCGATGACCGCAAATCCGGCGCCGGGGGGCGCATGCGGCGGAAGTCCGGCCGGATGGCCGTGGCGTGCCGAGAGATGCCGCCAGGCTTCGTCCAGCACGGCGCCCAGGATGATTTCCGCCAGGTCCGACAGGTGGTCGCTGACCCGCATGAGCGGCAGCGTGCCGGTAACATCGGCCGCGGCGATCCGCAGGGTGTTGACCTGACGGAAGATGCAGATTTCCTCCATCCGGTACTCGAGTTCCTCCGCGGGCAGCCGCGCGAGCCGGAGATCCAGCTCCCGGACCATCTCGTCCCGCCCCGGCGGGGAATAGAGCGTACGGGGGTCCAGCAGCTCGTCCAGCAGCACCGGATGCCGTGCGAGGAAGCCGGCGATCAGCGAGCTGGCTTCCACCAGCCGGAACAGGTGGCGGAGGGCGGAGGGATTTTCCAGCAGCAGCGCCAGGTAGGT
Organism: Desulfobacteraceae bacterium UBA5852; assembly: GCA_002432195.1. GTDB lineage: Bacteria > Desulfobacterota > Desulfobacteria > Desulfobacterales > UBA5852 > UBA5852. The sequence continues at coordinate 33,570 of DJGG01000186.1, forward strand.
CGTGCGCCGCCCGATGCTCAGGAGCAGGTCCGCGACGCGGGCCAGGGCCACCGATGGCTGTTTTACCATGAGGGCTTCGCTGAGCATCAGGGGCATCAGCCGGTCCAGCCGCTGCCGCCCCTCGGGGCTGGTGGGGCGCTTGACGACTTGGGCCCGCAGGTGATCCAGGATGCGCCCGATCTCGGCCGGGGCATCGAATCCGGCCTGAGCCAGCGCCGACAGGGCCTTCGCGGGATCCATGCGCTCCAGCCACACATCGGCCAGGGTGTCCAGCCGGCCCTTGCCGGGGTCGTCCACTTCCAGCTGCTCCCCGGCCGCCAGCAGCTGGCGGAATTGGGCGTGCACCCTTGCGCGCCAGGTGGCCAAGGCGGTTTCAAAGCCCTCCACCGTGTCGTAGCCCATGGTAATGGCGAGCTTGAGCCGGTTCTCCGGGCTGCCCGGCAGCAGGTGGGTCTGCTGATCCCCGAACTCTTGGAGCCGGTTCTCCACCCGCCGCAGGAAAATATACGCGGCGGTCAGGTCGTGGCGCACATCCTGGTGGATGTAATTGTGTCGATCCAGGATGTCGAGCACCGTCAGGATGCGGCGCTCCTGCAGTGCCGGGGCCACGCCGCCCCGCACCAGCTGGAAGATCTGCCCGAAGAATTCGACTTCCCGGATTCCGCCGGCCCCCAGCTTGATGTTGTCGCGCAAGCCCTTGCGCGCCACCTCCGCTTCGATTTTGCGTTTCATGTCCCGCAGGGACTGGAAGACGCCATAGTCGAGGTAGCGGCGGTAGACAAACGGCCGCAGCAGGGACAGCAGCCGCTCCCCGGCCGCCACGTCGCCGGCCACGGGGCGGGCTTTGATCCAAGCGTAGCGCTCCCATTCCCGTCCCTGGCTCTGGTAATAGCGTTCCATGGCCGCAAAGCTCATGGCCAGGGGGCCGCTCTCCCCAAAGGGCCGTAAACCCAGGTCCACGCGGAAAACGAACCCGTCGTCGCCGACCGCTGCGAGCACGTGGATCAGACGGCGGCAGAGGCGGACAAAAAAGTCCTCGTTGGTCAGTCCCGGGCTGCTCCCCGCGGTGTGCCCCCCGTCGGGGAAAGCGAATATCAGATCCACGTCAGAGGAAAAGTTCAACTCCCGGGCACCGAGCTTGCCCATGCCGATCACCACCAGGTGCATGGGCTGACCGTGGCGGTCCAGGGGTTGTCCGAAGCGCGCCGCCATGGCCGCGTGGAGATGGTCCAGGGCGGCCCCCAGGCAGGCATCGGCCAGCTCCGAGAGGTCGTTGAGGGTCTCCTCCAGGTCCGCCCGTCCGCTCAAGTCGCGCCAGGCGATGCGCACCATTTCCCGCTGTCGCTGGCGTCGCAGGGCCGCCATCAAAGCGCTTTGGCCCGGGGATTCCAAAACGGCGTCGGGAGTCTTCGGGGCGTGGAGGGCGGATGCGCAGGCTGCTTCCACCGAGGCGCGGTAATAGCCCTCGGGATACGGCCGTTGGAGGTCGCCGCTGTGCCACAGCGCCCCCGGCAGGTGCGGATCGTGGCGGGTGGAGCGCGTGATGAAATCGCTCACCCCGAAAATGAACCGGAGCTCCTCGGCCGCATCCCCCCCAGGCGCCTCCGCGCCCTGGAGTTGCGCTCTCTGCAGGAATTCCGTCCAGCGGTGCTGCGCCTCGGCGGCTAGGGCGGCGGGGAGGGCCGGCAGTGATCTGGGCGTCATGGTCGCGTGGCTTTGCGGGTTCGGCTGCGGCTGCGGCGGCAGGTCTCAGCGTTGCATATAACCCCACTCAACCAGGCGGCGGTAGGCGTGCTGGGCACGCGGCCCGCTGGTGACGGCCTGGAGGTAGGTGTGGTAGTCGCGGGCGGCTTCGGGGCGCCGCTGAAGGCCTTCCTGGGCCAGGCCCCGGTAGAAAACGGTTTGAGGATTGCCGGGCAGCGCCTGGGCACAGCGCGTGAAATCCTCCAGCGCGTCCGCGTAACGCCGGCGCTGCAGGTTGGCCAGACCACCGATATGCAGGGCCTGGGCTTCATCGGGATAGGCGGCCTTGGCCTCGGCGGCGTAGCGGGCGGCCTCTTCGGGCTGCTCCAGCAGGAGCTGGCATTTGGCCATCAGCACCAGGGCCGTGTAATCTCCCGGGGCGACGTTCAACGCCTGGGTGAACCGACCGGCGGCATCGCCGAACTTTTTCTGGGACAGCAATTTCTCGCCGTCCTGCAGGGCGGTGACGGCACCCCTGATGCGTCGCAGGCCGGCGGTATGATCCATGTAGCGCTCCCGGTGCAAGGGCTGGGTTCCAGACCCACGGTAGTCCCTGCGGATCAGTTCGACAGCCGTCCGGTAGCGCTCGTCGCTCATGGGATGGGTGGCAAACATCATCTCGATGGCGCTGGGGTTGTGCTGATTGAGCCGGCGCAGCAGATCCATCAGACCTTCGAAGCCCTCGGGGTTGTAGCCTGCCCGGGCCATGTAGCCGAGCCCCAGGGCATCGGCTTCCCGTTCGTTGTCCCGGCTGTAGGAGGCCAGCAGGGCGCCGGCGCCCACCATGCCGAGCTGGGAAGCCAGTTCCCCCAAGGCCCGGCTCTGGGTGCCCACCAGCGCCGATGCCCCTCCCAGCAGGGTCTGCGTGATCATGGCCGTGGACATCTGCCCGGCGGTGTGGCGGGCATTGACGTGCCCCAGCTCATGCCCCAGCAGCGAGGCCAGTTCAGCCTCGTCCTCCAACTCCAGCAGAATGCCGCGCGTGGCGGCGATGGATCCACCGGGGAAGGCATAGGCGTTGACGTACACGGCGTTGACGGCATGAAAGGCGTAAGGCATCTGGGGGCGATGGGTGATGGCGGCCAGGCGGCGGCCGGTTTGATCCAGGTAGGCGGCCAGAGCGGAATCCTGGACGATTCCATAGTCCGCCGAAAGCTGGTGGGGGGAGCTCTGCCGATCCACCTGGATCTCCTGCTCCTCGGAGACCAGCATCACCTGGCGGCGGCCGGTCGCGGGGTTGACGGCACAGCCGGCCAGCAGGCCCACCGTCCCCAGGGCGGCGACCTGCAGGAAGGTGCGGCGGTTCACGGTCGTGGGTTCCCGACGTGGCATCGGAGGGGTTTCCATAGCGCGCTCCGGGTAAGCGTTTGGCGTTCCGGTGGCCGCCGCTTGTACGGCCCGGCCGGGTGTGCCCCGACTATAATGGATTATAATCCCGGAGTAAACGCTTCCGGGGGTCCGGTTTCCCGGGAGGCCGCCCGGAAGACGCAATTAACCCTTGATTTACCCGGAAGGCTTCCGCTAAGATAACTGCCCCGCATGGGTATATGGAACCATCCGGCTGATATTGCGCTAAATTTTTGATCTCGAACCAAAATACATTTTTGGAATTATTTTGCCGATTTGATGACAAAATAGGATCATTCCAAGGTGACGCGGTTTCCCGCCAGACCGTCGACAGATTTTATCCTACCGGAGTTTTTAGGCATTTCGCGCCGCCCTGCCATGGCATGCCTATTGCTTTAGTCCACCAGGTTGTTTCGATACCTGTCTGCGGCAACCATTGGGTTTGGAAAGTACGATCTCCGCTTGTCCGGCGGGTACCGCCGGGGGAGAGCCGCCTCGCCCGGGCCGCCCTTTCGCGCGCGGCAGCGCGGCGCAGGCGCCGGGGGATGCCCCCGCGCTGACGATCCGCTCCCGCACGTAGCCGAAAAGGAGTCATAGCCATGTGCCGTCTGTTCGCCATAACCAGCCAGGAACCGCTGTCGCCCATGGTGGCCCTCGAGGCCCTCGACGTGATGCGGGAGGGGCACGATGGTTCCGGTGTGGGCCTTTTCCTGCGCGACCTGGCCGGGCCCTTCGAGGACATCAAGGACGCCCCCATCCTCTCGGGGATCTTTTCCGAGGCCGGCCTGAGGCGCCTGGACAGCTTCATGATGGATATCGGTTTCATGACCAAGTACAAGATTTCCATCAAGGTGCCCAAGACCCCCCCCCCGGGGGTTCCCAAGCGTGACATCTATCTGGTGCGCGCCTACGAATACCCCGAGGAGTGGGACGGCCTGCCCCAGAGCGAGCTCTACAATCGGCTCTTGCAGACCCGCCTGACCCTGCGGGCCATGGGGGAGGAGCAGGGCGACATGATCGTATTCTCCTTCTGGCCGGATGTCATCATGATCAAGGAGATCGGCGATCCCCTCAAGGTCGCCCACCACCTCGACCTGAACCGCAAGGAGCTGCACGCGCGCATCATCATGGCCCAGGGGCGGCAGAACACCAACTACGCCATCAACCTCTATGCCTGCCACCCCTTCTTCATCCAGGGCTTTTCCACCATGACCAACGGTGAAAACACGGCCTTCGTCCCCATTCGCGAGTACCTCATGTCCCGGGGGGTCAACGGCTACTCCGGCTACCAGTCGGACTCGGAGGTCTTTACCCATATCCTCCATTTTGTCGCCCTGCGCATGGGGCTCGGGGTGGAAGCCTACAAACATGTCATCACCCCATTGCAGGATCGGGACCTGGAGCGGCACCCCAACCACGACCTGCTCCGGCGGATCAAGCAGTCCTGCCGCAAGTTGATCATCGACGGCCCCAACTGCGTCATCGGCTGCCTTCCCGACCACAGCCTGTTCATGGTTCAGGACCGTAAAAAGCTGCGGCCCGGCGTGGTGGGCGGCCGCCCCGGCCGCTACGCCTTCTCCTCGGAGCTCTGCGGGCTGGACGCCGCCATCCCCGAGCGGGAAAAATACACCGACTTACAACCCATGCACCTGGACACCGTGATCGTGCGCGCGGATCGTCAGGAGGTCAGCATATGCAATCAAATGGAACCCTTGCGCCTTTCTCGCTGAGCATCAAGGATTTGCCCTGGCAGATCCTCTGGAATAAGGACAAGTGCACCCTTTGCGGCCGCTGCACGGCCACCTGCCCCGTGAGCGCCATCGAGCTCGGGGTTTTCCGCAAGCGTCAGGTGGCCCCGGCCGTGGCCCCGGCATTGGGCCGGCTGGAGGCCGCCAGGAACGCCTACAGCCTTTATTACGGCATCCGCCAGAAAACCGACCCGGCGTACGCCTGTGTGGGATGTGCCATGTGCAGCCTGGTCTGCCCCAACGATGCCATCATCCCCGCCCGGAGCGACGAAGCCGACAAGCTGCGCATGCACGTCGACCGGGGGGGCCAGCCGCGCCGGCGGGGAGGGCGGCGGAATGTGGCCGGGAGCCTGTTGGACCGGATCAAGTTTATGCGCATCTCCATGCTCACGGACCCGGCCCTGGATGCCGGGCGGCACGAGTTTGAGTTGCGCACCCTGCTGGGGCGGGTCCTGCCCCCTGAACAGAGCCTGCGCTTCATGGCCGACAACGGCTGGGTGCCGCCGGTGCGGGAGATCTACCCCCTGATCATCGGCGGGATGTCCTTCGGGGCGCTTTCCCCCAACATGTGGGAAGGCCTGCAGATGGGGGTCACCTACCTCAACGAGGAACTCGGCATGCCGGTGCGCATCAGCACCGGCGAGGGCGGGTGCCCTCCGCGGCTGTTGCGCTCCCGGTTCATCAAGTACGTGATCCTGCAGATCGCCAGCGGCTACTTCGGGTGGGACGAAATCATCCACGCCATACCGGAGATGAAGGAAGATCCCTGCGCCGTGGAGATCAAATACGGCCAGGGGGCCAAGCCCGGGGACGGCGGCCTGCTCATGTGGCACAAGGTCAACAAGCTGATCGCGGCCATCCGGGGGGTTCCCGCGGGCATCAGCCTGCCCAGTCCCCCCACCCACCAGACCAAATACTCCATCGAGGAGGCCGTGGCCAAGATGACCCAGTCCATGTACATGGCCTGGGGCTTCCGGGTGCCGGTCTACCCCAAGATTTCCGGTACTTCCACGGCCCTGGCGGTCCTGAACAACCTCACCCGCAACCCTTACGCCGCCGGCCTGGCCATCGATGGGGAGGACGGTGGCACCGGAGCGGCCTACAACGTTTCCATGAACCACATGGGGCATCCCATCGCCAGCAACATCCGGGACTGCTACCTCAACCTGGCCAAGGTGGGGATGCAGAACGAGATCCCGCTGCTGGCCGGCGGCGGCATCGGCAAGGCCGGCAACCTGGCGGCCAACGCTGCGGCCCTTATCATGCTGGGGGCCAGCGGGGTCCAGGTGGGCAAATACATGATGCAGGCCGCGGCGGGTTGCCTGGGTTCCGAATCCGACCGCTGCAACATCTGCAACATCGGCCTGTGCCCCAAAGGCATAACCTCCCAGGACCCCCGACTCTATCGGCGACTGGATGTGGAGCAGGTGGCCGAGCGCGTGGTGGACGTCTTCCTGGGCTTCGACACCGAACTCAAGAAGATCGTGGCCCCCCTGGGGCGTTCCACTTCCCTGCCCACCGGCATGTCGGATGCCCTGGGCATCGACGACCACGCCGCGGCCGAGCGCCTGGGGATCCGGTACGTGGTGTAGGCAAGCGACCGGGGGACCACTTACGTCAAGGCTGGAGACGGACCATGCCATCAGATCGGCAGCAGGAAAAATCCTTTTATATCATATCCGGTAAACAGGACGGCGCGCGGCTGGAATCGCGGCTGTTGGAGGAGAGGGTTCAGGAAGCCGTGGCCAACGGCCAGCGGAACCTGGAGATCCGGGCCTTCGGCCAGCACGGCATCGGCGGCCGCCTGTGGAAAGCCGGTGACGAGGACGTCCACCTCGTGGTTTCGGGGCCTCCCGGGCAGCGCCTGGGGTCCATGGGGTTCCCCAACACCTTCATCGAGGTCAACGGGCCGGCCTCCGACGACACGGGGTGGCTCAACGCCGGAGCCCGCATCGTGGTGCGCGGCCATGCGGGCAACGGCACGGCCAACGCCATGGCCCAGGGCAAGCTCTGGGTGGCCGGCAACATCGGGGCCCGGGGGATGACCATGACCAAGGCCAACCCGCGCTTCACGCCGCCGGAACTCTGGGTGCTGGGCTCGGTGGGGGACTATTTCGGTGAGTTCATGGCCGGCGGCATCGCCGTGGTCTGCGGCGTGGACCCCCAGACCCCCGACAACGTGCTGGGCTACCGGCCTCTGGTGGGCATGGTGGGCGGCAAGGTGTTCTTCCGGGGGCCGCATGCCGGCTACAGCCAGGCGGACGCCAAGCTGGTGCCCATCGGCGACGAGGACTGGGACTGGCTCCAGGACAACCTGGCGCTCTTCCTCGAGCACGTCCAGCGGCCCGAGCTGCGGGGGACCCTGGCCGAGCGTTCCGCCTGGCAACTGTTGGCGGCCCGGCTGCCCCACGAGAAGGCCAACCGTGAGACCCGCGGTATGCGGGCCTTCCGGTCGGAGGTCTGGGATAAGGAGCTCGGACGCGGCGGTATCATCGGCGACCTAGACGACCAGGACCGCAGCCCGATACCGGTGGTGACCACGGGCACGCTGCGGCGCTTTGTACCGGTCTGGGAAAACCGGAAGTACACCGCGCCCTGCGAGGCCAGCTGCCCCACCGGGATCCCGGTGCAGGAACGCTGGCGCCTGGTGCGTGAGGGGCGCATGGACGAGGCCGTGGACCTGGCCCTGAACTACACTCCCTTTCCGGCCACGGTGTGCGGCTATCTCTGCTCCCACCTCTGCATGAGCGCCTGCACCCGGCGTACGGGCCTGATGACGCCCGTGGACATCCGGCAGTTGGGCCAGGCCAGCATCGCGGCCAGGCTCCCGGAGCTGCCTCCGGTGAGCGGAGGCCACATCGCCGTGGTGGGGGGCGGGCCGGCCGGCCTCTCCGTGGCCTGGCAGTTGCGCCGCAGCGGTCACGGCGTTACGGTCTACGACCAGGGACCCGGTCTGGGGGGCAAGATCGCGGCGGTGATCCCCGGCAGCCGGATACCGGCGGAGGTGGTGAACGCCGAACTGGAGCGCATCCGCCAGGTCATCCCCCACGTCCATCTCCAGCAGCGCCTGGCGCGGGAAGACATCCGGCAACTGCGGCGCGATTTCGACTTCGTGGTCCTGGCCGGCGGGGCGCAGCAGCCGCGCCGGCTGCCGGTGCCGGGCAAGGAGGGCATGATCCCGGCGCTGGAGTTCCTGGTCGCGGCCAAGCGCGGTGGGGCGGCGGTGGGCACCCGGGTGGTGATCGTGGGGGCCGGCAACGTGGGCTGCGACGTGGCCACCGAGGCCCACCGCCTGGGGGCGCGCGACATTACCCTGATCGATGTCCAGGAACCGGCCTCCTTCGGCAAGGAGCGGGAGGCGGCCGAGGCCGTGGGGGCCAGGTTCCGCTGGCCCTGTTTCACCCGGGAGGTCACCGCCGAGGGGGTGGTGCTCGCCAGCGGCGAGGTGCTGCCGGCGGACACGGTCTTCGTTTCCATCGGGGATGCCCCGGATCTGGGCTTCGTGCCGGAAGAGGTGGCCACGGAACGGGGCTTCGTGGCGGTCAACGCGTTCGGTCAAACCAGCGATCCCAAGATCTTCGCCATCGGCGATCTTGTCAAGCCCGGGCTCCTGACCGATGCCATCGGTGCCGGGCGCCGTGCGGCCGAAGCCATGGCGGATATGCTGGCCGGGCGGCGCCCCGTGGGCGATACGCGCCGCATGATCGACAAGCAGCGGGTCAAGCTGGAATATTTCGACCCCCGTGTCATTGCCTACGAGAGCGTGGAGCACTGCGGCTCACAATGCTCTTCCTGTGGGGCCTGCCGGGACTGCGGGGTCTGCGTGGAAGTGTGCCCGTACAATGCCATCAGCCGCCGGGATCTGGGCGCCCCCGACTACGAATACGTGGTGGATGCGGAGCGCTGCATCGGCTGCGGCTTTTGTGCCGGCGCCTGTCCATGCGGTATCTGGGACCTGGTGGCCAACACGCCCCTGGCCTGAAACCCGCGGTCCGGAGGATGGGCGGACGAGGGCTGACCGACCGGCAGGTTCCGGCGGCTGCGGGGCGGCCGGGATTGAGGATACGATCTCATGGAAGCGATACTTGCATTAGAAGATGGGCGGACCTTTGCCTGCCGGTCCTTCACGGGGCCGGGCGAGGCCCAGGGGGAAGTGGTGTTCAATACCAGCATGACCGGTTACCAGGAGGTGCTCACGGACCCCTCCTACCGCGGGCAGCTGGTCACCATGACCTATCCCCTCGTGGGCAACTACGGGGTCAACCCGGAGGACGTGGAATCGGCCCGCATCCAGGTGGCGGGCTTCATTGTCAAGGAGTACCAGCCCCACCACAGCAACTTCCGGGCCACCGACAGCCTGGCGGCCTATCTCCAGGCCCAGGGGATCATGGGTGTGGAGGATCTGGACACCCGGGCGCTCACCCGCCACATCCGCACCGCCGGCGCCATGCGGGCGGTGCTTTCCACGGCACTCCGGGATCCGGCGGCCGCCGTGGACCGGGCCCGGGGCATACCGTCCATGGTGGGGCTGGATCTGGCCAGCGCCGTCACCGCCGGAGAGGCCTACCGCTGGACGGACGGACGGCCGGAACCCCTCGTCGGTGAGGGTGGGGCCCCGGTTCCGCTGACCGCGGCGCTCTGGCGGCACCGGGGCCGGCGGTGGGCGGTGGTGGCCTTCGACTTCGGCTTGAAATACAACATCCTGCGCTGTCTGGAGGCGACTGGTTGCGAGGTCCTGGTGGTGCCGGCCGCAACGGACGCCGCCACCGTGCGGAACCTCGCCCCGGACGGCATCTTCCTGTCCAACGGGCCGGGAGACCCGGAGCCCGTGACTTACGCCATTGCGACGATTCGCCAGTTGCTGGGCTACCGGCCCATGTTCGGCATCTGCCTGGGGCACCAACTCCTGGGCCTGGCTCTCGGGGGACGCACCTACAAGCTCAAGTTCGGGCACCGGGGCGCCAACCAGCCGGTGAAGCACCTGCCCTCGGGGAGGATCGAGATCACCTCCCAGAATCACGGTTTCGCCGTTGATCCGGATTCCCTGGCCGACAAGGACGTGGAGATCACCCACGTCAACCTCAACGACAACACCCTCGAGGGATTCCGTAGCCTGCGCTACCCGCTCTATGCGGTGCAATACCACCCCGAGGCCTCTCCGGGACCCCACGATGCCCGCTATCTGTTCGTCGAGTTCGAGCGGCTCATGCGGGCCCAGCGCTGACCAACGCCAAACAGCAGAAACCGAGACCTTTCCCATGCCCAGAAGAGACGATATCCGCAAGATCCTCATCATCGGCGCGGGTCCCATCATCATCGGCCAGGCCTGCGAGTT
>DJGG01000186.1:43783-69731 GCA_002432195.1 Desulfobacteraceae bacterium UBA5852
CGGCCACCATCATGACCGATCCCGAAACGGCCGACCGCACTTACATCGAGCCGGTCACCACCGAAACCGTCATGCGCATCATCGAGCGCGAGCGGCCCGATGCGCTCCTTCCCACCCTGGGGGGCCAGACGGGGCTCAACACCGCCGTCAACGTGGCGGAGACGGGCATCCTGGAGACTTTCGGCGTGGAGATCATCGGCGCCACGATTGCCTCCATCCAGAAAGCCGAGGACCGCGACCGCTTCCGCCAGGCCATGGCCCGCATCGGCCTGCGGATGCCCCGCAGCGGCATTGCCACCGATATGGAGCAGGCCCGCCGAATCGCCGCGGACATCGGCTACCCGGTCATCATCCGGCCCAGTTTCACCCTGGGGGGCACGGGGGGCGGCGTGGCCTACAACCCCGAGGACCTGGAGCTCATCGCCAAAGCGGGCATGGACGCCAGCCTTATCAGCCAGATCCAGCTGGAGCAGTCGGTTCTGGGGTGGAAAGAATACGAGCTGGAGGTCATGCGCGACCGGAAGGACAACGTGGTGATCGTCTGTTCCATCGAGAACTTCGACGCCATGGGGGTTCACACGGGGGACAGCATCACCGTGGCCCCGGCCCAGACCTTGAGCGACCGCGAGTACCAGGTGATGCGCAACGCCGCCATCGCCATCATGCGGGAGATCGGGGTGGACACGGGAGGCTCCAACGTGCAGTTCGCGATCCACCCGGCCACCGGGGAGATGATTGTCGTGGAGATGAATCCCCGGGTCTCCCGCAGCTCGGCCCTGGCCTCCAAGGCCACGGGCTTTCCCATCGCCAAGATTGCCGCCAAGCTGGCCGTGGGCTACACCCTGGACGAGATCACCAACGACATCACCGGCGAAACCCTGGCGTCTTTCGAGCCCACCCTGGATTATTGCGTGGTGAAGGTTCCCCGCTGGACCTTCGAGAAGTTTCCCGAAACCCCGGACGTGCTCACCACCGCCATGAAATCCGTGGGCGAAACCATGGCCATCGGCCGAACTTTCAAGGAAGCCCTGCAAAAGGCCCTGCGGTCCCTGGAAATCGGCCGGCACGGCCTGGGGGCGGACGGCAAGGACCCCGAGGACGCGGACGGTCGGCTGGATGCCGCCGTCAGCGACGCGGCGATCGAGCAGCGCCTGGTGACCCCCAACTCCCAGCGGATTTTTTACCTGCGCCACGCCCTGCGGAGGGGGATGAGTGTCGAGGCCATTTACGCCCTGACGGCCATCGATCCCTGGTTCCTGCGGCAGCTGGAACAGATCGTGGCCCTGGAGGCCGAGATCCGGGCTGCCGGCAAGGGTCTGAGCATTGCGCTCCTGCGACGGGCCAAGCGCTACGGCTTTTCCGACGCCCAGGTGGCCCACCTTACGGGAGACCGCGAGGAGACCGTGCGCGCGCGCCGCCAGCGGGAGGGCCTCCTGCCGGTCTACAAGCTGGTGGACACCTGCGCGGCGGAGTTCCGGGCCGCGACTCCCTACTACTACTCCACTTATGAGGAAGAAAACGAAGCCCGGGTGAGCGATCGCACCAAGGTGATGATCCTGGGGGGCGGGCCCAACCGCATCGGCCAGGGGATCGAATTCGACTATTGTTGCGTGCACGCGTCCTTCGCCTTGCGGGAGGAAGGCGTCGAAAGCATCATGGTCAACAGCAACCCCGAAACCGTGAGCACCGATTACGACACCTCGGACAAACTCTACTTCGAGCCCCTCACCTTGGAGGACGTCCTGCACATCGTGGCCACCGAGAAACCCATGGGGGTGGTGGTGCAGTTCGGCGGGCAGACCCCTCTGAACCTTGCGGAGGGCCTGCTGGCGGCGGGGGTGCCCATCATCGGCACCCATCCCGCGAGCATCGCCCGGGCCGAAGACCGGGAGCAGTTCCAGGCCATGCTGCGCAAGCTCGGTCTGGTCCAGCCGGAGAACGGCACGGCCCTCACGGTGCCCGAGGCGGTAACGGTGGCCGAGCGCATCGGCTACCCGGTGATCGTGCGGCCGTCCTATGTGCTGGGGGGGCGAGCCATGCGCATCGTCTACGACCCGCAGGCGCTGGAAACCTTCACCCGCCTGGCCATCGCCGTCTCGCCGGGCCACCCCGTGCTGATCGACAAGTTCCTGGAGGATGCCGTGGAGGTGGATGTGGACGCCATTTCCGACGGGCAGGCCACCATTATCGGCGGCATCATGGAACACGTGGAGGAGGCCGGGATCCATTCGGGGGATTCGGCCTGTGTGCTGCCCCCCCGGGGGATTCCCGATGGGATTCTGGAGGAAATCACCTCCGCCACCAAGGCCATGGCCGCGGAACTGCATGTGGTGGGCCTCATGAACGTGCAGTATGCCATCAAGGGGCGGCGGGTCTATGTCCTGGAAGTCAACCCGCGGGCTTCCCGCACCGTGCCTTTCGTGAGCAAGGCCACCGGCGTGCCCCTGGCCAAGCTGGCCACGAAAGTGATGCTGGGGCGCAGCCTGGCGGATCTCGGCCTGCGGGAGGAAGTCATCCCCCCCCACGTGTCGGTCAAGGAGGCGGTCCTGCCCTTCGACCGTTTCCCGGGGGTGGATACCCTCCTGGGGCCGGAGATGAAGTCCACCGGCGAGGTCATGGGCATCGACCTGGATTTCGGCGCGGCCTTCGCCAAGTCCCAGTTGGGGGCGGGCCAGCGGTTGCCCACCTCCGGAACGGTGTTCATCAGTGTGCAGGACCGGGACAAGCCGGCCGTGGCGGAAGTGGCGGCGCGCTTCGTGGCCCTGGGTTTCAGCCTTCTGGCCACCCGGGGGACGGCCGATTTTCTGGTGCGGCAGGGGATACCGGTCCGCGTGGTCCTCAAGATTTCCAGCGGCCGGCCCCACGTGGTGGACGCCATCAAGACCAAGGAAATCCAGATGATCATCAACACCGGGTCGGGAGACGCAACCCGCCGGGACGGCTACGAGATCCGGCGGGCGGCCATCAAGTTCGGCCTGCCCTATGCCACCACCGTGGCCGGTGCCAGCGCTATGTGCCATGGGGTTGCGGCCTTGAAGGCGCGCCGCCTGGAAGTCAGGGCGCTCCAGGACTATCACGAGGCCATGACGGGTTTCCGGCCGGCGAAAGCCGCCCGGGCCGTTTGAGCGCCTGTCGAGGAAAAAGGGAGTGCGGCATGAGGGATCTCGAAGACATACCCCGGGAAGCCTGCGGCCTTTTTGGCATTCACGGACATCCGGAGGCCGCCAGGCTGGCTTATTTTGGGCTCTATGCGCTCCAGCACCGGGGCCAGGAGAGCGCCGGCATCGCCGTCTTCAGGGACCGCGGGATCGTGGGGCACAACGGCATGGGGCTGGTGGCCGACGTGTTTTCCCCGACCCACCTGAGCCAACTCACCGGTACCAGCGCCGTGGGCCACGTGCGCTATTCCACCACCGGCAGCTCCATCCTGACCAACGCCCAGCCCTTTGTGGTCCACCACCAGAAGCGGGCCTACGCCCTGGCGCATAACGGCAACCTGGTCAACGCGCACATCCTGCGCAATGAGCTGGAGCAGAGCGGCTCGATCTTCCAGACCACCATGGACACCGAGGTATTTCTCCACTTTTTCGTCAAAAACCTCCGTCTGGGTTTCGAGGGCGCCCTGGTGGAGACGGTGAAACGGCTCAAGGGGGCCTACTCCTTTATCCTGCTCACCAGCGCGGGGGAGGTGGTGGGCATCAAGGACCCCAACGGCTTCCGGCCCCTGTGCCTGGGCCGTCTCAACGGGAACTATCTCCTGGCCTCCGAGACCTGCGCCCTGGATCTGGTGGAGGCCGAGTTCGTGCGGGAACTGGACCCGGGGGAGATCGTCATCATCGGGGACCAGGGGGTGCGCAGCATCCCCACCCAGTCGGCCCCCAAGCGCACCTTCTGCATCTTCGAATTCATCTACTTCGCCCGCCCGGACAGCACCTTCGCGGGCCAGAACGTCTACATGGTGCGCAAGGCCAACGGCCGCCGCCTGGCCCAGGAATCCCCCGTTCCGGCCGATCTGGTGATGCCCTTCCCGGATTCCGGGACCTACGCCGCGCTGGGTTACTCCGAGGCCTCCGGCATCCCCTTCGAGATGGGCATGATCCGCAACCATTACGTGGGACGGACCTTCATTCAACCCACCCAGAGCATGCGCGACTTCGGGGTGCGCGTGAAGCTCAACCCCGTCAAGGACCTGTTGCGGGGCAAGGACATCGTCATCATCGAAGACTCCATCATCCGCGGCACCACGGCCCACACCCGCGTCAAGGCCTTGCGCGAGCTGGGGGTGCGGCGGGTGCACATGCGGGTGGCCGGGCCGCCCCACCGCTTTCCCTGCCACTACGGCATCGATTTTTCCACCAAGGGCGAGCTGATCGCCGCCCGCATGGGTGTCGACGCCTTGCGCGACCACCTCGGCCTGGATTCCCTCCATTACCTCAGCCTGCCGGGCCTGCTGGAGTCCACCGGCATGAACAATCCCGAGCAATACTTCTGCAAGGCGTGTTTCGACGGCTGTTACCCGGTGGATTTCGATGGGGAGCTTTCCAAGCATTGCCTCGAGGTGTTATAGTTGTGTGCCGGGTCCCTCAAGGGGTGGGAAGTGCCGCAAGAGCCTGCGGCCTCCCCAGCCCGGCGGTGTCTGGCACCACCTCGTTCCCCGGAGACGCCCCATGCTGGAATCCCGGTATCTCAAGGACAATCTGGAAAATATCAAGAAGCTGATGGCCATTCCGGCCCTGCGGAATTTCGAGACCCAGAGCCTGACGCGCCTGCTGCGCTTGAGCAAGATCCGCGAGTACGACGACGGGGAGCCGATCATTGAGGAGGGGGCCGACGACACGTGGCTCTATTTTCTGCTGGGCGGCAAGGTGCGTATCGTCAAGCAGGGGGTCACCATCGGCGGCATCGACAGGCATGGCGAGATCTTCGGAGAGATGCGCCTGGTGGACAGCCTCAGCCGGTCGGCGTCGGTCTTCGCCGTGGGTCGGACCATATGCCTGGCGGTGGACACCGCCGCCAAGGATCGCCTGCCCCTGGAGGGCAACCGCGACGAGCGCCTTGATTTCCTGTTGCTGCTCTACCGGATTTTTGCCGAGTACATGTCCCTGCGCCTGCGGCTGACCAACGACGAGCTGATCAAGGCGCGCCGCAAGATCGACCGCCTGGTCGAAAAGTTATGACCGCCCCGCCCACCGTGGCCTTCAGCGCCAAGGCCGCCAACCTCTTCTTTCACATTCTGACCCGCTGCAACCTGCGGTGCCGACACTGCTACATCAACCCCGCGCAGCACGGCCGCGCGGCTCTGCCCCTGGAGCGCATCCGCGCCTGGTTGGCGTTGTTCGCCGCGCATCGCCCGGGGTCCAATGTCATTTTCCTGGGGGGGGAGCCGACCCTGCACCCCGACCTGGCCCAGGCCGTGCGGGCGGCCCGCGCCCTCGATTACCGTTCCGTGACCATCGACACCAATGGCTACCTGTTCCACGACATACTGGCCAAGGTGACGCCGGCCGAGGTGGACTACGTCAGCTTCAGCCTCGACGGAGCCACCCCGGAGGTCAATGACGGCCTGCGGGGAGCGGGGTCGTATGCCACCTGTCTGGCCGGTATGCGCCAGGCCCGGGCGCGCGGGTTTGCCACCAGCCTGATCTACACCGTCAGCCGCGCCAACCGGCACGAACTGGCCGCCATGCCGGCTCTGCTGAAGGACCTGGGCGTGCGGCGCTTCTTCATCCAGGTAATCGGTATCCGCGGGCGTCCGGCCCAGGACGCCCGCCGCGCCGGATCGGGGCCCGACCTGCAGCTGACCCCCCCTGAATGGCTGGAAACCGTGCCGGCGGTGGCCCAGGAAGCCGCCGCCGCGGGCGTTACCGTCAGCTATCCCCAGGTGTACCTGGCGGATGGGGAGGTTTTCCGGTGCGCCGGTCGGGTGGCGCATAATTTTTTCGTCTTCCCCAACGGCCGGGTGTATCAGTGCCCCTTGTGCGAAGACTTCCCCCTGCACAGCTACGCGGTGCGCGGGGACCGGCTCGTGGCCCGGGGGCCCATCACCGAGCGGGAGATTTTCACCCTCGACATCCCGGAAGGCTGCGTGATGAACCGGCTGGTGCAACCGGGCAACATCGCCTACGCCCCCGACGGCAGGCCCCTCCACCGGGTGGCCTGCTGCCTGCTGAAGGCCGAGGTGGGACCGGATGCCGAGGGAAGCCATCCCGGTGCCGGCTGAGCTTTTTCCCTGGGGAAGGCGGGCCATGACGCTCGTGCTCCCCGGCCGTGGCGGGGAGGGGCGGGGAGCGCTAGGCATGACAGGGACGTTGCGGCAGCAGTTGATCGCCCATCTGCAGGGCGAGGCCTTGGATGCTCTGGAGTTGTCCGGGCGGCTGCATATGCGCGAAAAAGCGGTTTACGAACACCTGGCCCACGTGCGCCGATCCCTGGCTTCCAGCGGGCGGCGCCTGGAGGTTACTCCCGCCCGCTGCCTGCAGTGCGACTACCGCTTCCAGGACCGACAGCGGCTGACGCCCCCGGGCCGTTGCCCGGCCTGTCGCAGCACCCGCCTGACCCGCCCCTTGTTTCGCGTCCTCTGAGGCGGCGATGATCCACCCGAGGCCCGCCTCCAGACCCGGGGGGATCAGGGTCATTTTTGGGTCCAGCGGCCGTCGGGCATCTGGACCCATTCTCCGGCCGCGGCCCGCTCGACGCGTTTCAGGGCCATGCGTTTGCCCACCTGCTCCAGGGATGCCCCGGTCTTGCGGGCAATGACCTCGTAGGCGGCCTTGCGATCCTGGTTTTCCGCGGCCACCACGTCGGCCCCCTCCCGGGAACTCCCCCGTAACTCCAGGAAGCCCAGATTGTTTTCACCCACCACGCCCGCCGTCTTGAGCTTGAGAATCGCCGGTACGCGGGCGGTCATGCGTTCCTGGGCGTTGTCGGCCGCCGCCGCGGGTATCACCGCCAGCAGCGCGGCCAGCACCAGCCAAACCGTTGTCACCATGCACCTTGCGGTCATGCCTTGCCTCCCCTGGATGCCTCCGGAAGAGCCATCGCCCTCACTCCGCGGTGGACTCGTGTTGCTCCCGGATGCGGTCTTCCTGCTCGAAGACGTCGTCGAAGTAGTTGTCGAGCTCCTTGTCGATCTTGACGTTGACGTCGATGGTGATGTGGATGGGCTTGATCTCCACCGGCGCCATTTCCACCCGGTGCCGGGTGCAGGCCGCGGTGAGAGCGAGAATCAAGAGCATTGTCGGCATCCATCCTGATTTCGGCATGGCGGCCCTCCGTGGTCGGGTGTCCTCATGGCAGGGATTTCAGAATGTCCTTGTACTGGAGCAGACGGTTCAGGGGCAGCCGAAAGTTGACATCCAGACGAATGCCCTGAAACGTCGAGCCGGGATGACCGGGCTCGGTGGGGACCAGGCCTCCCCGGGCGGGATCGTAGACAAACGGCAAGCTGCGGGCCGGTTTGCCGTCCAGCTGGAGCTTGAGCAGCAGGTTTTCGCCCTCGGACGCCAGATTCAGCTTGGCCCATTGGTAATCATAGTCTTGGAGGGCGTGCCTGGCAAGGTCGACCTGGTGGCCCGGGAGTCCGCCGGCACTGAGAAAATCCGCGGCTTCCAGGCGGATGGTCCCCCCCTCGCCGGGGGCTGAGTAGAGAAAACCGTCCCCGAAGGTGACCTGGCCGTCGGAGATCTGCAAGGGCACGCGGCCGCTCACCGAACCCTGGCCTTCGGCGCGGGCGACACCGAACTGCGCGAGCAGGGGCACGAGCTTGAGGCGGTCGCCGAAAAGGGTGATGTCCTGGCTGGGGGCTGCCGGATCGATCCGTGTGGCGGCCACCTGGACCGTCCCTTCGCACCACTGGAAACGGGCGTCCTCCAGAAAGAAGGCCGGGCCGGGCTCCACCTGGAAAAAGGCCTGACCGCCCGTGGTGTGCAAATCGCCTGCATAGGCGCGGTCCCAGGCCAGGTGCTGGCGGGGCGCGCTGCGCAGGCGGGGCAGGTCGGGAAACGCCAAGGTCAACCCCAGGCCCTCCACGCCCAAGGGGGTGCGCCCCGGGCGGTTCAGGCGGCCGTTTTCAATTTCCAGGTCCGCCTGCCCCGCACCGCTCAGGCCCTTCTGGGTCCAGCGGCCGCGACCGGCCAGGCGGCCCCCGAAGCGCCAACCTTCCAGTTCGGGCCGCAGCGCTCCCAGATCGATGGCGAGATCGGCGTTCGTCTGCCGGAGGGTCGCCTCCAGGTGGGCCTCCAGGGAGGGTTCGGCGCCCAGGCTTCCCGCGGCGTCCAATTGCAGGCCCGGCAATGCGCCGGCCAGGGCGCGCCCCTGGAAATCAATGCCCCCGCCGGTCTGCCATACCGAACCCCGTAGCCGGGATGTCAGGGTCCGGCGCCAGCGCAAGGAGGCCTGCAGCGTACCGCGCTTGCCGGCCGTCGATGGGGGGGGCCAGGCCAGGGGCAGGCCGAGGCTGCCATCCTGTATCATGAGATCGGCGGCGGGAACCTCGATGTGGAGCCCCTCAAAGCGCAAGTCGCCGCTGGCGGAGGGGATTGCGGCGGCCGGCCCGGCGAAGCGGCCTTCCAGACCCAGGCGTTGCGCCCGCCACGCGGCTGTAGCGGTCCGGCCCTTGGCCCCATCCACCCGAACCGTGACGTCGCCTTCCATGGTCCGGCTGCCGCCCCAGCGCACGACGAGGCCGCTCTCCACCCGGGGGGTCTCCAGGGTGGTGGCCCCATGGCGGCCCTGCAGACCGTCCAGATGGACGGACAGGTTCGCCTCGCAGGCGGCGCCTCGGCCCGCGGCCTTCCCGCGGAGGGCCATGCCTGCGGCCCGCGCTTCTCCCTGCGGCCAGCTCAGGCGAATGGGCTGACCGCGGGCCTGGTCCGGCGCCGCGGAGACCTCCAGGTCCCAGGACCGGTCGGCATTCAGCCGCCCCTGCCAATCGGCCCGCAAGGCCTGCGACCCGGCGGGGGAGGAGTTCCAGGGCGGGAGCAAATCCAGTGCGAGGTTCCCCGCGGTTGCCAGGCTGCCGCCCGCGGCGGTGAAACGGGCCTCCAGGCGGCGAACGACGCCTCTGGCGGGACCCTCCAGGAGGAAGGGGCCGGCCTCCAGGCTCCAGTGATCCGTCGACGGGCTGCGGAAATGAAGGTCGAGGCTGGGGTCGGCCGACCCCGGGGCGCTCAGGGCGTGGAGTTCCAGGGCGCCGGCGCCGATGCGGCCGCGGGCCAGGTGCAGGCGCCCCTCGGCGGAGGCCACGGCGGTGCCGGTGGAATCGAGGCGCGCCCGCGCGGTGAGGTGGCCGTCGCCCTGGAGGTGCACCGGTGCCTGAAGCAGGCCGGTCCAGCCGGCCAACTCCGGCACCTGGGCGTCCAGGGTCAGGAAAACATCGCTGCCCTCCCGGGCCAGCAGGACTTCCAGATGCGCTCCGGCGGGTCCCAAGGCCACGTGTGCGGTCCCCCGGAGGCGGCCATCGGGGGTGGATGTCAGTTGCGCCGTGAAGGGCAGGGAGGTCAGGCCCTCCGGGCGGTGAAGCTCCAGGGTGGCATTGCGGATTTCCACCGCGCCTAAGGTCTCCGCCGCCCGCAGGCCCGCAAGGGACCCGCCCCCCATGGCGGCGGATGGGTCGCGGGGTGCGGTGGGCAGGGGATAGAGTCCCGGGATACGGAGGCCGTCGTGCGAGAGCTCCAGCCGCAGGGTCAAGCCGCTGACGAAAACTTTCCGGAGGCGCGGATGCCGCAGATCGGACGGGCGGTAGTCCAGTCGCAGCAGGTCGGCGGTCAGCCCGGGCTGCTCCGGGGGACCCAGGGCCAGCCCGTGGATGTCCGCACTCCGCCAACCCACCCGTCGGACATCCATACGGACGGCCGCCCAGGGGGCCCATCGCCGGAGCACGGCGGGCGCCTGCACCTGAATCACCCCCGGCACCCAGAGGGGGACCGAGGCCACCAGCAGCGCCACCAGGGCCGCGCCCCAAACCAGGATGCGCAGCCAGCGCCGTGCGGTACTCCGTGAGGTGGCGGCCATGATGGGAACCCCTGGCCTGGCGCGGAGAGCGCCCTCAGAGGCGGTCCACCAGCACCTTGAGGCTCTCCAACTGGTGGGCCGTGAGGTTTTGGAAGCGGATGTCGATGCCGTCGGGTGTGCGCCCAACGACAAGGCCGGAAACCATGACCGTGGTTTCCGATTCCATGTCGGTCAGGTTGAGGAGCAGTTCTTCGCCTTCGGCTACCGGTTCGGAGGTTTCCAGAAAAATGCCGTCCACGCGAAGCGTGCGGGCATAGGTGCTGTAGGAGGCCTCGTCCGTGTCATACTCCACCAGGAGGCGTGGGACGGCATCTACCGCCAGGGCCACCTGGGCGGGGGGAGGTGCTGCGGCCGGAGCCGCTGCCTGACGCCCGGCGATTTTGACCACTACCACGGTGATGTTGTCGTCACCACCGCGTTCGTTGGCCATGGCCACCAGGCGGCCGCAGGCCTCCCGGGGCGGATGCGCCGTGGCCAGTTCGGC
Source organism: Desulfobacteraceae bacterium UBA5852 (assembly GCA_002432195.1). Taxonomy (GTDB): domain Bacteria; phylum Desulfobacterota; class Desulfobacteria; order Desulfobacterales; family UBA5852; genus UBA5852. Next base: position 54,279 of record DJGG01000186.1, read on the forward strand.
GATCTCCTCCGGGAAAGCCTTGTCGCTCAGGCCGTCGGAGCAGATCACGAGCACATCGCCGTCGCGGCAGTCGAGTTCGCGGGTGTCGGGGCTCACGGTTTCGGCGATTCCCATGGCCCGGGTGATCATGTGCAGGTAGTGCTGGCCGATCTTGAGCCCTCCTTCAGGGGCCAGGGCGGCCTGCTCGGCCATCACCGTGTGGGCCACCGAGACGGTTTGGATCTCCGCACCGCGGACACGAAAGATAGGGCTGTCGCCGACGTTGCTGATCACGGCGCGATCATCGGAGAAATAGAGTGCCGCAACGGTGGAGCCCATGCCCCGGCAGGCCGGGTCGTGGCGGGCGGTCTCGAAGGTTTTCAAGTTGGCCCGCAGGATGCTGTAGACGAGGCAGTTGGCCTCCACCGAGAATCCCTGATCGAAGCCGGTCACGTGGCTCAGGTCCGCGGCGTCGTGGACTTTCGCCATGGTCCGGTGGATGGTGTCGATGACGATCCGGCTGGCGATTTCCCCGGCCTGGCGCCCGCCCATGCCATCGGCCACCACATAGAGCCGCAGGTCGTCGTCCACCAGGTAGGCGTCTTCATTTCCTTTCCGCTTCTTACCGATGTCCGTCAGCCCGGCGGATTCGATGCGCAGCATGCCATGTCTCCGTTCGGTCAGCGGGGATCCAGAATCCGGAACCATCTGGAGGCGCGCCACAGGCGGTCAGGAGCCTGGCGCCGACGACGGCGACCGCAGCCCGGCACTTTTTTCCAGGCGGTAGGAAAGCGTACGGGCGAAATTCTTGAAAAACTGCAGCTGGATCGCTTCGGGGGCCTTGTCCAGCAAGGTGGCGCTGATCTTCATCAGGGCGCACTCCGTTACCGCCGTGGCGCTGGCCACGCGCGCCTGGCCGGCAATGTAAGCCATTTCGCCGAAGCACTCCCCGGCCCCGATCAGCGCGATGGGCTTGCCCTTCTTGACGATCTGCACGCGTCCCTTGAGGATGATGTAAAAGGTGTCGTCGATGTCGCCTTCCGCCACGATGACCTTGCCCTGGGCGTACTTGACGATGCAGCTGGCCAAGCCGAGCTCGTGGAGCTGCTCCCGGGTGAAGTTGTGGAAAAAGGGCACGTGGCGCACCAGATCGATGACATCCTGGATTTTCTCCTGTTCGTGGGCGGGGCGCAGCCCCCGCAGGGCCACGCGCAGGTCGTAGGCCAGGTCCATGCAACTCGGGTAGCGGTCCTTGGGGTTCTTGGCCAGGGATTTGCGGATGATTTCGTTGAAGATCGCCGGCAAATCCTCGCGCACCTGGAGGATCGGCTTGGGGTGTTCCCGGGTGATCTTGTAGATGATGGAGAAATCGTTTTCGCCGGGGAAGGCTTTGGTGCCGGTGAGCAGCTCGTAGAGCACGCACCCCAGGGAGAAGATGTCGCTCTGGGCGGTGATCGGTTCTTCCTTGAGCTGCTCCGGGGACATGTAGCTGGGTGTGCCCCAGAGCCCGCCTTCCGACGTCTGCTCGCTGAGCTGGGCGATGCCGAAATCCATGAGCTTGGGGGTGTTGTCCTTGGCCATCATGATGTTGGCGGGTTTGATGTCCCGATGGATGACGCCCTGCTGGTGGGCGTAGTCCAAGGCATTGCAGACCGTGAACATGACCTCGGTGGCACGCTCCACCGGCAGCAGGGTGCCGGGCTGGCAGTGGGACTTCAGGGTCCGCCCCTCGACGAACTCCATGATGATGTAGCAGAAATCCTGGAATATGCCGGTGTCATGGATGGCCAGGATATTGGGGTGGTTGAGCCGACCGGCCGACTGGGCTTCGATGAAGAGCTTTTTACGGGAACTCTTGGAGAGGTGCGGGGAGATCTTGATGGCCACCTGCCGCTGGATGAAGGCATCCCGTGCCAGATACACCACTCCCGATCCGCCCTGGCCGAGCTTGCGCTGGATCTTGTAGCGGCCGATAGCCTGGTTGTTGACGACGCTGGTGATGAATTTGGCGTGAACGCTGCTCTGGGTCATGGCCACACATTACCGCCAACACCCCCAGGGGGGCGTTGGCGTCGTCGAGGTGGGGCGCGCATGCGCCTCAAGAACATTACCACATTCAAACATTGAAGCGGAAGTTGATAATATCCCCGTCGGCGACGGTGTAGGTTTTGCCCTCCAGCCGTACCGTCCCCCGCCGGCGCGCCTCGGCATACGTGCCGGCGGCCATGAGGTCGGCGTAGGCGAGCACTTCGGCACGGATGAAGCCCTTCTTGATGTCGGTATGAATGACGCCCGCCGCCTCCGGGGCCGGCGTCCCCTGGGGGATGGTCCAGGCACGGACCTCGTCATCGCCGACGGTGAAGAAGGAAATCAGCCCCAGCAGCCCATAGGAGGCCTGGATCACACGGTCGGCCGCGGGGGCGGCCACGCCGAATTCCTCGAGGAAGCCCTCGGCCTCCTCCGCGGACATCCCGGAGAGCTCCTGCTCCAGCTTGCCACGCAGCACCAGACAGGGTTCCCGGGCCGTGAGGGGTTCCAGGGCGGGCAGGCGGTCGTCTTCGTCGGCATTGTTGAACAAGGCCAGCACCGGTTTGGCCGACAGGAAGGCGAAACCCCTGAGGCTAGGCGCTCCGGCCAGCTCCGGGGTGTGCCGCAGGGGGCGTTCGTTTTCCATTTCCTCGCGGCAGCGGGCCAGCAGGGCGGATTCGTCGGTTTCGGGTTTCTTGCCCCGCCGCCGGTCCAACTCCAGGCGCTCCAGGCGCTTTTCCGCGGTCACCAGATCGGTCAGGATCAGTTCCTGGTCCAGACGCTGGAAATCTCCCCGGGGATCCGGCGCCGGGAGGCCGTAGGCGGGAAAATTGCGCAGACAATGGATGAAGGCGTCGCAGTCCCGCAATGTGCTCCAGGCCCCCGCTCCCCCGGGGGCCTTGTCCTTGCCCCCGGTTTCCCCCGGCAGCAGGTATTCCACCTGGGCGAAGATGGTCTTGCGCGGCTGGTACATCCGGCTGAGGATATCCACCCGTTCGTCGGGCACCCGGATGGTGCCGATGTGGTTTTCCGCCCGCCGGCCGGGCTCCACGATCTGAGCGGTGAGGGCCCCGAAGACGGTGGCCCGCCCGGCTTGAGGCAGGCCGATGATGCCGAGTTTCATGCGTGGATGCTCCTGGGTTAAGGGCCTTCGACGGACGCCGGACCGGCGGCCGGCCGAAAGCGGCCGGATATTAGATAGTTTGCCGAGGGGATGCAAGGGTTTTATGCCCGCGCCCCTCCGGGCGGGCAACGGGGGCTCCTGGAACCTCGGCCGCGAGGGGGGGGCGCGGCCTGTCGGGAAGGCCGGTCGCCGGCGCCTCAAGCGTGGATTTTCTGCAACAGCCAGGCCATGTTGCGCCCCAGGGTTTTCATGGTTTCCAGGCCTTCGGTGTCCGAGGACACATCCCCCTTGTCCAGGCCGATGCCCACGTTCCAATAGCTGGAGCCGGGTATCACCATTTGGCTGATGAGGAAGAAATGATTGATGCTGTCGAAGGCGTGGATGGCGCCGGCGCGGCGCACGGCCACCACGGCGGCTCCCACCTTGCGGCGCAACATGTCGCCGTTGGCCTTGGCCACCATGCCCGCACGATCGATGAGCGCTTTCATCTCCGCCGACACGTCGGCAAAATAGGTGGGGGAACCCAGCACGATGGCATCGGCCGCGAGCATTTTAGCGATGCCGTCATTGAGGCCGTCGTCCTCCACGGCACACCGCCCATCGCGTTTCGCGAAACACTGCATGCAGGCCGTGCAGCCCCGCAGCCGGGCACCGGCCAACGCCACCACCTCGGTGGCCATCCCGGCCTGCGCCAACGGTTCGAGGACGTGGCGGATCAAGATGCTGGTGTTGCCGTTTTGGCGGGCACTGCCGTTGAATGCGATCACCTTCATGCGCGGGCTCCTTTGGTGTTGGGGCGGAAAGCGGCCGTCCCACCGGGTTCCGGCGGGTTCCGTCCGTCACTCGGCCCGGCCGTGGGGCGGCATGGCGGGCGCGGGACGATGGGGTCCCAGGGGGGCGGCGGTCACGAGGGGCGCGTCCAGGAGCGCTGTGACCAGGCGGTCGTCCCGCTGGTAGATATCGTTGCGGAAATGCATGGTACCATCCTCGGCGACCCAGGCGGTCCAATAGAGGAGATGAATGGGCAGCGGCTGCTTCAGGGGCACGGTCTGTTCCGCGCGGCGTTCGATGCCTTCCAGGATGGCTCCCCGGGTCCAGCGGGGGTCGTCCCGCAACAGATGGACGGCCAGATCCACCGGATTCTCGATGCGGATGCAGCCCGAGCTGAAGCTGCGCCGGCTGCGGGCGAACAGGTGCCGGTCCGGGGTTCCGTGGAGGTAGACATCGTAGGGGTTGGGAAACATGAATTTCAATTCCCCCAGGGCATTCCAGGGACCGGGGTCCTGGCGCAGGCGCAGGGGGAAATTGGCTTTGGAGAGGCTGCCCCAGTCCACCGTCTGCGGGTCCACTTCCTCGGAATCGGCGCCCCAGCCGCGGAACACGCGCAGGTGCTGCTTGGCCAGGTACCCGGGATCCTTGCGGATCAGGGGCAGCTTGTCCTCGACGGCGATCCGCGGGGGCACATTCCAGTAAGGGCTCAAGACCAGGTACGCGATCCGGTCGCTGAATACCGGGGTCCGGCGGTAGTCCCGCCCCACGACGGCCTTCATTTCCAGGACCGGCCGGCCGTCTTCCACCAGGGTAAGCTGAAAGGCCGCGATGTTGACCAGCAGGTAGCGGCGCCCCAGGTCCCGGGGAAGCCAGCGCCAGCGTTCCAGGTTGAGGATTGCCTGGCGGGTGCGTGCCGCCACCGGAATGTTGAGGGCCGCGAGGGTCTCCGCACCCACCACGGCATCGGGTTCCAGGCCGTGACGCCGCTGAAAGGCCTTGACGGCCTCGGTCAGGGGTTCGTCGAAAAGCACCTCCGTGACGCTGCCGACCTCGCGCAATTCTCCGGTCACCCGCAGGCGCTGCCGCAGAAACGCCACCCGCGGGTCCGCGTCGCCGGGCTGGAGCTTCGGCCCCGGAGGCACCTGGGGCCACCCCCCGGCGGTCTCCAGCCTCCGTAAGGCCGCCAGGGCCCCACGCAGCCGCCGGTAGCCCTCCTCCCGGGGGCGCAAATCCCAGAGGACTTCGGCTACCCGGCCGCTGGCCAGTCCGCCTTCCAGGCGCAGGGTCAAGTTCCGCTCCCGGGGATGCGTGGGCCATTCAACGTCGATGGCGGCGGCGTCCACACTGCCCCCCGCCAGGTGGGCACCGTAGATCAGGAAGGCGTCGGTGAGCAGCAGGTCGAGCTCCGCCAGCCGTCGGGGATCCGGGGGCGCGAGAGGCTCCCGGGCGAGGGCGAGGAGGGCTTCTATGGTCGCCACGTGGTAATGGCGCGGCTGCAGGCCCTCGTCGGCGGACTGGACCAGGGCCGTCAGCAGGTCGCTTGCCAGGGTGGTGGGGCCGTGGTCATCGATCCAGGCCGGCAAGTAGCCCCGTTGCCCATAGAACTGCGGCAACGCCCAGGCGGCCTGGATGATGTCCTCGCCGACACGCATATAGAGAGGGGTGCCGCCGTCCTCGATGCGGTTGCGCAGGTGCTCGCGCACCCGCCCGGAGAGTTCCGAGGGGCCGAGGGCCGGGACGTCCGGCGCCGCGGTGATCACCAGGGCCAGGGCGAGGAACAGACGGGCGGCGAGCTTACAGGATGGAAAGGTCATCGATGGGTGCGCTTCTTCATAGCCGTGGCGAAGGGTTCACAGGGCCCATCTAGGGCCGGCGCTCATGGGGCCGCGCCTCGCGGAACTCATCCAGGGCCAGCTCGCCTTCAGAGGCGAAACTGAGACGGAAGCTTCCGGAGACCTCGCGCGCGACCCGCAAATGGCCGGCCAGGCGGTAGCGGATCGCGGGGGCGGCGCCGGTGCGTTGGGCGTCACGCGCCAGCCGGATGGTGACGATCAGCACATCGGCCATGGAAGAGTAAACCGTCACCGGCAGCAGCGCCGTGCCGTAGCGCGGGACGCTCAGTTGCGCGTCGGAAACCCCAGCGGCCAGGGTGCGGTCGTTGATCTCCAGGCGGCAGTCCAGTCCCCGGATTTCCAGGGGGACGTCATTGGGGTTGGTCACGCGCAAATCCATGCGGAAGGCGGCCTCCATGGACCCCCCGGGAATCGGCTGCAGATCCACCAGATGCAGGCGCGGTTTTTCCAGGGAAGGCGCGAGGGAGGCACAGCCCGTCAGGCAGGCGAGCAAGACGACGACGATGCCGCGGGCCCGCCGGGAAGGGATGCGCCCTATGCGGGGCGACGGGGCGCGGCGGTTTACAGAAACGGTATTCAATCCTTGAGCAATCCCTTGAGGAGACCCTTGGCCGTGTCTTCCAGGGGTTTCAGTTCGGGGTTCTTCTCGAAGACCCGATCGAGCTTGTCGGACTCCAAGACCTTCTTTTCCATCTGCTCCCGCGCCAGAGCCTTCAGGTCCGGCGCAAACCGGGGGTTTGCAAAGGTGCCGCTCACCAGCACGGGCACCATGATACCGCTGCGTTCCTGCGTGTCGCCCTGGCCGGTGATGGTGTTCACGAAGGTGGGCTGAACGCGGAAATCAAGGGTCTCCCGGGCCAGGTCCGCCTCCCCGGCAGCCACCGTGCGCAGGAGGGGCGATTTGAGGCTGGCCTCCTGGGTGGCGAAGACCCCGCTGGTGAGCGTGAAGGGGATCGCCAGCTCCGTGAAATCGGTTTGGGGCTTCTCCTGCACGCGCTCCCCCTGGCCGAAGGCCGCCTGCACATTGCGCACCATGGCCGCCAGGTCGATCCCCACGATGGCGCCGTCGTTGAAGGTCAGGTGCCCGCCGCCGTCCAGGCTGCGTCGCAGGGCGTCCGGATCGTCGCCGGCCATGCGCACCTCGATATCGGCATTTGTGCGCCCCTCGATGAGGTTTTTCTGCAGGAGGTCCCTGACCAGCGGTCCGGCCTGGACATCGGCCAGCCCCAGCGTGACCCAGGACTGGGGAGCCTGGCGCCGGAGATCCGCCTTGCCCGTCAATTGAAACCGGCCCTGGTAGAGTTCCGCGCTCAAGGGTTCGAGGTCGAAGACCCCGTTGCGTCCGCGGACCTGCAAATGGATGTTCTGGATCTGCGCGTTGCGGACTTTGAGGCGTCCCAGGTCCAACCGGGCGTCCAGTTCCAGGCGTCGCAGGGGGCCGTAGTCCACGGGCTTCCGGGCGGCCTTGCCGCCGCCCGAGGTGCCGCCGCCATCGGCGGTTTTGCCGGCATCCTCCCGGTGGGGCAGGTAGCGGTCGAGGTCCAGGGAATCCCCCCGGGCATCCAGTGTGATGGCCGGTTTGGCCAGTTCGTGCGCGCGCAAGCTGAAATCCACGCGCGTGTCGTCCAGGCGCAGGACGCCGTCGCGGGCCTGGAGGTCCCCGGGGGAGCCTTGCAGACGAACCTCCAGGGCGAGTGTCTGCAGCACACGGTCGTCGCTCGGCTGCAAGGGGAGGGGTTGGCCCAGAGCCGCCAGCAGCCGGCGAGGGGAGACCTCGGGCATGGAAACCCGGACATCGAAGCGCGGATCCCCAATGGGGGTTTCGACCTGGCCCTGGAGGGTGACCACCAGTTCCGCAAGGGCCTTCAGGGTGAGGTCGAACGTCAGGGGCTGCGCATCGACATCCATGCTCAAAGGCCCCACGCGCCCCACCAGGGCTACCGGTTTTTGGTCCACCTGGGCGGCAAAATCCAGGTCCACGGTTTGACCCAGGGCCAGGTTCCCCAGGGTCAGGCGGAGGTCGGTGATGTCATGGCGCTGTCCGGCGGAGCGGTCGATCCAGGTGACCGCTCCGCCGGTCACGGCAAATTCGCCCACGGAAAGGGACTTCAGCTCCATGGGCCCAGGCGCCGGAGATCCCGGTGCGCCGCCCGCCGCCGGTTCCGGTGCCGACGGCTTGGGCGTCATGGTCCAGTTGGTTCGCCCGTCCTTTTCACGAATCAAGGTGATGCGGGGGTCCTTGACCACGAAGCGCTTCACCTCGATGTCGCGGGAGAGCAGCGGGATCAGCTTGAGGCGGGCCTCGAAGCCGGCCACGGTCAGGAATTCGCCTTCCTCGAAACCCGGCGGGTTGCCCAGGCGCAGATCGCTGAAGGCCAGGCCCGCCCAGGGAAACAGCGAGAGTTGGAGATCGTCGCCGATGGCAAAGGGGCGCCCCGTGGCTTCCGTGACCTTGCGCTCGATGATCGGTTTGTAGTGCTGTACGTCCACGAACCGCGGGATCACCAACAGGGCGACCACCACGAGAACAGCCAGGCTGCCGGTGACAATGGCGGTCCACTGGAGCAACTTTTTCATCGCGTGGTTCTCCATGCAGGGGCAGGAACGGAGATGGACGGAGCGCGGGCCCATCGCGGATGGCAAAGCGCAAACCCCGAACCCATCTCAATAACAGGGTTTGTTCAGATGGGTTCTAGACCTTTGCCCGGTGGCTGTCAAGCGCGCCGGGACCTGCCGGGGGCCCAAGGCTCAATGGCGGAGGCGTTCCAGGGCGCGCTCCCCGTGGCGCATGGGCAGCACCACGGCCGCCAGGCACAGCCCCAGACAGAGGGCAAAGGAACCGGCAATCCAGGCCTGCCGCATGGGGGGCAAGGCGCGCCCCCTGAGCTCGGCCATCACCAGGGAGTGGACCGGACCGGCCTGCAGCACGATCACCGCCCCGATGAACAGCGCCGCCAGGAGCATGTAGAGCAGACCCCCGTAGCCCGTCACGGTTTGGACGGGATTTTCGGCCTTGAAGTCGGGATAGGCGGCGCCCAGGCCGATGCCCAGGGCCACAACTCCGGGCACCATCAGGGCCACGGTAAGCGTCGAGAGGATCATCATGAACGCGGAGACCTGCAGCAGGAGATTCGTGACCACCACCAGAATTTCCGTGAGCCCCAGCAGGGGGACGGCGTAAACGCTGAATTTGATCCAGAGGAAGGCCCGGAGGGACAGAGGGGCGGCCTGGACGAGCCAGAACGCCTCGCGCTCGCCGCTGACGGCCGGGAAGGCGAAACGCCCCGCGATGGCCGCCAGCACGAACAGCGCCAGCCCGACATTCAGAAAGGCGAGCAGGTTCTGGAGGTAGACCGTCTGGATCGGGGAGCGTTCCAGGGGAAGGGCCTTGAAGTTGTAGATGTAGATCACCACCAGGGCGGCGATCAGGAAGAGCTGGGACCACTGGGTCTGGTCGCGCACGAACGTTCGGACCTCCTTGGCCACGAAGGCCCGCATGGGGCCGGGCAGCGCCCGCAGGAGGCCCCAGGAGGTCGTCCGAAACCGGAACAGGCGTGGCGCGGCGGCCTGGGCCTTGGAAAACCCTTGGGCATAAAGCCATTCACTGGCCTGGACCATCATCAGGATGAGGACGCCGGCGGCACTCAAGGCCAGGGCCGCGTGGAAGCACGCCTCCCGCCAGGCGCCGGTGAGACCGCTGCGCAAGGTATCGAAGGCCCAGGTGGTGGGCAGCAGGGGCGAGGACGGGGTTTGCAAGGCCGCCACGTAGGTCATCACCGTGGCGAAGGTTTCCGGATCCACCAGTTGCTCGGGTTTCAGCAGGCGCACGGCCATATAAAGCACCACAAACAGGAGAATCCCGAGGAAAATTAAAAGATTGCGCATGCGATTGGCCGGGATGGCCACCACGGCGATCATCACCAGCAGGGCGCTGGCGGCGGTGGCCGTAAGGGCCAGGGCCAGGAGGCTGGCGACCAGGAGCAGGTAATAGCCCGGTGCCGCCTGGTAGACCCGCCCGTAGGCGATAAAGACCGGCAGGGTATAGACGACCACCATCCAGGAGCTGTCGAAGGTGCCTTCGATCCAGCGGGCCGTGAATATCTCGTGGGCCGGCACCGGCAAGGCGTGCACCAGCACCAGGTCCCGGGACAGGTAGAGCTTGGACAGCAGGGTCAGGATGGCGCTGAAGAGCAGCAGGGCGAAGGCCGTGATCAGCACCATGGCCAGCAGCTTGTGCGCCAGGATGTCGCCGAGGCCCTCGACACCGGCAAAGTATCTCAGGATCCGCAGGGACAGCGAGAGGGCTCCCACCCAGAAAAGGCCGCCGATGACCGCAAGCACGAGGTAGCGGCCCCAGCGGGGACGGGCGGCAGGCGCGCGCCAGGCATGGCGCAGGGCGCGCCAGCGGGGGGTCAAGAGCCCCAGGATGCCGGTCATGCGCTGGTTTCTCCGTTGGCGGGCGGAAACGACCGCGCTCCGGTTGGCGGCGGCGACCGGGTCATGTTGAGGAAGATGTCTTCGAGGTCTCCGCTGGCCACACCGGCTTCGCGCCGGAGGTCCGCCAGGCTGCCGGTGGCCGCCAGTCGCCCGCGATGCAGGATACCCATGCGGTCGCAGAGGTCCTCGGCCACCGAGAGGGTGTGGGTGGAGAGGAACACGGTGGTTCCCTCCGTGGCCAGGTGGCGGAAAAGACCCTTGACCAGGCGAATGGCGGCGGGATCCAATCCCACCATGGGCTCGTCCACCACGATCAGCTGCGGGCGGTGCAGCAGGGCGGCGCAGAGGATCAGGCGTTGTTTCATCCCGTGGGAATACGATTCGATCAGTTCTTCGGCCCAATCCACCAGGGCGAAGCGCTCCAGCTCGGCCCGGGCGCGCCGGTCAAAATCCTCCGGGGCCACGCCGTAGAGGTCGGCGCTGAAGCGCATGAACTCCATGCCGGTGAGCTTTTCATAGAGATAGGGGCGGTCGGGCACGAAGCCCACACAGCGTTTGGCCGCCACGGGATCGGCGCGCAGGTCGATCCCCGCGATGCGGATGGCGCCGGCGTCGGGAGCCAGCACGCCGCCGATCATTTTGATGGTGGTGGTTTTGCCGGCGCCGTTGGGCCCGATGAACCCGAAGATCTCCCCCCGGCGGACCGTGAGGCTCAAGCGGTCCACGGCGATGTGCCGGCCGTAGCGCTTGGTGACGTTGTCAATCTGCAGCATGGCGCGCAGGTGCTCCCGGGGAGGCAACGCCCGGTGGCGGGCCACCGGGGGAGGCGTTGGGCGGTGTTGCGGAACCAAGATCCGGCTGGAAATCGACGATGCTGACCGAAAGCCTGCCCATCAGGCCCAGCAGGTCGAGTTGACCCGCCGGTCCGCCCTCCACCAGGCGGATGTGGCTCACGTCGGCTGGAATTTGGCCCAGGACCGCGTCCGCGGTGATCCAGCGGCCGATGAAAACACGGTTCCAGGCGTGGTAGAAAAACCGGCCGCGCTGGTAGACCACCCCCGCCTCAATCGTGGCGGGCAGGCCGGCGGCCCGCGCCAGGGCGGCCAGCAACACCGCGTGCTCGTTGCAGTCCCCCATGCCGGCCTTCAGGGTGGCCAGGGCATCGGGGACCGCGATCACCGGTCGACGCTGCACATGCGCGCGCATCCAGGACACGATCGCGCGGAGCGTCTGCTCCGGGGTGGCCCCAGGGGACTGCAAGGCCTGAGCCCGCGCCCGGATGGCCGGATGGTCGGACTGTATGAAAGCTTCGGCCTCCAGATAGACGTCCAGTCCGGCCGGCAGGCTGGCGCCGGGATCAGCGGCCGCGGGCGGGGTTTCCCGGGTAATCGAGAGCACCCCGGCCTCCAGCGCCTGCCGGCCTCCGGCGAGGGCCAGGGACGCGCTGTCGACCCCGGAAAGGCGCACCCGCAAGCGCGCGATTTGCTCCGGCGGTGGAAGCTCACGATCCGGAATGACGGCCACGGCCTCCACGAGGTCGCGGCTGCCCGCCGCCGGGAGCGGCTGCCCGGCCGTCTTGGCGTCCAGGCGCTCCTGGCGGAACCCCAGCAGCCCCTCTTCCTTCAGCACCCGGCCCGCGGTGTCCAGCCAGGCCGTTTGCCGCGCGCCCTTGAAAAGCAGGGTGACTCTCAGGCCGTTGACGCTGCGACCGCCCACGAAGATCGTGTCGGGACCCTCCACCTGTATGTCGACCGCGTCACGGGCCAGGCTGGAGGGGTCGAAAATCGGGAAGCGCAACCGCTGTCCCGCCTCGGGCCGGGCAGCGGCCAGGGCCGCCAGCATGCTGCCGGGGGTGTAGACGGCTTCGGCCAGAGACAGATCCTGTCGCGTCTCCGCATCGGCAGAGCGGGTCGTGAGGCGCAGGTGTCCATCCCGCACGAGGGCGTGGGCGGAAAAGCGAAAGAGACCCGAAGAAATGCTGAAAGTGCCCTCGGCCAGGGTCAGATCGGCGTTCAAGCGGGATTCCGACCGGAGGGTCAGATCTTGAACCAGCCCCATGGTGTTCAGGCGCAGGTGGGCGCTTTCGGTGAGCCGGTAGCGCGCGCCATCCCGTTGGAGGCGGGTGGTGGTGGTGCCGATGCGCCGGTCGGCCTGGAAAACGGCCATGTAGGTTTCGCCCTCCCACGGGGAGGTTTGGGGCCCGGCGGTGGGAGCAGGCGGGGTCCTCGGGCCGGGAAAGCCCTGCAAGCGCAGCCCCAGCAGGGTGCCGAAGATGGTCAGTCCGGCCACGGTGCCGGCCAGGAGGATGAGGCGTCGCTTGGGTGCCATGTCACCGGTGCCGGGTCGCGGCGATGCTTTCGGGGTCCATGGGGACGGTGGTGCGAGGAGCGGAGGCCGTTGCCTTCCCCATGATTTCCGATGGTAAGCGATGGCGCGCAGGCCGTCAAGCCGTGGATCGCGCCGTGGATCGCGTCGCGACGGGCCGCGGGCGCCAGGCGGCTGCGCCCCAGGGGGACGCCTGCGTGCCCCCGCGTCCCCCTGGGGCGCGTCCTTTACCGGCAAGGCCGGTTTGTCAGTCCAAGGGGGATATGTTATAGGCAACCCATCCAGCCCCGGGGACGAGACCCACCCGCCGACCGGAATAGATGCCCGTGCTTCCGTCCCCAATCCCTGTCTGCCCGAGGCAAGGAATCGCGGCTATGACCGACGACGCCTACACAACGCTCTTTTCGCCGGCTGCCCTGGAGGCGATTTTTCCCGCCGAGCGCACGGACCTTTTTTTCGAGGCCCTGCTGGGCGATCCCGGCGAAGGGGCTTACGATATCCGTCTCGTGTATGCCGGAGCCGATGCGGAGCGCCTCCAATTTCACTTTAACCTCCGGCAGCGGCCCGGGAAATGCCTGACCTGCAGCCTCACCTACGGGCTGCCCCACGTGCTGGCGCGCCACCCGGTCATCGATGTGGCGGGTGTCGTGGGGCAGATCGAAGGGCGTCTGAACGGTCGCCGCCGTTGCGGTGACTGGCGGTTGGGCAAAACCATGGAAGTCAGCCGTCACCTGCACATCATACCCCTCAGCATCCGGCTGGAGACCCCGGGCCCGGCCTGAGACCTGGTCCGAGCCCAGCCCGATGGCGCCGTGGCCCTTCCGCACCGCGGCGGGACCGCCGCCGATGCCCACAGGAATGGAATCCCCATGCCTCCCCCCACCGCTCCCGAAATCGAGCTTCGACTTCGTCGCCAGGCGGTGGCAGCCGCCTTCCTGGTGGGACTCCTGTTGATGGGGGTTAAATTTTTTGCCTGGCGGATCACCGGATCCTCCGCGATTCTGTCGGACGCCCTGGAGTCCATCATCAATGTGGTGGCCAGCGCCTTCGCCGCCATAAGTGTCTTTGTGGCTGCCAAGCCCCCGGATTCCAGCCACCCGTACGGACATGGCAAGATCGAATACTTTTCCGCCGGCTTCGAGGGGGCCCTGATCGTGCTGGCGGCGCTGGGCATTTTCATCAGCGGCATCCAGCACATCCTGCGCCCCCAGCCCCTGCCGCAGCTGGGCCTGGCCTCGGCGATCATCCTGGCCGCCAGCCTGGTCAACCTGGGGCTGGGGCTGCAGCTGATGCGGGTGGGGCGGCGCACCCGGTCCATCACCCTGGAGGCCGACGGGCGGCACGTCCTCACCGATGTCTACACCTCGGCGGGGGTCGTGGCAGGGCTGGCGCTGGTGGTCCTCACGGGCTGGTACCGGTTGGACGGCCTGGTGGCCTGCGGGGTGGGGCTCCACATCCTGTATGCCGGTTTCCAGCTCATCCGCCAATCCATCAAGGGCCTGATGGACGCCTCGGACCCGGATCTGCTCGAGATCATTGCGGCGCTGATCGTCCAGGCGCGTCGGCCCGATTGGGTGGATGTTCACAAGTTGCGGGCCTGGCGCTCCGGAGCCGCCGTCCACGTGGACCTGCACCTGTTGCTCCCCAGGAACCTCCGTCTGGAAGCGGCTCACGCCGAAGCCGAGTTCCTGGAGAACCTCATTCTGAAGCGCGTACCCGGGGCGGCCGGCGTGCTGGTTCACATGGATCCGTGCACTCCGAGGCTATGCCCCATCTGTGGCAGCAGTGACTGCGGGCATCGCCGGGAGCGGTTTCTCGCGGAGGTCCCGTGGAGTGCGGCCAAGCTGACGGCCGTCAGCGACACGCCGGACGAGGATAAACCTTAGAATCTGTCTGCGGCGCGGCTATCCGCAGGTGGGCAATCCCTACCGAGGAGGTGAGCATGCATTCCTGGAGAGGTTGGATCGTCTCGGTGGTAATGACCCTGCTGCTGGCGGGTCCGGTTGGCATCGTGGGGGCGGCGGGTATCGGCGACCTGCTCAAAGGTGCGGTGAAGTCGGCGGGCGAGAGCGGCGGCCTGTCGGACAACGAAATCATCAAGGGGCTCAAGGAGGCGCTGGCGGTCGGAACCGCCAATGCCACGGCGGCGGCGGGCAAGCCGGACGGCTATTTTCAGAATCCGGATATCAAGATCCTCCTGCCGGACCAGATCCGCAAAATGGAAACCCTTATCCGCACGGCCGGCTACGGGGATCAACTGGACGCTTTCGTCCTCAGCATGAACCGGGCGGCCGAGCGGGCGGCCCCCGCGGCCAAGCCGATCTTCGGGGACGCACTGACGGCCATGCGCCTGGATGACGCGCGCCGCATTCTCAACGGCCGCGACGATGAAGCCACGCGCTATTTCCAGGAGAAAACCGGTGAGCGCCTGGCGGCGGCCTTCAAGCCCAATGTGCACCAGGCGATGTCCGAGGTGGGGGTGACCCAGGCCTATCAGGCGCTGGATGCCAAGGTGCGGACGATCCCTTTTGCCGGCAGCGCGGCCTTCGATCTGGACGCCTATGTCACCGACCAGGCCTTGGAGGGGTTGTTCGCGCTGGTCGCCCGGGAAGAGGCCAGCATCCGTCAAAACCCCGCGGCCAGGACCACCGAGCTGTTGCAGAAGGTCTTCTCCGGCCGCTGACGGGAAAAGACCCGGAGCGCCGCCGAAGACGGCGGCGCTCCGGAGCTAACGCAAACGCCCGCGGGATGAGCTCCCGCGGGCGTCTGGAATCCGCGCTGCCGTATGGCTGGGGATTCTACTTTTTATCTTCCTTCACTTCTTCGAAGTCCGCGTCCACGACGTCATCCGGCGTGCCGCCGGCGCTCTGGGGGCCGCCCGCCTGGGGTCCGGCTCCGGCTGCATCCTGGGAGGCCTGCTGGTACATGGCTTCGGCC
>DJGG01000180.1 GCA_002432195.1 Desulfobacteraceae bacterium UBA5852
CATCTTGTTAGCGAATTGGTATGAGAATCGCAACGCCGGAAAAGTATCCGAAACGCACCTCCATGCCCGCCGTGCTCAACGTTGAGGCAGCGGAGCGAATGACCCCCGCGACCGATTGCCGGAAATGAAAGAATTGCCTTGGCCGCGAAGTTCGGCTAAGAAATGAAAAGGCTGCCAACGGATTAAACTTTTTGGTCGGCTTAGCGTCGCATAAACACTAAATCGCTGAGGCCAGACAGGAAAGGACGCTGAAAACACCGGAGGTTGATGCGCGAGTGTCAGCACCGCTAAGTTGCGAGCCAGACACATGCCTATCTCACGAAACAACGTCGATGTCACCGCATTCAACCTGGCTCTTCAGTTGCCGTTTGAGTTGCGTGTCCAGGATTTCCAGATGGCAATGCAGGACGTATACGACTTTTTCTACGACGTGAACTCCCATCTGACCGGCAAGGGGTTGCAAAGGTTGGATGATATGCTGCGGCCCGCGATCATGTCGGGAGTGCTTTCCGACATGCTGACTGCAAGTCTTGCCAAGCACTCAAGGGTTCTTCGGGAAAACCAGTACTTCAATGGACACCCCGACCTGATCGTACAAGGCATTTATCCCGGTAACGCCGTCAAATCAGGGACCGACGGCGTCGAGATCAAGACGACAAGGAAAGCTGGCGGAGCGGTCGATACGCATGGTGCCCGCGAACAGTGGATGTGTGTTTTCGTCTATGCTGTCGACAACGAGACCGAACCCGCATTGAACCGCCGCCCTATGACCTTCACTGAGGTCTATCTTGGACATGTCGCCATCGAAGACTTCAGACGAAATGCGCGCGGCGTACTTGGTACTCGCACGGCCACGTTGCATAAGAACGGTATCCAGAAACTCCGACAGAGCTGTGTCTACCGTTTGGGATGACTGCCGTTCAGCGAGAAACGAATCAGCTTGGGAATCGCCTCACAGGCCATCGTGAAGAAGTATTCGTCCTTCTCGACGCCAACACTCGCATAACCCACGGCTTCTGCCGCTGCCAGCGTTGACCCCGCCCCCGCAAACGGATCGAGCACTACACCCTTCCCGAGCGGCAAGACGGCCCGCACCAATTCCCGCAGGAACGACTGCGGCTTGAGGCTCGGGTGTGGAGCTAGCTCGCGTTCGGTCTTCCGTGTCGGCGACGAGCTTATGACGTCGCCGAACGGCTTGTCCTGACGAGGTCGACGGAATCCACCCGTGTGCCACTTCCTCAAGTTGTCCTGCACTCGTCCCTCGATGGGCTTGCGATAGACTACCCACGGTTCCCACATCGATCGCGGCATGACACTGATATCCGGGAATTCATTGTGGGCGGCCTTGGGTCGATCCCCACCTCGCATTGTCATTGTCAGCCGAACGACTTCCCCACGGCGTTCGAGTCCTGCATCCGCAAGCGCAGCGGAAACGAGATACGACAGAAGTGGATTTGACGCGACCACAACATGAGCGCCGGGAACAAGTTTGGGCAGCAACAGACGCCCCCAGACGAAAAAAAACGCCCTTAGGTACTCAAGTTGCTCGGGGGTAAGGGTGGTGAATCTAGGAAGAGGAGAACGTGCGTGGCCGTCAAACGAGGGAGGAATGCGCCAGACCCCGCCTTTGCCCTTGCGGAGTTTCGCTTGCTGCTCAGCCGTGTACTCATGTAGACCGTACGGCGGGTCAGTGACAACGGCATGAAAGCTGTTGTCGGGCTGTTGCCCTATCCAATCGAAGCAGTCCGCATGATGCAACGTCGCTTGGCCAAAATCTGCCGGCGCGGCCCAGTCGTTCGCCATAGGCAATACCCGTTGGATTCCCGCCCCCACGGCTGATCGCACAGCGTAAAATCCTCGTTCTTCTCGGATAAACATTGCCGGTGTGTTCAGCCGGAGATAAGACCGGACCGAAGATGCAGGAGTCGGACCAATGACCTGGTTCACGCGCGCTTCAATCTCCTTGACGGAGAGCGCCTTTGAGGTTAGGGACAACACCTGAAAGATGCCGTCCCTTACGCGGCCTGGCGGATATCTGACGGGGCTGTCTTTCATAATGTCGTCAGAATAGACGTCTGGACGTCTCACGTCAAGAGGGAACGTTGTCAAAGGGGAAAAACCCCCAACAAATGCATGAACCACGTCGTGAGGGCCGTCCGCTGCCTTCACGACGCGGTTCATGCTCGGCAATAGGGAGAACCGAAGCCTCACCTAGCCAAGGATGGCTATTCGGGCCAGGGTCATCTTCAGCCCGCCAATGCATTTTCTGAAGAGGAATGTGTCATGCAACTGAACGACAGCCACCTGTTTCACCAGCAGGGCTATATAGGGGGCCGATGGGTCGACGCCGCCGACCGCACCCGTCGTGAGATCCGCAACCCGGCCACCGGGGAGGTGATCGGCAGCGTGCCGCAGATGGGTGCTGCGGAAACCCGCCAGGCCATCGAGGCCGCCGACGCCGCGCTGCCGGGCTGGCGGGCGCTCACCGCCAAGCAGCGCGCGCGGCACCTGCGGCGCTGGTACGACCTGATCATGGCCCACCAGAAGGACCTGGCGGTGCTCATGACCACGGAGCAGGGCAAATCCCTGGCGGAATCCATGGGGGAGATCGCCTACGGCGCGGCCTTCATCGAATGGTTCGCCGAGGAGGCGCGCCGCATCTACGGCGAGGTCATCCCGCCGCACCAGGCCGACAAGCGCATCCTGGTGATCAAGCAGCCCGTGGGGGTGTGCGCGGCCATCACCCCCTGGAACTTCCCCTGCGCCATGATCACCCGCAAGGCCGGCCCGGCCCTGGCGGCCGGCTGCACCATGGTCGTCAAGCCCGCCTCCCAGACGCCCTACTCGGCCCTGGCCCTGGCGGAGCTCGCCCATCGCGCCGAGATCCCGCCGGGGGTCTTCAACGTGGTCACCGGGAATGCCGCGGCCATCGGCGGCGAGCTGACGGCCAACCCCACGGTGCGCAAGCTCACCTTCACCGGCTCCACGGCCACCGGCAAGCAGCTCATGCGCCAATGCGCCGACACCGTGAAGAAGGTTTCGCTCGAGCTGGGGGGCAACGCTCCCTTCATCGTCTGCGACGACGCCGACCTGGAGGCGGCCGTGGAGGGTGCTATGGCCAGCAAGTTCCGCAATTCCGGGCAGACCTGCGTGTGCGCCAACCGGATCTATGTGCAGGCCGGGGTCTACGAGGCCTTTGCGGACAAGCTGAAGGCGGCCGTGGGCCGGCTCAAGGTGGGCAACGGGATGGAGCCGGGGGTGGTGCAGGGGCCGCTTATCGACCGCGCCGCCGTGGAGAAGGTGGAGGAGCACATCGCCGACGCCTTGCAGAAAGGGGCCCGGGTGGCCGCCGGGGGGCAACGCCATGCCCTGGGGGGCACTTTTTTCATGCCCACGGTGCTCACCGGGGTGACCCAGGCGATGCGCGTGGCCCGGGAGGAAACCTTCGGGCCGGTGGCGCCCCTCTTCCGCTTCGAAAGCGACGCGGACGTGATCCGGATGGCCAACGCCACCGAATTCGGCCTCGCGGCCTATTTCTACAGCCGGGACATCGGCCGGATCTGGCGCCTGGCCGAAGCCCTGGAGTTCGGCATCGTGGGGGTCAACACCGGCATCATCTCCACCGAGATCGCGCCCTTCGGCGGCGTCAAGGAGTCCGGCATCGGTCGCGAAGGCGCCTCCTACGGAATCGAGGAATACGTCGAGGTCAAATACATCTGCCTGGGCGGCATCGACAATTAGCCCGCCACAGCCTGTTAGGGATCGCCGGGTCGCACGCGGGGGCCTCCCCCCGGGCGTCCGGCGCGCGGCCAGGATACCGAGGCCGCGGCCTTGACGCCGGTCGCCACTTGGAATAGAAACGGCCCGGCGCGGCAACCGACAGCAGGGGGTGACCCCCAGGGAGGCGAGCATGGACTTCAACCAGGTGGTTCAGCTGCAACTGAAGACGCCCCATGACCTGCGCCACCTGTTGGAGGAGCACGGCCAGGCGCATCACGTCCTCCACGACACCGTTTCCGACTGGTGGTGGTTCTGCGAAGACCGCAACCGGCTCCTGGAGTTCGTCTTCAACTCCGGCAACCCCATCCGCTTCAAAAGCCGGCCGGCGGCGGCCCACCCGGGAGAGGCCCGCTGGGAGCTGGAAGGCGACCACAACGACCCCGTGCGCACCTACGATGTCAACCAGTTCTTCCTGTCCCCCGCCATGCCGCCGGACCTGCTCCGGGACCAGTTCTGGAACGATTTTTTGAGCCAGGACCTGGGCGCCTACGCCTACTGGGACCGCGACAACCCCTTCAACGACCTGGAAGAATACCTCTTTTACTGGGAAATGGCCGCCGACGGGACCCACCTGGAGCCGGTGACGCCCCCCGCCGCCGCGGTGACCCGCCCGCCGGCGGGTCCGGCTTGAGATTCGCGGATTCGACCCTATCTTGAGACCCATGCGGCCGTGGTCCACAGCCCCCGGCCGCACGCTGCTCGCCGGGCGCTCCGGGGATGGGCTTCCCCCCCGGGCAACCGCCCCGGCTGCCCTTCAAAACCCAACCGGGAGGAATGCACCCCATGCAACGAAACGTCATCAACCCCTTGCTGGCGGGCCTGGCCCTCCTGCTGCTGGCGGCCGGCCCCCTACCGGCGGCCGACACATCGGAAAAGGCCGGCTGGGAGGCCGGCAGCGCCTACAACAAGCTTTACGACGCCCGGGAGCAGGACGATTTCAAGGGGACCGTCACGAAGGTCTTCACCGTGACCCCCATGCCGGGAATGTCGCCGGCGGTGGCCCTGGAGGTGGAGGAGGGGCCCGACCAGGTGAACCTGGTCCACGTCTGCCCGGCCTGGTTCCGCGACCCGGAAGCCATCGGCGTCCGCCGGGGGGACAAGGTCAAGGTGAAGGGCGTCTGGGTGGAAATCGACGGCAAATTCGTGTTTCTGGCCTCCAAGGTCAAAAAGGGCGATTTCTTCGAGTTCAAGGTGCGCGTTACCGAGGACGGCACCCCCTTCTGGACCCTTTCCCCCGAGGAGCAGGCCAAGCACAGCAACTGAGCTGCCAAAATAGACCGTTCCAAAATGGCACATAGGTTTTAACCGTCTGTTTTTCCATTTCTAATCCGGACGGCTAGTCCAAATTGGAACGGTCCCCCTCCCCACCTCCCTTGGCAGCCCCCCCGCTCCAACCTTTAAAACAATACGTTTTCAGATACTTATCCCTTATCATCCCGACCCCTCCGCCCTGGCACAATGGTTGCTCTAGCCACCCCCGGACGGTGTCCCGGCCCCGCTGCCGGGCACGGCCCGCGAGCCCGCGGCCCCGCCCTCGGCGGCCGTCCGTGCGCACCCGCCAGACCCTTTCCCGGGGAAGGAGCCGACCATGATCGAGGCAGCCCTCCAATTCCAGCCCACCGAGGCCCGTACCTTCCTCCAGGAGGTGGCGGCGCGCTCGGGCCAGAACCTCGCCGCCTGCTACCAGTGCCGGCGCTGCGCCGCCGGATGCGCCGTGGGGGACGAAACCGGATTCGTGACCCCCAACCGGCTCATCCGCATGGTGATGCTGGGGGACCGCGACCAGGCCCTGAGCAACGAGTTGGTGTGGCGCTGCGTCTCCTGCTACACCTGCGGCGAGCGCTGCCCCAACGACATCCAGACGGCGCGCATCACCGAAACTCTCAAGAAGATGGCCAAGGAAGAGCATGTCCCGGCGCTCCAGCCCAAGGTGGCCCATTTCCACGACGCCTTCCTGGAAAGCGGGGTGCGCTGGGGTCGGGTCAACGAAATGGAATTCATGGGCGCCTACGAGATGAAGAACGCCTTCCTGGAGGCCCGGCGGTTCCGTTTCGGGGCCATCATGAGCGAGATCCGGCAGCAGATGCGCCTGGGGCTGGCCATGCTGCGGCTCAAGCGCATGCACATGGGTTTTCTGAAATCGGGCGGCCGCGCCGAGATCCAGGCCCTGCGGCGCAAGTCCCAGGCCGCGCGGGCGGCCCGCTGACAGGCCGGGGGATCCGCCCCGGGCCGCACCTCAGGGCGCGGCGCGAGGCGCCATCGAATCCCCGCCGGTAACGACCACCGCGCAAAGCAGAAGAGGTCCAGCATGCAACTCGCCTATTACCCCGGATGTTCCCTGAAGCAGTCCTCCGCCCTCTACGATGTGCAGAGCCGGCGGGTCTTCGCCGAACTGGGGGTGACGCTCCAGGAAATCGAGGACTGGAATTGCTGCGGCGCCACCTCCGCCGGCAAGGTGGACGACTTCCTGGCCGTGGCCATGGCGGCGCGCAACATCGGCATCGCCGAAAACAGCGGCTTTGCGGAAATGGTGATCCCCTGCTCGGCCTGCTATTCCCGCACCCTGGTGGCCCAGCAGCGCCTGGCCGACGATCCCGCCCTGCAGCAGGCGGTCAACGGCGAGCTGCGCCGCCCCGTGCGCGGGGGCCTCAAGGTCACCTCCATCCTGGAGGCCCTGGTGGAACGGGTCACTGCCGGGGCCGTGGCCCAGCAGGCCGTCCTCAAGTTCCGCGACCTGCATCCCGTCTGCTACTACGGCTGCATGCTGACCCGCTTCCCCTACCGCGTGACGGTCTCCGACAGCGTGGAGAACCCCCACGGCATGGAAACTATTCTGGAGGCCATCGGCGTCCGGGCCATCGACTGGAATTACAAGACCGCCTGCTGCGGGGCCTCGGCCGCGGTCAACGACCCCCAGACCGCCATGAACCTCATGGGGCGCATCTTCCAGGATGCCGTCGCCCGGGGGGCCAACTGCTTCGTGGCCTCCTGCCCCATGTGCCAGATGAACCTGGACGCCCACCAGGAGACCTTCGCCGCCGCCCTGGGCCTCCCCCAGCGCCTGCCGGTCTACTTCATCACCGAGGTCCTGGGGGCGGCCATGGGCATCCCCCCCGAAGAGTTGCAGACCGACCGGCATTTCATCGACGGCACGGATCTCTTGAAGGAGCTGGAACCCCATGAACACGACGCAGACTAGCACCAAACGCGGTTCGGTCCTCATCGCCGGGGGCGGCATCGGCGGGATGCAGGCGGCCCTCGACCTGGCCGACAGCGGCTTCAAGGTCCACCTGGTGACCCGGGACTCCTCCATCGGCGGCACCATGGCCATGCTGGACAAGACCTTCCCCACCGGGGACTGCTCCATGTGCATGATCTCCCCCAAGATGGTGGAGGTGGGGCGCCACCCCAACATCGTGCTGCACACCCTCGCGGAGGTCACCGGGGTCACGGGGGAGGCGGGGAATTTCGCGGTCACGGTCCACCAGAAGCCCCGCTACGTCATCGCCGAACGCTGCACCGGCTGCGGGGCCTGCGAGAAGAAATGCCCCAAGCTGGTGGTCAGCGGGTTCGAGCAGGGCCTGAGCAAGCGCAAGGCCATCTATGCGCTGCTGCCCCAGGCGGTGCCCAACACCCGGGTCATCGACGCCGACAACTGCCTCTACTTCCAGCGCGGCCGCTGCAAGGCCTGCCAGAAGTTCTGCGAGACCAACGCCATCGACTTCGAGGACCAGGGCCGGGACCTGGAATTGGCCGTGGGGGCCGTGATCCTCAGCCCCGGGCTGGCGCGCTACAACCCCACGATCCGCCCGGAGCTGGGGTTCGGCCGCTGGCCCAACGTGGTCACCTCCATCCAGTTCGAGCGCATCCTCTCGGCCTCGGGGCCCTTCATGGGGGAAATCAAGCGCCCCTCGGACATGCGCCACCCCCGCAAGATCGCCTGGATCCAGTGCGTGGGCTCGCGCGACCCCCACAAGGCCAACCCCTGGTGCTCCTCGGTCTGCTGCATGTACGCCACCAAGCAGGCGGTGATCGCCAGGGAGCATGACGGCGCCGTCCAGCCCACGATCTTCTACATGGAGATGCGGGCCTTCGGGAAAGACTTCGACAAGTACGTGGACCGGGCCCGCAACCAGTACGGCGTCACCTACCGCCGCACCATGATCTCGGATGTCAAGGAGGAGGCCGGCACGGGCAACCTGGTCCTGCGCTACGCCGCCGACGACGGCACCCTGGTCAACGAGGTCTTCGACCTGGTGGTGCTCTCCATCGGCTTCCAGCCCCACGCGGACGCCCCGCAGTTCGCCGCCACCTTCGGCATCGCGGAAAACCTCCACGGCTTCGCCGCCACGGGCCACTTCACCCCGGTGGAGACCAGCCGCCCAGGGGTCTACGTGACGGGCACCTACCAGGGCCCCAAGGACATCCCCGAGACCGTGGCCCAGGGCAGCGCCGTGGCCGGCCGCAGCATGGCCCTCCTGGGGGAGGCCCGGGGCACGGAGATCACCACCCCCGAGCTGCCGCCGGAAGTGGACGTCACCGGCGCGGAGCCCCGCATCGGCGTCTTCGTGTGCCACTGCGGCATCAACATCGCCTCCACCGTGAACGTGAAACAGGTCGCCGCCGAAATGGGGGCCCAGCCCAACGTGGCCGTTTCCGAGGACCTCATCTACGCCTGCGCGCCGGACGGCCAGGCGAAGATCAAGGCCCTCATCGCGCAGCACGGCCTCAACCGGGTCGTCGTGGCCTCCTGCACCCCGCGCACCCACGCCCCCCTCTTCCAGGACACCATCCGGGAGGCGGGCCTCAACAAATACCTCTTCGAGCTGGCCGATATCCGGGAGCAGTGCTCCTGGTGCCACATGGGGCAGAAGGCGGTGGCCACCGCCAAGGCCACGGAAATCGTGCGCATGAACGTGGCCAAGGCCCGCCTGCTGCAACCCGTCACCACGGATTCCGTGGACGTCACCCCCGCGGCCATGGTGATCGGGGGCGGGGTGGCCGGCATGGTCACCTCCCTGGCCCTGGCCGACCAGGGCTTCGCGGTGCACCTCGTGGAGCGCGAGGCCCGGCTGGGGGGGCTCGCCGCCGGCGTGCACCGCACCCTGGACGGCAGCGATGTCCAGGCCTTCGTCCGGGACAAGATCGCCGCCGTGGGCGCCCATCCCAAAATCACCGTACATTGCCAAGCGGAGGTGGATTCCACGGGGGGCTTCGTGGGCAACTTCAAGACCACCCTGACCGACGGGGCCGCCTTCGACCACGGGGCCATCGTGGTGGCCACGGGCGGCACGGAATACACGCCCACGGAGTACGGCTACGGGGAGGACCCCCGGGTGATCACCCAGCGGGAGCTCGAGAAGCGCCTGGCCGCGGGCCTGGACCCCGCCCGCACCCATTTCCTGATGATCCAGTGCGTGGGTTCCCGGGAGGAACCCGCCAATTACTGCTCCCGCGTCTGCTGCCAGGACGCCATCAAGAACGCCATCGCCATCAAGGAGAAGGCGCCCAATGCCCAGGTGACCATCCTCTACCGCGACATCCGCACCTACGGCCTGCGGGAGGACTACTACCGCCGGGCCCGGGAGCTGGGGGTGCTCTTCCTGCACTTCGAGCCCGAGCGCAAGCCCCAGGTGGCCCCCGACGGCGAGCGCATGCGCGTGACGGCCTTCGACACCGTCCTGGGGCGCGAGGTGGAATTCTTCCCCAACCTCGTGGTGCTCTCCACGGGCCTGCGGCCCCACCCGGCCAGCGAGAAGATCGGCCGCCAGTACAAGCTCACGCGCAACGCCGACGGATACTTCCTGGAGGCCCACGTGAAGTTGCGGCCGGTGGATTTCCCCAGCGAGGGCCTTTACGTGGCCGGGCTGGCCCACGCCCCCAAGAACCTCGACGAGACCGTGAGCCAGGCCCTGGCGGCCGCCGGGCGCGCCGGGGTGCTGCTCTCCCACGACAAGCTGGGGGTCTCGGGAATCATTTCGAAGCACAACCGGGACATCTGCATGTCCTGCCTGGCCTGCTTCCGGGTGTGCCCCTTCGGCTCGCCCTTCATCGACGAGGACGGCAAGGTCAGCCACAACGAGGTCATCTGCACCGGCTGCGGCATCTGCGCCGGGATCTGCCCGGCCAAGGCCTTCCAGGTCAACTGCTTCCGGGACGACCAGATCCACGCCATGATCGACGCGGCCACGGAGAACATCGCCTGACCGGCGACGCCAACCACCCACTCAAGGGAGACCAACGGACATGACCGGACAAGCGCACGCGGCCCCCCGGGAAGAGGCGCCCCCCATCGAAGCGCCGCGCGAGATCCCCCCGGACTGGGAGCCCAGCATCCTGGCTTTCGCCTGCCACTACTGCGCCTTCGCCGCCGCCGACCTGGCGGGGGTGATGCGGCTCTCCTACGCCCCCAACGTGAAGATCATCCGCCTGCCCTGCACCGGCAAGCTGGACCACAGCTACGTGCTGAGGGCCTTCGAAAGGGGGGTGGACGGCCTCTTCGTGGCCGGCTGACTGGAGGGCCAATGCCATTTCCTGGAAGGAAATGCGAACGCGGCGAAACGGGTCAAATACCTGAAATCCCTTCTGCCCCGGGTCGGCCTCGACCCTGAACGGCTCGAAATGTTCAACCTTTCGGCCGCTATGGGGCCGCGCTGGGCGGAGATCTGCACCGAGTTCACGGAGAAGGTCCGGGCCCTCGGTCCGTCTCCCATCCGGGTGGCGCGACAGCAGCACGAAAGGAGAGCGGCACAATGATTGTCGGCGAACAGAAACCCATCGAGGAGCTCTGGGAGAGCATCAAGGGCCACCAAAAGGTCCTGGTGTTCGGCTGCAACACCTGCGTGGCCGTCTGCCAGCAGGGGGGCAACAAGGAGGCCGAGATCCTGGCATCGCTCTTGCGCATGAAGGCCACCCAGGAAGGGGTGGAGATGGAGATCCAGGATTCGGGCATCGAGCGCCAGTGCGAGCACGAATTCTTCGAGAAGGCCGAGGGGCGCATCCAGTGGGCCGATGCCGTGCTGAGCACGGCCTGCGGCATCGGCGTGCAGTTCATGGCCGAGAAATACGCCAAGCCCGTCTACCCCGGCCTCAACACCACCTTCCTGGGGGCCGTGGAGAAGCTCGGCCACTACGTGGAGCGCTGCCAGGCCTGCGGCCAGTGCATCCTGGCGGCCACCGGGGGCATCTGCCCCATCGCCCGCTGCGCCAAGCGCCTCCTGAACGGGCCCTGCGGCGGGTCCACCAAGGGGCATTGCGAGATCAACAAGGACGTGCCCTGCGCCTGGCAGCTCATCGTGGACCGCCTCCAGCAGCTCAACCTGATGGAGCGCTACGAGGATCTGGCGCCCATCAAAAACTGGTCGACCGACCGCGCCGGGGGACCCCGCAAACTGGTGAGGGAGGACGTGCAGCTATGAGTGCGAAAACGCCGAGCAGACTGGAAAAAATCCTCCGGGCGGGGCACCTGGCGGTCACCTCCGAGTGCGGCCCGCCGCGGGGCAGCGATCCCAAGGAAATCGTCCACAAGGCCGAAATGATCAAAAACCACGTGGACGCCATCAACATCACCGACAACCAGACCTCGGTCTGCCGCCTGTGCTCGCTGGCCTCCTGCATCCACCTGAAGCAACTGGGGCTGGAGCCCGTGCTGCAGATGGTCACCCGGGACCGGAACCGCATCGCCCTGCAGAGCGACATCCTGGGGGCGGCCTCCTGGGACATCCACAACATCCTCTGCCTCTCCGGCGACCACCAGAGCTTCGGCGACAGCCCCCAGGGCCAGAACGTCCACGACCTGGACTCCCTCCAGCTCCTCCAGACCGTGCGCAAGATGCGCGACGAGGGTAAGTTCCTGGGGGGGGACGACATCAAGCGCCCCCCGGCCATGTTCGTGGGGGCCGCGGCCAACCCCTTCGCCGACCCCTTCGAAATCCGCGTGCCGCGCCTGGCCAAGAAGGTCAAGGCCGGGGCCGAGTTCATCCAGACCCAGTGCATCTACAACCTGGAGAAGTTCGAACTCTGGATGCGGCAGCTGGTGGACCGCGGCCTGCACGAGCAGGTCTACATCCTGGCGGGGCTGACCCCCATGAAATCCGCCGGCATGGCCCGCTACATGAAAAATCGCGTGCCGGGCATGGACGTGCCGGATGCGGTGGTCAAGCGCCTGGCCGACACCCCCAAGGACAAGCAGGCCGAGGAGGGCATCAAGATCTGCATCGAGTCCATCCAGCGCCTGAAGGAGGTCAAGGGGGTGGCCGGCTTCCACATCATGGCCATCGAGTGGGAGGAGAAGGTGCCCGGCATCGTGGAAGCCGCCGGCCTCTACCCGCGGCCGTCCGTTTGAAACGGCGGCCCGGCCCGTCGCGGCCCGGTCGCCCGAGGGTCAACCGCCGTCGAGGAGAGCGCACATGAAGACGTTCCAGAACCTCATCGAAGAAGTCCAGACACCGGGGCTCTGCCACCACTGCGGGGGGTGCGTGACCTTCTGCACGGCCATCAACTACGGGGCCCTGGCCCTGGACGAAAAGGGGATCCCCCATTTCAGCGACCGCGCCAAGTGCATCGAGTGCGGCCTGTGCTACAGCATCTGCCCCGAAATCGACGAGCTGCGGGAGGAGACCGACAAGGTGGCCGGCTGGGTGCCCCCCATGGGACGCATCCTGGAGACCACCGTGGCCCGGGCCAAGGACCCCGTGATCCGCAACCAGGCCACCGACGGCGGCGTCGTCACGGCCCTGCTGATCCACCTCTTCGACCGCGGCCACATCGACGGGGCCATCGTCACCCGGCAGACCGGCCCGTTCCAGCGGGCGCCCTGGCTGGCCACCACGCGCCAGGAGATCTTCGACGCCGCCGGCTTCTACCTGGACAGCTCCGCGGGCATGCACCACTTCGGCCACGATTACTCCACCTACTCGCCGTCGGTGCAGGAATTCCGCCCCATGCTCCAGAAGGGCCTGCGGCGGGTGGCCATGGTGGGCACCCCCTGCCAGATCAAGGCCGTGCGCAAGATGGAGGCCCTGGGCATCGTGCCCTCGGATTCCATCCGCTACACCCTGGGCCTCTTCTGTTCGGGCAATTTCCACTTCGGCGAGGACCAGCGCCGGGAACTGGAGCAGATGGGCCGGTTCGCCTGGGAAGACGTGCGCAAGGTCAACCTGAAGGACGAGCTCATCCTGGTGCTGAACACCGGCGAACGCCGCACCCTGCCCCTGGAAAAACTGGCCGCCTTCAAGCGCTACGCCTGCCACTACTGCAGCGACTACGCCGCCGAATACGCCGATATCAGTTTCGGCGGCATCGGCGCCGACGAGGGTTGGACCACGGTGGTCACCCGCACCCCCTTCGGGAGGGCCATCCTGGCCGATGCCCGGGGGCAGAACGTGGAAATCACCGACCCCAAGCAGAAACCCGACCTCCCCAAGCACCTCCAGGACGTGATCAAGGCGGCCTCGGAGCGCAAGAAGCAGTACGCCCAGAAGATGCACGACGCTCTGGTGGCCTCCGGCGGCAAACCCGCAGCCTGAAGGCCCCGCCCCCCCATTGCCCTCCGGCGGGGGACCCTTGCGGTCCCCCGCTTTTATTTTGGAATGATTTCCCGGTTCGGCCGATACGGTTGGGCGGGCCAGGGGGTGGGGGGCATAGCGCCATTGCCTCCGGCGCACGACGCCGGGTCGCCTCAACCGGTTTTCTCGATCCGCACGGCGCAGGCCTTGTACTCCGCCGTCAGGGTCACGGGGTCGAAGGCCGGGTTGGTGAGCCAGTTGGCGTTGGCCTCCCGGAAGTGGAAGGCCATCCACACGAGCCCCCTGGGCATGCGGGGAGAAACCTTGGCCTTCACCTCCACCTGCCCCCGGCGGGAGCGGACCCGGATGCGCTCCCCGTCGGCGATGCCCAGATCCGCGGCGTCCAGGGGGGAGATGTCCGCGGTTTCCTCCCCCAGGATGGCGTTCATCCCCTCGCAGCGCCCGGTCTGGGTGCGGGTGTGGTAGTGGGCCAACCGGCGGCCCGTGCTCAGGACCAGAGGGTATTCGGAGCAGGACTCCTCGGCCGGCGGCGTCCAGTCCACCGGGGTGAATTTCCCCCGCCCACAGGTGAAATCCCCGTCCTTGTGCAGGACGCAGGTGCCGGGGTGGTCCTCCCGGGTGCAGGGCCATTGCAGCCCGTCGCCTTCCAGGCGGTGGTAGCGGATGCCGGCCAGCGCCGGCGCCAGGACGGCGATCTCGTCATCCCAGAGGGCCTGGGCGCTGTCCGCGGCCCAGGTGTGCCCCAGGCGCCGGGCGATCTCCCGGAAGATCCACCAGTTGGGCTGGGCCACGCCAGGAGGCGCGCTGGCGGTGCGCACGCGGCTCACGCGCCGCTCGCTGTTGGTGAAGGTGCCGTCGTTTTCGCTCCAGGCCGCGGCCGGCAGCACCACGTGGGCGAAGCGGGTGGTTTCGGTGGGGAAGATGTCCTGGCAGATCAGGAATTCCGCGGCCGCCAGCTCGTGCTCCACCTTGCGGATGTCCGGCTCCGTCCCGGCCAGGTTTTCGCCGAAGATGTAGAAGGCACGGATCTTCTTGCTCACCAGGCCTTCCATCATCTGCGGGATCATGAGCCCGGGCTTTTCCGGCAGGTGGGGGACGTTCCAGGCGGCCTCGAACTTGGCCCGCGCCTCGGCGTTCACCACCGGTTGGTAGCCGGGGAAGACGTTGGGCAGGGCCCCCATGTCGCAGGCCCCCTGGACGTTGTTCTGCCCCCGCAGGGGGTTCACCCCGCCGCACTCCACCCCCATGTTTCCCAGGAGCATCTGCAGGTTGGCCACGGTCACCACGTTGTTGCGGCCGCAGGTGTGCTCGGTGATTCCCAGAGTGTAGCAGAGCATCGCGGGCTTGACGGCGGCCATCTCCCGGGCCGCCTCGCGGATGGCCTCGGGTGTCACGCCGCAGATCGCCGCGGCCCGCTCGGGGGGGTACCCGGCGACCTTCGCCCGCAAATCTTCGAACCCCGTGGTGCAGGAGGCCACGAAGGCCTTGTCGTAGAGCTCCTCCGCAATCAGGACCTGCATCACGGCGTTCAGGAAGGCGATGTCCGAGCCCACGCGGATGGGGATGTGCCAGTGGGCGTGGTCCACCAGGGCGTGCCGCCGGGGGTCCACCACCATGAGCCGCGCCCCGCGGGCCACGGCGTTTTTCACGAAGGTGGCCGCCACGGGGTGGGCCTCGGTCATGTTGGAGCCGATCACCACGAACATCCTGGCCCGGGCGAATTCGCCGAAGGAGTTCGTCATGGCCCCGGAGCCGAACGCTGTCGCCAGACCGGCGACGGTGGGCGCGTGTCAGGTCCGGGCGCAGTGATCGATGTTGTTGGTGCCGATGGCCGCCCGGAAGAGCTTCTGCATCTGGTAGGAGTCTTCGTTGATGCTCCGGGCGCAGCTCACCCCCGCCACGGCGTCGGGCCCGTGGGCGGCGATGACCGCCTTGAGCCGCTCGGCCACCAGATCCAGGGCTTCGTCCCAGGAGGCCTCGCGGAAGTCCTCCCCCTCGCGGATGAGGGGGGTGCGCAGGCGGTCCGGGGAGTAAATGAAATCGTAGCCGAAGCGCCCCTTGACGCACAGCCGCCCCCGATTGGGGGCGGCCTCCTCCACCCCGGTGACCTTGACGATCTTCCCGTCCTGGACGTGCAGCCACTGCTGGCAGCCCACCCCGCAGTAGGGGCAGGTGGTGCGGATGCGCTCCGCCTTCCAGGGGCGCCAGGCGTAGCCGGCTTTCCTTTCCACCAGGGCGCCCACCGGACAGGCCTGGACGCACTCGCCGCAGAAGACGCAGTCGGATTCGATCAGGGGCCGGTCGCCGGCGGCCACGATGCGCGTCCGGGACCCGCGGTAGCCGAAGCTGATGGCCTTGTTCACCTGGACCTCGTTGCAGGCCTTGACGCAGCGCCCGCAGAGGATGCAGCGCGAGAGGTCCCGCACGATCATGGGGTTAACGTCTTCCAGGTCCGGACCGGCATCCGGCGGAGCGTACGTTCCGGCATGCACCTGGTATTGAAAGGCCAGCTCCTGGAGCCGACAATCCCCCCAGGCCGGGCACAGGTCCGCCGTCTTTTCGGTCTGCGCCACCCGCAGCTGGAAATCCGTCCACCGGGCGCCATCGCCGGCCACGGCCGCGCAATTGTGGTTGCCGGAGGCCAGCAACAGCTCCAGGATGGTCTTCCGCGCCGCGACCACCCGGGGAGACTCGGTATGCACCTGCATGCCGGCCGCCGCCGGCGTGGTGCAGGCGGCCAGGAGCGTCCGGGCCCCCTCCACCTCCACCACGCAAATGCGGCAGGCCCCGGTGGGCAGGGTCCCCTCCAGGTGGCAGAGGGTGGGGATCCTCACCCCCGCGGCGCCGGCCGCTTCCAATATGGTTTGTCCCGGGGTAAACGGCGTCTCGCGACCGTTCAGCGTGAACACATCGGCTGCCATTGGTTCGGCCCTCCCGCGGTCTAAAGTTTGGCCACTTGGACGCAATGCTCCTGGTAGGCGATGGCGCCTCCGGCCGCATCCCAGATGTCCAGCCCCCCCGCCATGAAGTTCTGGTCCGCCAGCCCCTTCTCGAAGGCGCGGCTTTCCACGGGCAGGCGGTGACCGAAGCCGTGCACCACGAAGACGGCCTCCGGGTGGATCAGGTCCGTGACGTGGGCGCAGATGGTTTCGGCGTGGCCGTTCTGGCGCACCTCCACCCGGTCCCCCTCCCCGATGCCAAGCCTGCCCGCCTCGCGGGTGTTGATCCATAGCACGTTCTCCGGCATCAGCTCGGCGAGCATGGGGTTGTTCACCGTGTGGCCCTGGGTGTGGAGGGCGCACCGGCCGAAGGTCAGGCGGTAGTGCCCCTCCGGAGGGCGCTCCCGGGGCGTGTAGGCCTGGAGGGAGGGCAACCCGTTGCTCTCCAGGCGCGGGGAGACGATCTCGATCTTGCCGCTGGCGGTCTTGAACTTGAGGTTCGCGACATCCCGGTAGAGGGGCTTGGCGGTGAGGGCGACCTGCCCCGTGGCCGCGAAGTCCTCGATGGCCACCCCGGTGCCGTCGAGCTGGCGGCGCCAGATCTCTTCCACGGAGGCGAAGTCCAGATCGGGGAGTCCCATCCGCCGGGCCAGCCCGCCGATGATCTCCCAGTCCGCCCGGGTGTCGTAGCGGGGCGGGACGGCCCGCTGGCGGAGGAAGAAATGGGGCTTGAGCCCGTTCTTGGTGGCGATGATGCTTTCCCGCTCCAGGTAGGGGGACAAGGGCAGGACCACATCGGAATACCAGGCCGTCTCCGACCAGGAGAAGGTCACGGCCACCAGCAGGTCGAGACGGTCGAAGATGGCCTTCAGGCGCTGGGGTTCGGGGAAGCCCATCAGGGGGTCGTGGCGATAGGCGATGTAGGCCTTGACCGGGTAAGGGTCGTCGGTCTCCATGGCCTTGTAGAGCAGGTGGGCGAGCCCCGGGCCCTCTTCGAACTGGGGATAGCGCCAGCCCACCCCGTCGGCCCTTTTCTCGGAGGGTTTGGGGTAGAGCTCCAGAAAGGACTTCAGCCCCTTGCGGCCCACATCCCCCGGCTTGTTGGCGAAAGGCAGCCCTCCCTTGGCGCCGATGGCCCCCAGGAGCGCGTTGATGATGTAGATGGAGCGGCAGAGGTAGAAGGAGTCCCGGTAGCGGGCGGCCATCCACCCCGGGTGCCAGATCACCGCGGGCTGGGCCGCGGCCAGGGCCTGGACGAAGCGGCGCAGCTCCCCCGCGGGAATTCCGGTCTCGGCCTCGGACCACTCGGGGGTGTAGGGCTCGATGAATTCCTCCAGCTGCCCCAGGCCCTCGATGCAGCGGTGGGCAAAGGCCTGGTCGTACAAGCGCCGTTTGATCAGCTCATGGATCACCGCCAGGTTGAAGGCATAGTCGGTACCGGGGCGGATCTGGAAAAACCGGTGGGCCTTGGCGGCCGACACGTTGGCCCGGATGTCGATGACCGTCAGCTGGCACCCCCGCTCCATGGCGTCGGTGAGGTTGTTGACCTCCTGGACGTTGATGGCCTCGAAGATGTTTCTGAACTGCAGCACCACGTGGCGGGCGTTCTTGAGGTCGTAGACCAGGTCCTTGCGTCCCATGCCGGTGAGGGACAGGCAGGCATGCTGGACGTTGCGCGCACAGGAGGCGTCGTGGTTGCAATAGTTGGGCGTTCCCAGGCCCCGCAGAAACGCCCGGTGGAAATCGCGGAAAGGGCCGCCCCGGTCGGACAGGGCGATGGCCCGGGCCCCGTGGTGCTCCATGGTGGCCTGGAGGCGCTCGGCCACATGGTCCAAGGCGTCATCCCAGGTGACTCTGCGCCAGCGGCCCTCGCCGCGTGCGCCGGTGCGGATCATNNNNGCCTTGATCAAGGCCGGACCGGCCGCTCCCCGGGGACAGACCGCGCCCTTCATCGCCGGCACGTGGGGATTGCCCTGCAGGAAAGCGATCTGCCCGTTTTCCACCTCCACCTGGATGGGGCAGCGCACCGTGCACATGCCGCAGACACTGTAGATCGGCTGTATCGCCATATCGTCTCCTCCTTCATTCTCGGATGGGACGCGGGTGCCCCGAGCCGCCCTCGAGGCCGCGGCCGGCCTCATCGGCATCCGGGGAAATCGGGTGTTCGCCTACCGGGTCCTCCGGCAAGGCCGCCGCCGGCCGCCGGGGGCGGGCCGGATGCCAACCCGCCGCCGTCGCCTGGCCGGCCAGGTACGGCGAGTGCCCCTGGCACGCGCGGCAGGTCGGCCCGTGCCTGGCGGGATAGGATTCGCCGCACTCCGCACAAAGCCTGCGCGGCCCTAAACTGCGCTTGCCGAGGGCATCGGGCCGCACCTGGATGGGCTGCAGCCGCAGGATGCCGTCGTCGGCGAGGCGGATCTGCTCCATCAGCCGGCCCGCGTCCTGGTCGGCCTTGTCCTTGAGCTTGAAGAACCAGGCCTTGATCGCGGGCCAGGCGTCCAGGCGCCCGGCGTCCAGGGCCACCCGCAGGCCGCGGCCGGTGCTTTTATCGAACAGCGCCAGGGCAAAGCGGCCCAACGGTTCCACCCGCAGCCAGCCGTTGCCGATGGTGCAGGGAGTGAGCATCTGGATGGCGTCCGGCAGGCAGTTGGCGGTCTCGCAGAGGGCGTCGTACAGGATCCCCGACGGCAGGGCGGAGCTGGCCAGGTGCACCATTCTGCCCCCCAGCACCAGGCCCGGCGCGGCATGGCCGTGAAAGCCGCGCACGGCCTCGATGAAGGTTTCGAAGGAATAGAGCTCCCCGGTGTGCCGGCGGCACCAGACGGCGGACGGGCTCTCCGGCATGGCAACGGCCAGGGGTTTCAGTGGTCGGGACATGGCGATGGGGGCGTTTCCCGGGCGGCGGAGCACCACCGATGCGCCGCCGGACTTCAAGGGGGACGGCGATTCGCGGTTATTTCCGGTTATTGGTGATCTCTATGAATCAACGATGGTTCAAAATGCGTTCGAGGCTTACCAGGGACCACCAATTATGTCAATATTGATACCACTGCATCCAAGGGTCCCCCTGGGGCGCGGGGCCGGGGGTGGTGAGGGCGCACAGGCCCGACCGCCGGCAGGGGGGGGACACCGCAGGCCATGGCCGCTTGGGGATGGGGTCAAGGGAGGTGGGCGGCGGGGTGGGGCTTACAGCCTGTGGATAAACACGTATCGGGTCGCAGCGCAGCCTTTCGCCCCGGAAGGCAGTTTATCCACAGGCGGCACAAGGCGTATCAGGGGAGTTGGTCCGACAGGAAGCCGGCGAACATGGCATCGGATTCGCCATTGATCTTCGCCTGCAGGCTTTCGAAATGCCGCACCAGGGTTTCGGCGTAGGCCGTCAGGCGCGACCCCTTGCCCTCGCGAACCACCAGGGGCTGGCCGATGCTTTCCTCCGAGGCCCGGATGCGCATCCACACCGCCCGGTAGCTCATTTTCAATTCCTTGGCCGCGGCATGCAGCGACCCGGTGCGCTGGACGCCCTTCAGGATGCGGTAGCGGCCCAGGCCAAAGGCGACCTGTCCCTGGGCGTCCTCGATCCAGATTTTGGAGCGGATGGCAAAGTGCCGGGCGGGCTTGGGCATGGGGACCTCGCTGGTTCACGCGGATGAATGCCTGTGGGATACCAACTTTTCCGTTGGACCACAACCACCACCTCGACCCGCAGCCTGTCAAGTCCGCGCTACCCGGGGAATGTCACCGATATTCGGTTATAATAAGTTTGTATGAGTTATTTACTCAACTTTCGGGATCGGTTT
>DJGG01000179.1:0-157 GCA_002432195.1 Desulfobacteraceae bacterium UBA5852
CTGCTGCGGGTGCTGGAGGAAAAAGTCGTGGAGCGCGTCGGCGACAATCGCCCCCGCCGGGTGGATGTCCGCATTATATCCGCCACGCACCGCAACCTTTCCCAGCTTATCGCCCAGGGCGCCTTCCGCGAGGATTTTTTCTACCGGATCAACGTCA
>DJGG01000179.1:181-18779 GCA_002432195.1 Desulfobacteraceae bacterium UBA5852
CGTCATCCCGGTCTGGATGCCCCCCCTGCGGGACCGGGTGGAAGACATCCCCCTGCTGGCGGACTCCTTCCTCAAGCGCCTGCAGGTCAAGAGCGGCAAGGCCATCCAGGGCATCGCCAAGGAAACCCTCGATCTTCTCATGGCTTACGATTGGCCGGGCAACGTCCGGGAGCTCAGGAGCGCCTTCGAATACGCCTTCGTTTCCTGCCAGGCCGCCACCATCCAGCCGGAGCACCTGCCACCCCACATGGCCAGGCCCGCGCCCGCCCCCCCGCCCGCCGCCGAAGCGCCCCCCAGCCTGGAGGCGGTGAAGAAGCAGCGCCTCCTCCAGGCCCTGAAAACCGCCGGCGGCAATCAATCCGCCGCGGCCCGGCTGCTGGGGATCTCCCGCACCAGCGTCTGGCACCAGATCAAACGCTTCGGCATCGACCAGCTGACGGAAACCAAGTTCTAGCACTGGCACCAATATTGCTATGATTGGGAGGCAGAGGAAGCTTGGCACGACTTACCTCCATTCCTCCTTCCCCATCCTCTTGGGGGCCTCAGCCCGGGTGGCCATGGCACCATCCGGGCTGAGGTGTTTCTCGGCACGCTTTTATCAAGGAGAATGCCATGCCCATCCACGAATACCGCTGCGAGGCCTGCGGTTACTGCTTCGAAAGACGCATGCCGGCCGACGACGGGGAGACCCGCCTGTGCTGTCCCGCCTGCGGCAAGCCGTCGATCCGCAAACGCTTTCCGGCCATACCCGTCATGCTGCCGGCGGCGACGGCAGCCGCGTTTAGCGCACCCCCAGCCCGGCCCGCCGGACGCTGACCACCCGCCGGAGAGGAGCCGCGCGCGCCCATGGGCCAATGCACCCGCCACCCGGAAAGAGAAACGCGCTACCAGTGCCTGAAGCACGGGGTCTGGATGTGCGAGGAATGTCTCGCCTGCCGGGACCCCCAGTTGTATTGCAAACACCGTTCGGCCTGCCCCATCTGGTTCATCGAAAAGCGCCGCAAGCGCCTGGAACAGGAGGCGCTGGCCGCAGTGGCGGTCCCGCGCGCCCGCGTGCGCTTCGAGCCGGAGGGCCGGACCGTCGAGGTGCCGGTGGACAGCAGCCTGCTGGAAGCCGCCCAGGCGGCTGATATTCACATCAACGCCTCCTGCAACGGCAAGGGATTGTGCGGCAAGTGCAAGCTGGTGGCGGTCTCCGGCGGCATCGAGGCCGAGCCCTCGGCCCTGCTGCGGGACGCCGAAACGCGCAAAGGTTATGTCCTCGCCTGCCGGAGCCGGGTGCAGGGCGATGCCGTGGTGCGCATCCCGCCGGAAGTCCTCGAACGCAAGTTGAAGGTGGCGGGCATGGGCCGACAGGCCACCGAACGCCTGCAGGGCCTGGTCCCCGCGATCGAGCCCATGCTCAGCGAAATCCCTCTCGAACTCCTGCCGCCCACCGCCGAGGATGCCGTGAGCGACCTGGACCGGCTGAACCGCGGACTCAAGCGCCAGGGCGGCGACATCGAGAAGCTCAACGTGGGCCTGGCGGTGATGCGCCAGTTGGCCGCGGTCATGCGCGAGGGCCGCTGGAAGGTGACCGCCGCCGTCGCCCGCCGCCGCGGCTTCAACGAACTGCTGGAGGTGCGCCCGGGCAACGGCAGCGAGCCCTCCCTGGGACTGGCCGTCGACGTGGGCACGACGACCATCGTGGTCTATCTCGTGGATATGGCCGACGGCCGCGTGCGGGCGGCGACCTCCGGCCACAATCGCCAGGCCGCCTGCGGCGACGACGTCATCAACCGCATCGTATGCGCCGAAAAAGACGGCGTCCGGAAGCTGAGCGCCATGGCCCTGGCCACCATCAACAACCTGGTGGGCGAAGCCCTCGCCAGTGCCGGCGCGCACCCGGGGCAGGTGAAGAACGCGGTGGTGACCGGCAATACGGTCATGACCCACCTGTTGCTACAGATCGAACCCCGCTACATCCGCCGGGCGCCCTACGTTCCCACCGTGTCGGAGTTTCCCATCCTGAAAGCCGGCGATATCGGATTGAAGGCCCACCCGGCCGCCGCCGTGTTCGTGATGCCCGGACCGGCCAGCTACGTGGGGGGGGACATCGTCGCCGGGATGCTCTACGCCGGGTTCCACCGGGAGGCGCCCCTGACGCTCTTCATCGACGTGGGCACCAACGGCGAGATCGTGCTGGGCAATCGGGAATGGCTGATGACGGCCGCCTGCAGCGCGGGCCCGGCTTTCGAGGGCGGCGGCATCCAGTGCGGCATGCGGGCCGAGCAGGGCGCCATCGAGAAGGTGACGATCCACCCGCAGACCCTCGAACCGGAATGGGCCACGGTGGGCCAGGAACCACCCCGGGGCATCTGCGGCTCGGGCATGATCGACCTGATCTCCGAATTGCTGGCCGTCGGCATCATCGACCGCAGCGGGGGTTTCGCCTCCCATATGGACCATCCACGCATCCGCAAGATGCGCGACGAGTGGGTCTACGTGCTGGTGCCGGCGGACCGGAACCCGACCGGTGAAGACATCGTCTTCACGGCTTCCGACCTGAAAAACCTCATCTACAGCAAGGGGGCGGTGTACGCCGGCTTCACCACCCTGCTCAAGGAGGCGGGGCTGGATTTCGACGCCGTGGAGCAGGTCCTGATCGCGGGAGGTTTCGGCCAGTACCTCGACATCGAAAAGGCCGTGCGCATCGGGCTGCTTCCCGACCTGGAGCGCAGCAGGTTCCGCTACCTGGGCAACAGCTCCATCGCCGGGGCCTACCTGGCGCTGCTGTCCGAGACGCACCGCCGCGAGGCCCACGCCATCTGCCGCGCCATGACCTACATCGACTTCTCCAGCCACCACCGCTACATGGACGAGTTCACTTCGGCCCTCTTTCTGCCCCATACGAATCTGGAGATGTTCCCCACGGTGGCAAGCACCGGCCCGCAACCCGCCGCAACGTCGCTCTGAGCGCACCGTACCGGCAGCCAAAGCGCCAGGCATCCTGCGGCGGCTGGCGAATGGCGGGACGGCCGGCGGCGCGAACCGTCTGCGGATGCAAGTGTATCCGGAAGACCGTGGTGTCCCGCTTGTCTACGCCCGCCAAGTGCGCTACCATCCTCCGGTGCAGCGCCTTCGGACGAAGGGAGATATTCGGCTATGCGGCTCAACCCCTTCAGGCTTGAACGTTACTTCGCCCGGCACGAATTCACGGCGGCCCACCTGCTTTGCGCCTCGGACTGCGAAAGCCTGAGCCTGGGTTCGCTGCTGGCCATGGAACCCGGAGCCGCGGAGCAATTCTCCTCCCTGTGGCTGGGCTACACCGAATCCCCGGGGCACCCCGGGCTGCGGCAGGCCATCGCCGCGCTCTACGAAAAAATCTCCCCGGACCAGGTCCTCGTGCACGCAGGGGCCGAGGAGGCGATTTTCAACTTCATGCACGTGGCCCTGGCCCCCGGGGATCACGTCGTGGTCCAGGCCCCCTGTTACCAGTCCCTGGGGGAGGTGGCCCGGGGCATCGGCGCCGAAGTGACGGATTGGGCGGGGGACCCCAGGAACGGCTGGGAACCCGACCTCGAGGCCCTGGGCGCGGCCCTGACCCCCCGCACGCGGGTGGTGGTGGTCAACTTCCCCCACAACCCTACCGGCTTTCTGCCCTCCGCCCGCTTCGTGCGCGACCTGGCCGCGCTGTCCCGCCGCCACGGCTTCATCGTCTTTGCCGACGAGGTCTACCGCGGCCTGGAGCTAAATCCCGCCGAGCGCCTGCCGGCTTTCACGGACCTGGACGCACGCGCCGTGTCCCTGGGGGTCATGTCCAAGACCTACGGGCTGGCCGGCCTGCGCATCGGCTGGATCGCCACCCGCAACGCCGGCGTTTTGCGGGGGATGGCGGCGTTCAAGGACTACACCACCATCTGCAACAGCGCCCCCAGCGAGTTCCTGGCCACTTTGGCCCTGCGGCAGCGAGAGGCCATCGTCGCGCGCAACCTGGCCATCATCCGCGCCAACCTCCAGCGGCTGGACGCCTTCTTCGACGCCCGCCGGGAGTGGTTCGCCTGGCAGCGGCCAAGGGCCGGGTCCATCGCCTTCCCGGAGCTGCGCAAGGGATCGGCGGCGCGTTTCTGCGCCGACCTCGTCCGCAAGGTCGGCGTCCTGCTGCTCCCCGGCAGCCTTTACGGGCCGGGGTACAACGGCTTTCGCATCGGTTTCGGGCGCCGGGACCTGCCCCTGGCTCTGGAGAAATTCGAGGCCTACCTGGATTCCGTCGGATAAGGGCGCCCGCGGCGGCGGAGGCCCGTGAGCGTGAGTCGGGAGGAAGCCGGCGGACCCCCGGCCAAGGGCGCGGGGGCGCGGCGGGAGTCCTCAGACGGTCGCGTAGCGCTCCATGAAGGCCTTTTCGGACTCCACCGCGCCGATGAGGATCAGCTCGTCCTCGCGCTCCAGAACGATGGCCGGATCTGGGTTGATCTCGGTGCGCTCCCCCCGCTGGACGGCCACGACGCTGCAGCCCGTCTCCTCCCGGATGCGGAGGTCCCGCAGGATCCGGCCCTCCAGCCGGTGGCGCACCCGCATGCGGAAGACGTTGAGGCCCTCGGAAAGCATCAGCAGCTTGCCGGGCTTGAGCAGGTTCATGATGGTGCTGGCGCACAGGGACGTATAGGACATCACCAGATTGGCCCCGGCGCGATGCAGGGTGTTGATGTTGCGGTCCAGGCTGGCGCGGCTGATGATCTGCACGTCGGGGCGCAGGCGCCGGCAATAGATGGTCAGGTAGATGTTCAGGTTGTCGTCGTGGGTGGTGATGATGATCGAGGGCGTCGTATCGATCCCCGCGGCCACCAGCACATCCCGATCGGCGGCGCTGCCCTGGATGAAGCGCTGGTCCTGGGAGGCGATGCGTTCCCGCTTTTCCACCACCCGGAAGTCGATGCCCCGGGCTTCCAGGGTGGCGGCCACCGATCGGCCCACGCGTCCGCCGCCCAGCACCAGCACCGGTCCGCCCGGCAGGTCCTGGTGGCCCGCAAAGCCGATCAACCGGTCGTAGCGCTCGAGCTGGTCCGCGGTTCCGGCGAGCACCAGCACCGTGGACTCGCCCATGCGCTGCCGGGCCTGGGGCGTCAGGAAACGGCCCTGCTCCCAGATACCCACCACGGTAACCCCGGTCTTCTCCCGCAGGCGGCTGTCGGCCAGGCTGACACCCTGCAGTTGCGTCCGCATGGCCGGGGCCTCCGCGATCAGCAGTTCATCGAAGCCACCGATGACGTTGGCCGTCATGCTGATCCCCAGCACCCGCCGCGCCAGGGCCTGCCCCAGAAGCTGGGTGAACTGGAAGACGTGCGTGCTCCCCGCCAACTGAAGTATATCCAGGGAATCGTCGGCATCGGCGTTGGTGACAGTGGCCACGCGGTCGGAAATCTCCCGGACCGTGTAGATGATGTTGGTGCTGGTGAGATCGTCGTTGAGCACCACCACGAGGGCGGCCTGGCGGACCCTGAGCCGGATGTAAGTGTCCGGGTCGTCCAATTCCCCCAATACCACCCGGTAGCCGCGGTCGTGGAGGTCCAGGGCTTGGTGGAGATCCGCCACCAGAATCACGTAGTGGATCCCGTACTGGAGGCATTTGGCCGCCAGATTCTCGGTGACGGCATCGAATTGGGTAAAGATGACGTGTGCGGAAACGGTGTCCGGTACCGACCGGGGGGCTCGTGCCTTGTTTTGGGCCTCCAGCCAGGGGGCGTAGAAAAACTGGATGAAGGTGAAGGGGAGCAGCACCAACAGGAAAACGATCCCGCTGAGCAATACCACGATGGAAAACAGCCGTCCGATGTCGCTGACGAACGTGATGTCCCCGAAGCCCAGGGTGGACATGACCGTCAAGGTCCAGTAGAAGCCCGTAAGCCAGGAGTACTCGCGGCCCTCGTGGAGCATGAGGACGTGGAACACGAAACTGAAGGCGAAAAACAGCAACGCCAGCAGCAGCAGGAACTTGAACAACATGCGGGTGTTGCTCTTGCTGCTCGGCCGGTTCAACAGGGCGGCCAGTTGCGACGGCATGGATTTCATCGTGGAGCGGTCTCCAGGCATCCCGGGCGGATATCCGGCGGTGGATCGACACGCATCCGGCCGGAAGCAAGGCGCGACGCAGATAGCGCGGGACAAGCATTCTGCGCCGTGCGCATTTTTGAACTTGCGGCAACGCATCCTCTCGGCCTGAGGGGCGGATCCGCCGCCTGTCATGGTCCCAAGGGCCGCCTCCCGCCACCCTCCCCTCCCGCACGCCAGTGCCGGCGGGGGCCGCTGCCCCCCGGAGCATAACCCGAATGCGGCCGGCAAGTCGAAGACATTTTCGACAAAATCGGTGACAAGCTGAGGGGCATCGGCGCTGGGCTGCTCCGGGGGCACCGATTGCCTGGTGAAAAATGTCTACGACCCCTCAGAGGACGGCTACAAGAGCTGACGCGTCCGTTTAGCAGGCCCACGATACCCCTCGCAGGCCCGGCGGCGAGGGGTATCGCAAAGGCCTGCGAAGGCCCTTGACATTCCCGCCGACGCGGTGCAGTATACCCGCCGATTTGTTCATGGCGAGTGGCGCGAGGGAACTGGCCCGACGACCGCCCGGCAACCGCGTGTTCCAGCGGTGCCAATGCCAGCCCCCAACGGGGACCATGAGGCCTGAAGGGCAAGCGGACACGATATGGCGGCCTCCCCTGCGGGAGGCCTTTTTTTTGCCTGTTGAAGGAGACTCCATGCGCCGATCCTATCTGTTCACCAGCGAATCCGTGGCCGAAGGCCATCCCGACAAGGTGGCCGACCAGGTGTCGGATGCCGTTCTGGACGCCTACCTGGCCGTCGACCCCCAGGCCAAGGTGGCCTGTGAAACCCTCATCACCAGCGGCAAGGTAGTGGTGGCCGGGGAGGTTTTCTCCCAGAGGTCGCACCTGGACGATGCCGCCCTGGAGGCCCTGGTGCGCACCACCATCCGGGAAATCGGTTACACCGCCGAGGCCCTGGGCTTCGACGCCGACACCTGCACGGTGCACAACCTGCTCCATTCCCAGAGCGCCAACATCCGCGACTGCGTTGAGCAGGGGGACTGCGCGCTGGGGGCCGGCGACCAGGGCCTGATGTTCGGTTTCGCCACCAGGGAGACTCCGGAGCTCATGCCCCTGCCCATCCAGTTGGCCCACCAGCTCGTACGCCGCCAGACCGAGGTGCGCCGCAACGGCACGCTCCCCTGGTTGGGTCCCGATGCCAAGAGCCAGGTCACGGTGCGCTACGAAAACGGCGTGCCCCAGAAGGTGGTGCGCGTGGTCCTCTCCACCCAGCACGCCCCGGATCAGGCCAACCGCACCATCCGGGAGGCCGTGATCCAGGAGATTATCGAACCGGTGCTGCCGGCCTCCCTGCGGGATGCGGCCATCGACTATCTCGTCAACCCCTCGGGGCGCTTCGAGATCGGCGGGCCCCACGCCGACACCGGCCTCACGGGCCGCAAGATCATCGTGGACACCTACGGCGGCAGCTGCCCCCACGGCGGCGGGGCCTTTTCGGGCAAGGATCCCACGAAGGTGGACCGTTCGGCCGCCTATGCCGCCCGCCATCTGGCCAAAAACGTCGTGGCGGCGGGACTTGCGGACCGCTGCACCGTGCAGGTGGCCTACGCCATCGGCCGGGCGGAACCGGTTTCCGTGGCCCTCGACTTCCACGGCACCGGACGGGTGGAGGAGGAGGTCGCCATCGGCGCCGTGGGCCGTGTTTTCGATCTGCGGCCGGCCGGCATCATCCGCAGCCTCGACCTCCGGCGCCCCATCTACCGCCGCACCGCGGCCTTCGGTCATTTCGGCCGGGAGTACGACCGTTTCACCTGGGAGGAGCGGGACAAAGTGGCGGAACTCCAGGAAGTCCTGGCGGGCCAGCCCATTGCGGCCCGCGCCAATTAGCGGCCATCGCGGAAAAGTCTTCGGGCCCCGTCGCCGCCTTAGCCGAGCTCCCCGGCGGCGACGGTGTGGACCCTCGTGGCCCCCTCTGATATAGGAAGGGGGCGCACCGGCGGAACAGCCCGTGACGCAACCCCAGCCGTCGGAAGTCCGGTCCCCGCGGCCCAATCGCCAACCCCCCGGGACACCATGGCACGCAAAACCGTCACTGCTTCCCCTTCCAAGGCTCTCCCGCCCGGAAAAGCCGTCGATCACCACACCATCACCATGCTGGTGGAAAACGAGCCCGGCGTCACCGCGCGGGTGACGGGGCTTTTCGCCGGACGCGGGTTCAATATCGAGACCATCTGCGGGGCCCCCACGGCCAACCCCCAGATGTCGCGCATCACCATCACCACC
Source organism: Desulfobacteraceae bacterium UBA5852 (assembly GCA_002432195.1). Lineage (GTDB taxonomy): Bacteria > Desulfobacterota > Desulfobacteria > Desulfobacterales > UBA5852 > UBA5852. Next base: position 8,503 of record DJGG01000179.1, read on the forward strand.
CTGGCCTCGGCGGATGAGCTCGAGCACATCATGAAACAGCTTCGGCGCCTGATCAACGTCATCAAGGTGCGGCACATGACCGGCGACGATGCCCTGCGCCGGGAGATGGCCCTGATCTGCGTCAAGGCCCAACCCGCCGACCGACCCGAGATCCGCAGCATCGTGGAGACCTTCCGGGCCCGCATCGTGGACACCGGCGCCACCCACTATATCGTGGAGGTCACCGGCCGCCGGCCCAAGATCGAAGCCCTCATCGGCCTGCTGGAGCCTTACGGCATCAAGAAGCTCACGCGTTCGGGGATCCTGGCGCTATACCGCGAAACCGACTGAAAGAGGGTCGCGAAGCTTCGCCTCGGGGCGCCGGGCTGCGTTGCGGGGCTTGGGGAAATGCTCACCACCCGCAGGTGGCTCCGCTTCCCCCCGCGCCCCGCGCCTTGCCCGACGCCCCGATGCTCGCTTCGCGACCCTCTTTCCATCGCCGAGCCCAATGAGCGCAAAGCCTCCCCCCGGAGCGCCGGGCGGGTCCTCGGCCGCGGGATTCTCCGGAAGAGCTTAGTTGTTGGGATTCCGGCCCAGAAGCCACTTCATCAGCAGCAGGGCCGTGGGAGCCAGGTGGAAAAGGAGGTCGAAGATATCCAGCGGGCGGGTCAGAGTGCCGGCCACCAGCATTTCCAGCTTTTCCAACACGTGGGGCCGGGGACGCAGGGGTGCCAGCAGCAAGGCTGCCGCGGCGGCGATGAGCAGGAAATCGGGGATCCTGCCTAGCAGACGGCGCATGCGCGCGTCTCCCGGGAACAGCCCGCAACATCGCGGCACTTCTGCTCAAGCTGGTGGACGATGCGGGCCATCTGCTCCGGAGAGAGGGTCCGCGGGGGGATGTGGCGGAAAAGGGAATCGAATTGCCCCGGGTTGACCACGGGGAGTCCCTCGGGGGAGGTGCGCTTCACGAACCACCCCGGCAAGGCCAGGACGGCGCGGGCCGCCAGAGGTTCTCCCGCCGCGGTGCTCAGCCACTCCGAGAGCCACTGGGCCCGGGCCTGGGCCTGGGGGACCATCTCCTGGTCGTAGCCGTCGGGGAACCGCAGGCAGCGCCCGTCGTATTCCACCACCGCCTGCCGGCGGCCGTCTTCCCGCAATGGCTTGGCCCGCGCCCTGGTCTCCACGGCAAACACCCCATTGACCCCCACCACCACGTGATCGATGTCGAAACCCTCGGCCGGAAAGCCGTGGAACACATGGAAGCCGGAGCGCATCAGGCGGTTGAGCGCGTGACCCACGGCCATCTCCCCCAGATAACCCAGGCGCAGGTTGCGCCGCTCGGCCAGCAGCCGCCGCAGCCGCACCAGGCTGAAGGCCGCGAAAGCGCCCGAAAGGCCCACCAGCCCCAGCACCCCCACCCAGGTGGCCGCAAGGGCGCCGAAGTGGAGATGGGAGATGTAAATGGCATAGAGGGCCGTGGGCAGCACCAGCAGGGTGACCACCTGGATGGTGATCTCTTCCGAGAGGGTCTCCAGGCGCGCCAGAAGGTCCTGGCCGGGGAAGCGCTCCAGGGATTGGGCGACGGGCGCTACCCGCCGTCGCCGGCGCTGCCAGCGCACCAGTTGCGCCAGGCCGGCGATCAGCACCAGGCCCGCGCCCGTGGGCAGAAGCGGCAGAACCACTTGCGTCAGTGACATGACCCCCCCGGTGGCTGGACGATTTGCGCGCACGCGGCGCCAGGTGCCGGAAGCACCCCCCGCAGGCAGGCGGCCTAAATGATTTCGCAGCGCTTGTCAATCGTCTTCGCCTGACCCCGCCGTTTCCGCGATGACGGCCAGGAAAGCCTCCCCGTACCGATCGGCCTTGGTCTCCCCCACCCCACTGACCCGCAGGAAGGCCTCCCGGGTGCGGGGCCGCTGGCGCACCATATCCTTCAGGGTCCGGTCATGGAAAACCGTAAACGGCGGCCGGTCGGACTCGCGGGCCAGCCGCAGCCGCAGCTCCCGCAGGCGCTCCCAAAGCTCCCGATCCTCCGGCAAGCTCAACTCCTCCTCCACGGCGCCGGCATCCCGGGATTTCTTGGCCGGCGCGGCCCGCGGGGGCTCCTTGCGCAGGCGCACGGCCTGCTCACCCCGGAGCACCGCCCGGCTGGCCTCCGTGAGGCGGAAACCCGCCAGGCTTCCCAGGTCCACGCTGAGCAGTCCCGTGGCCAGGAGCTGGCGGAAGACCGCCGTCCACTCCGGCCGGGAGAGCTCCCGGCCCACCCCGAAGGTTTTCAGGCGGTGGTGGCCCAACTGACGGATGCGCTCGGTGGCGTTCCCCTGGAGCACATCCACCAAGTGGCCGGCCCCGAAACGCTGCCCGGTGCGGTAGACCGCCGAGAGCGCCTTGCGGGCGGCCTCGGTGCCGTCCCAGGTAGCGGCCGGCTGGAGGCAGTTGTCGCAGTTGCCGCAGGCCCCGGGGGCCGTCTCCCCGAAATAGCCCAGCAGCACCTGGCGCCGGCAGGCCACGGTTTCGGCATACCCCAGCAGGGCTTCGAGCTTCTTGCGCTGGGTGTCCTGAAAGGCGGCGTCCCCTTCGGAGCGGGCCTGGAGCTGGCGCATGGCCACCACATCCCCCAGGGAGTAGACCATCCAGGCGTCCGCCGGCCGCCCGTCCCGGCCGGCGCGCCCCGTTTCCTGGTAGTAGGCCTCGAGGCTGCCGGGCAGATCCAGATGGGCCACGAAGCGCACGTCCGGTTTGTCGATGCCCATGCCGAAGGCGATGGTGGCCACCATCACGGTCCCCTCCTCCCGCAGGAAGCGCTGCTGGTGGCGCTGACGCACATCGGCGCCCAGACCGGCGTGGTAGGGCAGCGCCGGGACCCCTTGGCCCTGCAGCCATTCCGCCGTGTCGTCGGCCCGGCGGCGGGTGCGCACGTAGACGATCCCGGCCGCACCGGGGTGTTCGCTGCGGATGAAGGCGAGCAGTTGGGCCCGGTCCCGGTGTTTTTCGCGCACCCGGTAGATGATGTTGGGGCGGTCGAAACTGGCCACGAAGCACCGGGCCCCCGGCATTTCCAGGCGCTGGAGGATGTCCGCGCGGGTTTGGCCGTCGGCGGTGGCCGTAAGGGCCAGGCGCGGCACCCCGGGGTGGCGGCTGGTGACGCTGGCGATCTGGAGGTACTCGGGGCGGAAGTCGTGCCCCCACTGGGAGACGCAATGGGCCTCATCGATGGCGAACAGGGCCAGGGGAAGGCGTTCCAGCAGGCGCTGGAAGCTCTCGGTCACCAGCCGCTCGGGGGCCACGTACAGCAGGTCGATCTCCCGGGCCAGGGCACGGGCCTCCACCGCCCGGGCCTCCTCCGGCGCCAGGCTGGAATTGAGGAAGGCCGCCCGCACCCCGTTCTCCCGCAAGGCCTCCACCTGGTTCTGCATCAGGGCGATCAAGGGGGATATCACCACCCCCACCCCATCCCGGAGCATGGCCGGAATCTGGTAGCAGACCGATTTGCCGCTGCCCGTGGGCATCAGCACGAAGGCGTCCTCCCCGGCCAGCAGGGCCGAGATGACCTGCTGCTGGTGCAGCCGGAAGGTATCGAAACCAAACACCTTCTTGAGGATACCCAGGGCGGCGCCCGGGGATGGGTCCGCGGCTCCGGTGGTGTTCATGGCGCTCGGCTTTCCATGGGCGGCCTCGGCACTCCCTGACGCGGGGCGCCGGCGCCGGGTCTGTGGCCCGGGGTGCGGTCGATCCACAGGCGGTTGATTCGGGAATCCGCGGCCGCGGCCCGGGCAAGGCGTCTGGGAAACACCATCCCGGCTCCCTGCTGGCTCGGGTTGGCGCTGAAACCGAGCATACCGCGACGGCTTCGGCGGCACAATACCCGGGGCCGGGAATGCCAAGGTGAAGGGCTTGGTGGTCCTCAGGGATCGCCCCGGCGGGCCCCGTCCCGCCCCAGCCGCTGGAGAGCCAGGGGTCCCAGGGCGCAACCGGCGCCCATGAGGAGGAAGGCCGCGCCCCAGGCCAGGCCCGGGCGAAGGGCCAGCCCGTCCAGCACCAGACCCACGGCCAGAGGGCCCAGGAAAGCCGCACCGAAGCCCAGGGTGGAGTGGACGGCCAGGGTGGCGCCGCGGCCGCCGGCCGGAGCGCTGGCCACCGCCCCGGCCGTGAGGGACGCCGAATCCCCCAGCACGAAGACCCCGTACACCAGGCTGAGGAGCACCACGAGGCCGTAAGGCAGGGGGGCCGCGAAGCCCACCAGGGGGCTCAGCAGGGCCGAGACCAGCATGATGCGTACCACCGTTGCCCGGCGCCCCCGGCGGCGGGCGATTTCGTTGCCCAGGATGCTCGCCGGCAGACCGATGAGATTGATCAGCGCCGCCACCTGGGTGGGGCTCAGGCTCCAGGCCTCCACGGGCGCCAGCCGCCGGCTGTACTCCAGAAAGGCCACCACCCAGGAGCGCAGGCTGAACAATTCCCACATGTGCGCGGCATAGCCCAGGATATAAGCCATGGCCGTGCGGCTGCGCAGCACGGGCCGCAAGTCCATGAGGGGCCGGGGCGAGGCTTGGCCGGAGGTCCGCCCCCGGGGGGCCCAGGCGAGCACCACCCCCGCGCCGGCGAGGGTCACCAGGCCCGCCGCGGCGAAGGCCCACTGCCAGCCGGCGCGCTGGTTGACCTCGCCCGCCAGCAGGTATGAGAGGCTGGCCCCGATGCTGAAGGACGCCGTGTAGAAGGAAACGTACCGCGACTGAAGAGGGCCTTCCACGTGATCGCTGAGCAGTTTCAGCCCGGGCATGTAAATCCCCGCGAGACTGACCCCCGCCAGGAGCCGGAAAACCAGGGCCGACCAGAAGCCCCGGGCCGCCCAGGCGAACCCCAGGGCGGCCAGGGTCCCCAGCAGAATGCCCGCGAGCAGGATGCGCCGGGCGTCCAGGCGGTCGGTGCCGGCGGTGAGCAACGGCACCGCCAGCACATAGGCGCCATAGTAGATGGCGCTCAGCCACCCCGCCTGGGTGTGGCTGAGATCCCAGATCTCCAGGAAATGGGGCAGCAGCGAGGCGAAGGTGGCGAAACCCGCCAGCCCGAGGATCTCGGCCCCGCAAAGCGCCAGGGTGATCCGCAGGGGACTCATGGGACCCATGGGTTTCGGCGGGCCGGCCCCCGACCGCTGGGCTGAACGAGGGTGCAGGTATGCAGGGCCACCCGATCCTCCTTGACCGACGGGTGTTGGCTGCGCTGCGCCGCGGGATGCGGCGGCAGGGACTGTGACCGCACGCGAGCCATGCGGCGGTAGGGCGGGAAACCGACCTCGTGCAACACAGATTCCCTGCCGCGCGTCACTTTTTCAGGCTGCGGCGCGGTTGGTCCGCGGCCCCTCGAGTCGGGGGCGCGGCCGGCCTTCAGCGGTCGTCCCGGCGCACCACGGCGGGCGCCCGCAGACCGTCCACCATGCGCCGCACCTGCCGCAACAGGACCAGATACCCCAGGCAAGCCGCCGCAATCCCGGCGTCCTGCAGGCTGCGAAAGACCACGGCGTGCACCACCGTCCCCCAGCCGCTGTAACCCTCGGAGAAATGGACCGCCAGGGGCCAGAAGAGGGACACCGGGGCGCTGGTGAACAGCAGGTCGGCGGCCAGGTGGGAGAAGACCAGCAGAAAACCCATGCGGAAGCTGACGCGGGGTACCCGGGGGCCCAGCCGCCACAGGTGCGCGGCCGCCCATCCGGCCACCAGGGCGAAAACGAGGCTGTGGGTCGGGCCCCGGTGCAGGGCGTTGCCGTTGCCGTACAGCAGCAACCCCAGCAGCACGTCCAGGTCCGGCAGATTGGCCAGGAGCGCCACCAGCAGCAGCCGTCCCGGCAGGGACGAGGTGTCCTCCTCGCGCCGACCGGTCTCGGAAAGCGCCCATCCGATGGCCGTATGTCCCAAGGGCAATGGCATACCCATCCCTCGCTGGGTGCAAATCGTTCGTGCCCACCCCTGGAGTTTGGCGGGGCCCGCCGACGCCCGATCCTCGCCTAGCGATCAGGGCGCCCTCCAGGAGGTGGGCACGTGTTGGTGAGGGGAAAAGCAGCAGTTTTCGTGCCACCCCGGGGCCATTTCGCCTGCCGGGATCTAAGAACTCCTAACCGGTTGGTATAATTAACATTGCATTGTTCGGCGCTGACGACCTGGCGCGGCCCGACGATTTTTCGAGTCTCCATTACTGGGAAAAAAGTTACCCATGGGGAAGCGTATTGCGCACCCACCGGATCAACGGGCTGTGGATCAACTGCGCCTCAGGCTGAAAGGCTGCGTTGCGGCACAAACCTGATCACGGCACGCCCCCCGGGGGATACGGCGCTCCGTCCGGGCACGGCCGTGCCAAGGTTGCGGCGCAAGGCCACTATCGGACTTTTTTCGGATCCGTCAAACCTGGCGGCGGCTGAAGTAGAGATTGGCCACGGCGGCGGTGGAGGTGCCCACGATGAGCAGGAACGAAATGGCGTTGATCACCGGGGTGCTGCCGTCGCGCACCTGGAGGTAGAGGTTGATGGGCAGGGTGGTTTCCGAGCCCACCAGGAAGAGCGTGGTGTTGAAGTTCTCGAAGGACATGAGGAAGGCCACGGCCGCCGCCCCCACGATGGCCGGCCGCAGGAAACGCAAGGTGATGAACCAGATGGCCGCCAGGCGTCCGGCCCCCAGGTTCATGGCCGCCTCCTCCAGGGTGCGGTCGAACTTGCGCAGGCGGGCCGAGACGATGAGGGTCACCAGGGTGGCGATGAAGGAGAACTGCCCCAGCACCACCAGCCAGAACCCCGGGCGCAGCAGGCCCACGTCGATGCCCCAGCGGTTCTCGACGAACAGCCCCAGGCTGTTGGCGAACAACAGAATGGAGATGCCCAGGATGACCCCCGGGATCACCAGGGGGGCCAGCATCAGGAAATAGAGCAGCCCCTTCAGGGGGAAATGCTCCTGCTCGAAGAGGAAGGCCGCACAGACCCCCACGGCCGTGGAGAGCAGCGTGACCCAGAAAGCCACCTGGACGCTCGCCCAGATGCTGTCCAGGTTGACCCGGTCGTGGAAGATCCCCATCCGGTGGGGCAGCGCCCCCGTGAACCACTCCAGGGTGAAGCCCTTCCAGGGGAGCGCCGGGAACTGGGAGTCGTTGAAGGCCAGGACACAGGTCACCAGCAGGGGCGCGAAGAGAAAGGCGAAGTAGAGCCCGATGTACAGACGGTAGCCGGCGATGTAGGCCGGCTGGTTGGGGAGGCTGCGGATCATTGGACCACCCGGCTGAGCTTCTGGCCGGTCACGCGCAGGCCGGCCCAGATCACCAGGGAGGAGAGAATCAGCAGCAGGAAGCCGAAGGCCGCCCCCTGGTTCCAGTTGAAGTACAGGATGATCTGGTTGTAGATCTGCTCGGTAAACCAGAGGGAGTTTTTTCCTCCCATGAGGTTGGGGGTCAGGTAGCTGCCCAGCACCAGCATGAAGACAATGATCCCCCCGGAAACCATCCCCGGCATGCAGTGGGGGATGATGATGGTCCGCCAGATGGCCGTTTTCGATGCCCCGAGATCGTAGGCCGCCTCAATGAGGGAATCGTCGAGGGCATCCATGACGCCCACGATGGGAACCACCATGAACAGCATGCTCGTGTACACCAGCCCCATGATCATGGTGACGTCGTTGTACAGCATCTCGATGGGCCGGCTGAACAGGCCGATGGACGTGAACAGCCGGTTGATCACGCCGCTCTCCCGAAGCAGAATGATCCAGCCGTACACCCGTATCAGCTCGCTGACCCAGAAGGGAACGAGGATGAGCACCATGAGGAATCCCCCTGCGCGGACTCTGGCCACCTTGGTGATGTAGAATGCCACCGGAAGGGCTATGACCATAACCAGGAATGTGACAATGACGGAATAAAAAGCCGTTCTGACGAAAGTCAGCCAATAGATGGGTTCGCTGAAAAAAGCCATGTAATTTTGGAGGGTAAAGCCCCCCGGTCGGGAGGATGTGAAGGAAAGCCGCAGAAGTTCGGCGTGGGGCAGTACGATCAGCAGCAGCAGCCACAGGGCAACCGGGAGAAAAAAGAACAGGAAGCCCCAGTTCAACCGTATTCTACCGTTCATCGTAGGGTTTCCCGCCGTTTCCGGCAAAACAGAGGGATATTCCGGGATCCCAGCCAACCATAATCCGGTCACCCGCCCTGATGTGATCATAGAGCCCCGTCTGGGGAAGCATGACGACAATCTCATCTTCCGTCCCTTCGGGAATCACAAGGAGGCGGCTGTTCCCGCCGTCGAAAAGGACCGCCCGCACCTGGACGGGCATCCGGTTGAAACCCGGGGTGTCGCTGCCGGGTTCGATCACCATGGCCTCGGGCCTGACGAACATCTCGCAGGGAATCCCATCCTGGAGGCTGCGGCAGGCATCATCGAGGATAAAGCTGAATCTCCCGGCATACAGGCCGGCCGGCGCTCCGCCGTCGTCTCTGGACGGAACGATCAGGAACCTGTTGTTGTTTCCCACGAACTGCGCCACGAAAGAAGAACGGGGCCTGTGGTACAGCTCCTGGGGACTTCCCGTCTGCTCGAAGGTCCCCTTGTTCATCACCGCCACCGTGTCGCTCATCACCATGGCCTCGGACTGGTCATGGGTTATGTAGACGAATGTCGTCCCCACGTTCGCCTGCAGGGTTTTCAGCTCGACTTTCATGTGCTCCCGAAGTTTCGCGTCAAGGGCGCCGAGGGGTTCATCCAACAGCAGCACCGCAGGGTCGAGCACCAGGCAACGGGCAATGGCGATGCGCTGCTTCTGGCCGCCCGAAAGCTGGCTGATCTGCTTCTCTCCCGAGTCGGGAAGCCCCACCCGCTCGAGCATGTCATTCACCTTCCGGGCGACGCCACTGCCCTTCTCTCCTCTCCGCCTCAGCCCGAAGGCTACGTTTTCAAACACGTTCATCATGGGGAAAAGGGCAAGGTTCTGGAAGACGAGGTTCACCGGCCGCCTGTTCGGAGGGACGCTGCTCATGTCCTCGCCGTTGAACAGGATGGTCCCTCCGTCCTGCCGGTAAAACCCGGCGATCATTCGAAGGAGCGTCGTCTTGCCGCATCCCGAAGGCCCGAGAATGGAAAAAAACTTTCCGTCCTCCACGTCGAAGGATATGTTTTCAACGGCGGTGAAATTTCCGAATTTTTTAGTGAGACCGTGAACAGAAAGGGCAAAGGGCATGGAGAGGTCACCTCAATCAGAGTGCCGCCGGCAGCCCTCTGGAGGCCGCCGGCGGCGCGGGATTCGTTGCTGACGATTTTTACCGTGCGGCCTTCACCTTGTCCAGCGTCCGGCCTTCCATCTCTTCAATTCCGGCGGGAACCGTCGGATACCAGTTGATCTTCGCCAGGACCTCAGGCGGAAGTCCCCGGGTGAAATTGGCCTTGATCTCCGGATCGAGGAAGTTCACGGCATCCTTCGAGGCGGTGCCGTAGGTCTCCCGGTTGGTGAAGAAGGCAGCGTTCTCGGGGCGGAGCATGAAATCGATGTAGGCGTAGGCCCCTTCAAGGTTCTCCGAACGGGCGGGGATCGCGAAAGTGTCCACCCATGCAAGGGCGCCGCTCGCGGGAGCGAGGTAGTCTATGTCGGGATTCTCTCCGTGGAGCTTCCATCCGGCCTGNNAGGACCTTCTCCATCTCGTCGAGGAACTTCTGGTACTCTTCGGGTTTCCCGTAGAGAGCGAAGGGATCGTGCCCCAGGGAGAACCCCATGCCGATGAGGGTGGGCCTCTTCAGCCGGTACGACACCCTGCCGGCATACTTCGGATCGAGCAGGTCCTTGAAATCCTTTACGTCGGGCGCCTTGGCCCTGTTGATCACAAGCCCCTCGGTGCCGTAGACATGGGGAACCGCATAGGACTTCCCGTCCACGAGCGTGTTCTTTTTCACGGCGTTGAGAAGGGAGGGGTCAATCTGCTCCTCGTTTAGGCGGGAATAATCTATGGGCTGGTAAATCCTGTACTGCTCAACCACGGACGAGATCCTGTCCTGGGACGGCTGGGCGAGGTCAAAGCCACCGCCCCGGGTGGCACGGAGCTTGCTGATCATTTCCTCGTTGTTGCTCAGGGTGATTTCAACCTTGTACCCTGTTTCCGCGGTGAACTTGTCAAGGAGTTCCTGGGGGGCATATCCCGCCCACGTAATGACGCGGAGCACCGGGTTCGCCGGAGCGGCACACGCCGCGGAGCTGAAAATCAGCGCGGTCAGAACAAACAGCACAAGCATACATCGTTTCATCCACTATCCCTCCTGAGGATTCCGATAATGAACCGCTTTCCTG
>DJGG01000179.1:18855-19013 GCA_002432195.1 Desulfobacteraceae bacterium UBA5852
AAACAAAAAAGCATTCGCTCGGGACATCCCTCTATGACTTCTCTTGCCTGCGGAAGGCCCCGGCGGCGTTTCACGATCGGTCCGGGGCAGAACATTCCCATTTCAGGACGGATATGTTATTCTCTCATTGAAAGCAAAAAGTTCCCCCTCATGCTGAA
>DJGG01000179.1:19076-19535 GCA_002432195.1 Desulfobacteraceae bacterium UBA5852
CCTTTTTCCCAGTGTTCCGAAGCAGGACAGTCTTCCTTTCCCGTTTTTCCGGGAAAGGTAATCAGCTCCGTTTTCTGGAGCAGGACACAACCAGCCACAAAACGAAAGGGAGGTTTCGAACATGCCAACACTGGAACGGGCCATTGAAATCGCGCGGAAAGCCCATGAAGGGCAGGTGGACAAGGCAGGGGCACCGTATATCGGTCATCCCCTTCGGGTCATGGAACGGGTCCCCGAAGAGGCAAAAATTGCCGCCGTGCTTCATGACGTGGTAGAAGACTCAACAGTTTCGATTGAGGATCTGAGGGCCGAAGGCTTTCCCGAAAGGGTGGTCGAGGCTGTGGAGGCCCTTACGAAACGCCCGGGCGAAACCTATGCGCTGTTCATCCTCCGGGCGGCATCCAACGACATTGCCCGGACCGTCAAGCTTGCCGACCTTTTCGACAACTGCGACCTCTC
>DJGG01000179.1:19564-21191 GCA_002432195.1 Desulfobacteraceae bacterium UBA5852
AGGATTATGAACGGCTGAAAAAATACCGGGAAGCGATGGATCTCATCCGGTCCCTGTGAATTCATCCTTGTTTTCACTGTTTGGCCTGCCGGTCTCCGGGGAAGTTTTTTCAAGGAGGCCGTGGCATTCCTCCCCGTATGGGTCTGACAGCTCATTTTCCCGAAGCGAAAACACCATGGTCATCCAGAGAATATCCCTTCCAAGACCGTCTTTTGTTTCCACCCTGGCCAGCAGCCGGAAACCAGACTGTTCGAAGAGATGCTGCACTTCTTCCGGCGTCCGGTTTTCAAAAAAACGATCATCTTTTNNCGAAAGAGAACGAGCAGAAAAAGATTCCCTGATCCTTCAGGAGGATTTTCACCTGGCTGGCGAAGGTGAATAGATCGGAATCGCTTATATGCATCAGCACCGCTATAGCCGTTATTGCGTCGAAGGTGCGGCGCAGCAGGGGGTGACCCGCCGGCAGCGGGAAGAGGGCCGGCTCGAAGGAGACGTTTCTTTCCGCTTTCTTCCGAAGGTTCTGCCGGGCGGCTTGCAGCATGGCATCGCTGCCGTCTGTGGCAGTAACCGAACATTCCATGGATGCGAGGAAGAGGGCATCCCTGCCGGAGCCGCAGCCTATTTCCAGAACCGATGATCCGGATGGGATCCATTTTCGGAGAAGGGAATGAAGGGATTCAGCATCCGCCTGGTCGTACCGGGAAGCGAGCCCCTCAGCATGTTCGTCGTACCATGAGATGGTCCGGTCGTTCATAATCGGGCCTCCTGCCGTGCCTGAAACCAGCCGTACAGGTCATTGAAACGCCCGGTTTCTGCGGCCTGAAAAGATTCGGGGATGATTGAAAAAGAACCCTCCAATGCTGCCGGAATTCTTCTCAACTTACGTGTTCTCCGCTCTCAGATCACGGAGCATCCTCCCTTGGGGGTGCCTTCTTTCTTTTTTGCTTTCCATGCGAGGTGCAGCAGGGAACCGCCCAGAAGGCCAAGCACGCCGGTGACTGAGAGGGTGTTTCCGAGGCCGAAAAGCTGCCCGCCGTATCCCAGGAAGAACGGGGAGAGAATAAATCCCAGGTCGATGGCGAAGAGACAGAGGGAGATCCCCTTGGGGCGAAGGTGATCTGGAAAGATGTCCGGCATGAGGGCAAGCACTATGGGAAAGGACATTCCCATGACGATGCCGTAGAACAGCCCTCCAGCTACATACCAGCCCCGCCCGGGAGCGAAGGGGAGAAAGGCCAGGATGAAGCCCATGGCGGCAATGACGATTCCAATGGTCCGCTGGCGGTCGATCCTGTCCATAATACGGTAGGCCACGAGGCGGAGCGCGACTGCGGTGAGGGCGTTCGGTACGATGAAGATGCTCGCCGGGAATCCTCTCGCGGCGAGAAAGGCCGGAAGGAACTGGAGCGTGGAAGCGTTGACAAAGGCAAAAAGAAACATGGTGGCAAGCACCGCCCGGAATCCGGGGAGGGAAGGCAGTTCACTCCACTTTCCCCACTCTTTCGGTCCATCATTTTCCCCGTCCGTCCTCCGGACCGGAGGAAGGGGTGCGGCCACGACGACAATGGCGGCCTCCACTGCCGCGGCCAGCAGAAAGTAGGCCGCGAGCATACCGGAAGAGGCAAAC
>DJGG01000173.1:0-1971 GCA_002432195.1 Desulfobacteraceae bacterium UBA5852
GGCCATGGCCCAGGCGGCCCTGCGCATCGGGGAGATCGACCCCCGGGTGCCCCGCACCCTGGGGGACACCATGGTGCACGTCTCGGAGTTCAACCTGCTCATGGAGGGCCGGGAGCCGCCCCTGGTGCTGGAGCGCCCCGGCGTGGACGCCGTGCACCAGGCCCTGGGCGCCCACCTGGCGGCCTTGATCGAGGACCGCTCCTGCCTGGCCTTTTCCTACGGCCCCCTGTTCGAAGCCCTTGGAGAGCACCTCACGGCCCGCCGCGAGCTGGGCATCCACTCCCCCTTTTTCACCGACGCCCTCATGGACCTGGTGAAATCCGGGGCCGTCACCAACCGCCACAAGGGGATCTTCGAGGGGCGCTCGCTGGCCTCCTACGCCATCGGGTCGCCGGCCCTCATGACCTGGCTGGACCGCAACCCCCTGGTGGAATTCCAGAGCGTCGACAAGGTCTGCAACCCGGCCTTGATCGGGCGCAACCCGCATTTCGTGGCCGTCTACCCGGCCCAGGCGGTGGACCTTTCCGGGCGCGTGGTGCTGGCCGTGGGGGAGCCCTGGGCGGGCACCGGAGCGGCTGAGGCCCTGGACTTCTGCAGCGGCGCGGAAATCGCCCCCGGGGGGCGGACCATCTTCGCCCTTCCCAGTCGGGACGCCCGCGGCCGCTCCCGCATCCGGCCCTCGGTGGAGCGCTGCCGGCACCAGTTCGGCCTCAAGGGGGCCGTGGACATGGTGGTCACGGAGTTCGGCGTGGCCGACCTGAACGGCCGCAGCGTGCGCGAGCGCGCCCAGGCCATCATCGACGTGGCGCACCCGGAGGACCGCCCGGCCCTGGTGCAGGCCGCCAAGGCGCGCCGGATCCTCTACCGCGACCAGATCTTCCTCCCCGACAGCGGCCGCCTCTACCCCGCGGAGGTGGCCACCAGCGCCGCCTTCAAGGGGGGGCTGACGGTGCGCTTCCGGCCCATCCGCCCCTCGGACGAGGAGAAGATGCGCCGGCTTTTCTACCGCTTCTCCGACGAGGCGGTCTACTACCGCTATTTCACCCCCGTGCGCACCATGCCCCACGGGCGGATGCAGGCCTACGTCAACGTGGACTGGACCCAGGTGATGTCCATCGTGGGGCTGGTGGGGACCCCGGGGCAGGGGCGCATCATCGCCGAAGCCCGTTACATCCGGGAGCCGTCGCGGCCGCGCGCCGATCTGGTCTTCGTGGTGGACCCGGAATACCAGGGCCTGGGAATCGCTTCCTACCTCTACCGCCGGCTGATCGAGCTGGCGCGGGAGCAGGGCCTGAAAGGCTTCACGGCCGAAGTGCTCTTCTCCAACCGCTCCATGATGAACGTCTTCCGCGAAGCGGGGCCGCCCTTCGAGGCCAGCCTGGAGCACGGGATCTACTACCTCAGCATTCCCTTCGGCCCGCGTCCGGCCGCGGCTGCGGGGGAGAGCGCCGCGGCCGGGCCCGCAGAGCCCGCCGCGCCCCGGCCGGAGAACGCCCATGCACATTGAGCGCCTCATGACCCGGGAGGTCGTCAGCGTGGGGCCGGAGGCCAGTGTGCTCGCCGCGCGCCTCAAGATGGACGCCCACGGCATCCGCCACCTGCCCGTGGTGGCGCCCTACGGGATTCTCGTGGGCATCGTCTCCGACCGGGACGTGCGCGGCGTGACCCCCTTCCAGATGCACCACAACCCGGCGGTGGAAGCCGAGATGCGCCGCTTCGCGCGCCTCACGGTGGGGGACATCATGACGCCCGCACCCCACACCGTGGGCCCCGCGACCCCCATCCTGGAGGTCCTGGAACGCTTCCTGGAGACCGGCGTGGGGGCCTTCCCGGTGGTGGACCCGGACGGGGTGCTGGTGGGCATCGTCTCCGAAAAGGACGTCCTGCGAGCCGTGGTGCGGCACCTGAGCGCGGAATGCCTGGTGCAACTGGGGGGCGGGGAGAGATGAGGCGCTGCGTTTGAAGGCCCTT
>DJGG01000173.1:2041-2713 GCA_002432195.1 Desulfobacteraceae bacterium UBA5852
ACAAACCATTCAGGGCTTTATTACCGGGACACAACACTAGTCGGCGCCGGCCCAACAGCGGCCGATGCAGCGCCACATGGCGGCGGTGTCCAGGTCGCCGGCCCCCTGGCTGCAGGCCATTTCGTTGAGGACCTGGACCATGCGGCCCAGCAGGGGGGGCGCCTGGTGGTCCACGGCCATCTGCACGGCCAGGCGCACGTCCTTTTCCAGGAGCTTGAGGGTGAAGGTGGGTTGTGCGTAGTCCTCCGCGGCCACGCGGCGGCCCAATTCGGTGAACAGCGGGCTCACGGTGGCCGCGCGGCTGGCGGCGATGGTTTCGAAGACCTGGCGCGGGGAGAGGTCCATGCGGACGGCGATGGCCATGATTTCGGCGGTCGCCGCGTTGATGGCCCCGAACATGAGCTGGTTGAGCAGCTTGATCTTGTTGCCCGTTCCCGAAGGACCCACGTGAATGACGGCCCCGGCCAGATGCTCCAGGACGGGGCGCGCCTGGGCGAGGGCGGCGGCCGGTCCGCCCACCGCCAGGGTCCACTGGCCCACGGAGGCCGGCCGGCCCAGGACGGGGGCGTCCAGGTAGGCCACGCCCCGGGGCTCCAGCAGGGCGGCCATGCGGGCGCTGGTGGACGGGTCCACCGTGCTCAGGTCCGCCACCAGCCCGCCGGCTGTCCGGGA
>DJGG01000173.1:2768-7368 GCA_002432195.1 Desulfobacteraceae bacterium UBA5852
CCCCCCGGGCCCGCGGACGCAGGCCTCGACCTCGGCCGGGCCGGGGAGGAACATCAGCGCCATGTCGGCGCCGGCGGCCGCCTCGGCGGGGGTGGCGGCCAGCTCCGCCCCCAGGGCCGCGATGGCTTCCCGGGCCGCGGGCGCGGGATCGAAGGCGGTCACGCGGAAGCCCGCCGGCAGGAGGCGTCCGGCCGCCGCCCGGCCCATGAGGCCGGCCCCGATGATGGCGATGGATGGCATGGCGGTGCTCCTTTCAGGCCGGCTGCCGGGGGTGCAGGTGCACGCCGACGCCGCCGGAGAAGCATTCGGGCGTGCACAGGATGCGGGGCGCGCGGCCGACGATCCTGGCGGCCTGGCCCAGGGCCTCCTTGAAGGTGGCGATGGGGGTGAAGCCCATGCCGCGGGCGAACTGGGGAGCCTTGGGGCCCACGACGAAGACCGCGGCGGTGCGCTGCAGCGGCACGCAGCCGCCGCTGATCATGGACATGGCGTGGAACGGGTGGTAGGTGAAGTAATTGGAGTAGCGGAAGCGGTACTCGGTATCCATGGCCAGCTCCCGGGCTTCCGCGGAGCCCAGGAACTCCGCGGGCGTGCAGTAGCGCTGGAGCGCGGCGTAGGTCTGCTCGTAGGAGGGGAACCAGTTGGCGTTGAACCAGCCGTCGCAGATGGAAGCGGCGATGATCACGCCGCCCTCCCGNNTCCCGGAAGACGTTCCAGCAGCGCGAGAGCTGGCCGCCGATGGCCAGGCTCATCAGGATGGGGTTGGTGCCCATGCCGGGGCCATAGTGGAAATTGCGCGGCAGGCCCATCACCAGCACGTCAGCGGGCTCCGGCAGGTCCAGGCGCACGTTGGTGCGCTGGTCCGCCAGGGGCCAGGTGGCCGCCTCCACGGCGCCGATCTCGCCGGCGGCCACCCCCAGAACCTGGGAGCGCTGGCCCAGCACCGCGTCCACGGCGAAGAATTTTTTCCCGATGCCCGCCTCCATGGCCTCACCGATGGAGCGGAACTGCCGGCGCATGTGGGAATGGGGGGAGGCCCCCAGCCAGTCGTCGCGGTGCATGGTGGCGGGGCAGTGGTGGGAGGCGATGGAGCGCCAGCCGGTCAGTCCGGTGACGATCATCTTGTAGCCGCCGCTGTACCCGCCGTAGGGGTTCCCGGCGCAGTGCCCGATGACGATGGGCAGGTCCGCCTCGGCCATGCGCCGGTTGCAGAGCACCACGTTGCCCATGGCGTCGCTGCCCAGGTCGAGGAGATCGGGCGCCTCGCCGTCGTGGTTCACCAGCCGGTCCGGCCAGAAGCGGTCGACGATCTCCTTGCCCAGGTACCAGTACCACTCCTCCAGGGTGTTCATCCGGTGGAGCCCCATGGCGCAGACCAGGGTGATGTTCTCCAGGCGGGCGCCCCCCTTGAGCAGTTCCTCCACCACCAGCGGAATGGCCACCCGGCGGTGGCAGCCCGGCTGCGCGCCGCCCTTGACCCGGTCGGGAAAGCCGATCACCACGCGCTTGTCCGGTCCCCCCAGCTCGCGCAGGGGCGGAAAACCCAGGGGATTCTCCAGGGCCCGGCGGGTGGCCGCCACGGGGTCCACCGCGGGCGGGTCGGTGTAGGTGGTGCCGTAGCGCACCACGGTGGCGGAGTCGGGCAATTCCACCCGCATCCGGCCGTCGCCGTAATCCAAGGCTACTTCCTGCATGGCCATGTCCCTTCGGCATGGCGCGCCGGGGGCCGCGGCTCCCGGCGCGCGCGTGTTCATCGGCGGGCCGCGACCGTCTCCAGGTGCTCGCGCACCGCGGCGTCGATGGCGTAGGTCGGCTTCCAGCCCAGCTGCTCCCGGGCGGCGCGATCGTCGTAGGCCGCCGGGTAGGGCGACTGGTTGGCGCCCCCCGCGACCAGGGTGACCCGGGCCTCCGGCCGCAGGCGCCAGGCGATCTCCACCACCTCGCGGATGGAGTGGGCGCCGCCGGCGATGTTGAAGATGCGCTGACCCGGGTTTTCGGCCTCCCACACCAGGCGGATGGCCTTGACCGCGTCGCGCACGTAGAGCCAGTCGCCGCGCTCCTCCGGGTTGGGCACTTCCACGGGCTCCCCCCGGGCGATGGCGTCCAGGATCAGGGAGGAGTAGAGGGCCGTGATGCCAGTGGTGCGCCCCGGCCCGAAGACCCAGGTGAAGCGCACGGCCCGGGTGTCCAGGCCGCGGCGGCGGGCGTACCAGTGAAGAAGGTGCTCGGCGGCCAGCTTGGTCTGCCCGTAGACGGTTTCGGGGTTCTTCACGGCGTCGTCGGCCACCGGCTCGGAGACGTCCCGGCCGAACACGGCGATGGAACTGAGGAACACGAACCGTCGCACCCCCAGGGCCGCGCAGGCGTCCAGGAGCACCTGGGTGGACTGGAAATTGACGCGGAAGCCCCGCAGGGGGTCGTCCTCGCAGGGGCCGGCGAGCAGGGCCCCCAGGTGGAAGACATCCGTGATGCGCTGGCGGGCCATGACCCGGTAGAGATCGGCGGTGTCCCCCAGGTCCCCCTGGACATAGGTGATGCGGCCCGCCACGGGGGCCAGGCTCGCCGGGTCCCGGGCAAGATCGAAGGCCACCACCTCGCCGCCGCGCTCCAGCAGGTCGGGGATCAGGTAGGAGCCGATGAATCCCGCCCCTCCGGTTACCAGTGCACGCATGGCCGAGCTTCTCCTTTCATGGACGTTCTGTTGCGGCCGGGCGCGGCCGACCTTCCGGCGGTCAGCCCCGGTCGCGCTGTTTGCGGAACTCCTCGCGCACCACGCTATCGATCCGGGCGCGGATGCGCACGAACTCCGGCGTCGTCTTGATCTCCGCCAGCCGCGGGTAGGGGATCTCCACGGGGATGATCTCCCGGATGCGCCCGGGGCGCGCCGCCATGACCACCACCCGGGAGGCCAGGTAGGTGGCCTCCTCCACGCCGTGGGTGACGAAGACCACGGTCTTGCGCTCCTGCTCCAGGATCTGCAGCAGGGACTCCTGCATGAATTGGCGCGTCTGGGCGTCCAGGGCGCCGAAGGGCTCGTCCATGAGCAGCACCGCCGGGTTCACGGCGTAGGAGCGGGCGATGGCCACGCGCTGTTTCATGCCGCCGGACAGCTCCTTGGGGTAGGCGTGCTCGAAGTCCCCCAGGCCCACCAGTTGGATGAAGTGGTCCACGATGGCGTCGGCCTCCGCGCGCGGCAGGCGGTTGGCGCCCAGGGTGAGCCCGAAGGCCACGTTCTCCCGCACCGTCAGCCAGGGGAAGACGGCATACTGCTGGAAGACGACACCGCGGTCGGGGCCCGGCCCCTGGACCCGGCGCCCGTTGACCTCCACCGCGCCGCAGGTGGGGGTCAGGAAGCCGGCGATGATGTTCAGGAGGGTGGTTTTGCCGCACCCCGACGGGCCTACGAGACAGATGAACTCCCCCGGGGTGATGGCCAGGGACACCGCCCGCAGGGCTTCCACCTGGCCGGAGAGTCCGCTGTAGGTCATGCCGACGTTGTCGATCCGGATTCCTTGGTCCACGGTCCGTTTCCTCGTCCGCCCGCGGGCGGGGCAATGGGCCGCCGGCGGCGGCTCAGGGCATCTTCTCCTGCCAGGCGGTGGCGCGCCGCTCGATCAGCCGCACGATGGCGTCCATCACCAGGGAGATGGCGCCGATCAGCAGGATGCCCAGCACCAGGGGCGGCATCTGGAAGAAGTTCTGGGCCTCCACCATCATGGCCCCGATGCCCCGTTGGGCGGCGATGAGCTCCGCGGCCACCAGGGTGGCCCAGCACACCCCCAGGGACACCCGGCAGGCGGTGATGATGTGCGGCACCAGTTGGGGCAGGATGATCCTGCGGAAGATCTCCAGGTTGGAAGCCCCCAGGGCCTTGCCGGCGCGGATGTAGATGGGTTCCAGGCTCACCAGGGCCTGGTAGATGACCACCAGCGCGGGGAAGAAGGCGGCGTAGCTCAGGACCACGATCTTGGAGGTTTCCCCGATGCCGAAGAAGATGATCATCAGCGGGATCAAGGCGATGGGCGGCAGGGAGCGGAAGAAATTGATCACCGGGTCCAGGAGCATGCGCACCACGCGGAACCAGCCGATGAGAAAGCCGCAGACCACCGCCAGCACGATGCCGATGGTGAAGCTCACCAGCACGCGCATGAAACTGGCGTACATGTGGGTCTGCAGGCTGCCGTCCCGCAACTGGGCCACGCAGGACTCCAGGACCGCGCCCACCGAGGGGAAGAGCAGGGGATTGATGATCCCCAGGGCGCGGCTGGTCTCCCAGATCACCAGGAGCATCCCGAAGGAGGCCATGAAATAACCGGTTTTTTCCCAGCGTTCCCGGCGGCGCTGGCGCCGGTAGAGCAGGCTGGCGGCGGGCGCGCGGTGCGATGCGTTGGCCATGGTCGATTCCCCCTGGGGCGGCTGGTCCGCCGCTGCCCTCCCGGCGGCCGAAAGCCGCCGGGAGGGCGAAGCGGCGGGAGGACATTGCCGGGGCCGCGTCGGCGGCCTACTTCACGACCTCCAGGTAGATGCTGGGGTCGAAGAATTCCTTGGGGTCCACCCAGTTGCCGATGGAACCGATTTCCACGAAGACCTGTTCCACCTG
>DJGG01000173.1:7377-7678 GCA_002432195.1 Desulfobacteraceae bacterium UBA5852
CTCCACTTGGCCACGGTGCCGTCCTGGTAGAGTTTGGCCCAGTCCTGGGAGGTTTCGCAGCGCTCGGCTTTCCAGCTGGCCTCGATGTCGCTGAAGGGGATGTTGGCATAGGACTTGGCGTGGATGAGCTTGAGGGAGGCCTCGGGGTTGGCCAGCAGCTCGTCGTTGGCCTTGGCCCAGGCGCGCACGATCTTCTTCAGGACGTCCTTGCGCTTGGCATGGAAGTCGTTGGTGGCCACCCAGCCCCCGATGATGGCCGCCTCGGGGTAGTAGTCCTTGGCCGAGCTGAGCATCACGACCC
>DJGG01000173.1:7695-10001 GCA_002432195.1 Desulfobacteraceae bacterium UBA5852
CGGATCTGCACGTGGAAGGGGGCCCAGGTGCTCACGAAGGGCGCGGCGCCGGTGATGAAGGCCGATACGGCCCCGGCCATGTCCATGCTCACGATGCTCACGTCCTTGGACGAGTCGAGGCCGTTGGCCTTGAGGGCCGTGTGCAGGAAGACATGCGCCGTGGTGCCCTTGACCGTGGTGATCTTCTGCCCCTTGACGTCCTGGATGCTCTTGGCGCCGGTTTCCGGCCGCGCGAAGAGCATAGCGGTGTCGTACTCGATGTCGTTGATCAGGAAGATCTTGCCCACCCCGCGGGAGGGGAAGTTGGAGATCACCGCTCCCATGATGGCCACGTCCACGCTGCCGCCGCTCAGGGCCTGCATCATGGGCACGCCGGAGGTGAACAGGATGGGCTCCATTTCCAGCCCATGCTCGGCGAAATACCCCTTGTGGACCCCCAGCCAGAACTGGCCGTCCACCGCCAGGGTGTGGAGATAGCCGATCTTGACCTTTTCCAGGCTCCAGGCCGGTTGGGCCGCGCACAGCACGAGAGCGGCCAGGACGGCGAACACCAACGTTGTGTTGCGTTTCATGACTCTCCCTCCTCGGTGACGGTTCGGCCCCGGGGTCGCAGACAGCCTGCGGCGCGCGGGGGCGGGTTGGCGTAACCAGCGGCGATGCGGGCGGCGATCACCTCCCTCCGGGTCGGCCGGCGCTGTCAGGCGCGCGGCGCGGCGCAGGAAGCGCGCATGATCAGGTCCGTGTTGAGGCTGTACCGGCGCCGCTGGGGCTGGCCGGTTTCGATGGTTTCCATCAGCACCGTCGCGGCCAGTTGGCCGATGTCGTGGCTCGGCACCCGCATGGTGGTGAGCGGCGGGTCGCAGTAGGCCGCGAAGTCGATGTCGTCGAAGCCCGCCAGGGAGACGTCCTGGGGGACCCGCAGCCCCATCTCCTTGGTGGCCCGCAGGGCCCCGATGGCCAGCAGGTCGCTGGCCGCGAAGACCGCCGTGGGGGGCTCGGGCAGCGACATGAGGCGGCCCATGGCCTCGCGGCCGTCCTCGAGCACCGGGGCGTTCTCGATCACCAGGTCGGGGTCCAGGGCCAGCCCGTGCCCCTGGAGGGCCTGGCGGTAGCCGTCGAAACGCTTCTGCACGCGCCCGATCCTGCTGTAGGGGCCGATGATCAGGCCGATGCGCCGGTGGCCCAGGGCGATGAGGTAGTCGGTCATGGCCCGCGCGGCCTCCCGGTTGTCGAAGCCGACATAGTCGAGGGCGTCGTCGGCCAACTGCTCCCAGATCACCAGGCAGGGAATGCCGGAGGCCACGATCTCCCGCACGATGTCCTCCTGCTGGAAAGCGTAGCCCGTGAGGATTATGCCGGCCACGCGCCGTTCCAGAAACCCCTGGAGGAGCTGGCGCTCGGTATCGGGGTTGTAGCGCGTGTTGCCCAGGATGATGGAAAAGCCTTTTTCCTGGGCGCGCTCCTCGATGGCCAGGGTGGAGGTGGCGAATATGGGGTTTTGCGTGGTGGGGACGGTGAGACCGATGACCGTGGAGCGCTGGCGGGAGAGGTCCCCCGCGGCCGCGTTGTAGACGTAGCGGTGTTCCGCCATGACCTGGAGCACGCGCTGGCGCGTCGGGGCACGCAGGAGACCGGGGCTGTGGATGGCCCGGGAGACCGTGGCCAGGGAGACCCCGGCAAGGCGGGCGATTTCCTGCATGGTCATCTTGTGGGGCATACCGGAGGCTCCGGAACATCGTGATGAAAGCGTTTACACCATATTTAAGTCGATTTGGTATGTCAATATCCAAAAATATTGCTTATGGAATGAAAGCGATTACATCATGCGGGACCAAGCCCGGGCAGGGACGACGATGGGCCGGGCCGAAAGGGCTGGCCGCCGGCGGGGGAATCCTGCTACTGAAGGACGGCCGGAGGTTGATCGGCCGGCGGACGGCCCCAGGACCCGGCACAGCCCCGCGGTGCGGGTTGCCTGGAAGATCGGCGCGGCGGATGACGAGATTCATGCGGAGTAGCTGGAAGTGGTATCCAAACCTCCCCTCGGGCCCCATCTCCGCGTTGGGCGATCGGTTCCAATCCTTGAAATACGGGCGTATTCCTCCGGTTGGAACCTCGCGACCGCCTTGACCTGGGAACCGATGGAAGGTTTTGAAACCACTTCTCAAGGAGAATCGTGATGCAACCCTTTGTGCGACGCCGGGCCTACACGGGCCCGGTGCAGGCGGTGGTGCTGGATTGGGCGGGCACGGCGGTGGACTACGGCTGCCGGGGGCCGGCGGCGGTATTCGTGGAGGTCTTCGCGCGCT
>DJGG01000173.1:10029-17918 GCA_002432195.1 Desulfobacteraceae bacterium UBA5852
GCGCGCTTCGGGGTGGCCGTTTCCGTGGCCCAGGCGCGGCAATTCATGGGCCTGGAGAAGAAGGAGCACATCCGGCGCATGTGCGCCCTGCCGGCGGTGGCCGCGGACTGGGCCGCGCGCTACGGGCAGGCCCCCGGGGAGGAGGAGGTGGGCGCCTTGTACGCGGCCACCGAGCCCCTGATGGTGGCCACCGTGGTGCGCCACGCCACCCCGGTGCCGGGCCTGCTGGAAACGGTGGCCGGCTGGCGCGCGCGGGGAATCCGGATCGGGTCCACCACGGGCTACACCCGGCCCATGGTGGAGGCCCTGGCGCCGGCCGCCGCCGCCCAGGGATACGCGCCGGACGCGGTGGTCTGCTCCTCGGACGTGCCCGCCGGGCGCCCGTACCCCTGGATGTGCTATCGCAATGCCATTCTCCTGGAGGCCTATCCCCTGGAGGCCCTGGTGAAGATCGGGGACACGCTGAGCGACATCGAGGAAGGCTTGAACGCCGGCATGTGGACCATCGGGGTGATCCGCACGGGCAACGACCTGGGGCTTGCCGAGGAAGAGGTCGCGGCCCTGCCCCCCGCGGAGCTGACCGCGCGCCTGGCGGCGATCGAGAAGCGCTTCCGGGAGGCCGGGGCCCACTACGTGGTGGCGGATGTCGCCGCCTGCCGGCCCATTGTCGAGGCCATCGGCGCGCGCCTGTCCCGGGGGGAGCGGCCCCTGGCCTGACCTTCCACCGGAGGGCGCAGGGGGCCGGCGTCCCGTGGCCCCGCGGGGGAGGGCAAAAAAAGGAGGCCCCGGGAGGGGCCTCCACGGCATGCGGTCCTCAAATGCCGGTGAGCGGTTGGGCGCTTGGCCAACCGAATGAGAATTCAGCGGATACGGACGGGAAGCGCGACCGCGGGCGGGGCCCTTCGGCCGGGGGCCAAGCTCCGCCACGGGCCGTGCGGCCTCGTCACATGGGGCACTCGCCCCGGCAGTTGCGCTCCCGGGTCTTGCAGATGAGGGCCTCTTCCTCCGCGTCCATGCACGCCACGAACTCCATGGCGCAGCGGCTGTCGCAGTCCTCCTCCACAGGGGGAACGTGGGATTGGTCGGTCATGGCTTCCTCCCGGCGCCCGTCCGTCCCCGCGCGCCGGGGATGGGACGGAAATTTGCGGTTGACGGATTTCCGGGCCGCTCCGCCCCGCCTTCCCGGCGGGGGCGTTGCCGGCCCCGGATGGCGGTGTCGCCAGGCGTTGGCGAAACCCGCCCGGCGACACCGTGCCCCAAGATAGCCACCTCGGCCCCCCGCGCAAGCCGCCCCCTAGTGTTGTGTCCCGGAAATAAAGCCCTTGATGGTTTGTCCCTCTGCAGTGTGGTTGCGGTGAAAGGCCGGGNNGGGCTCCCATCCCAGGCCTCGGAACGCTGTCTGAGCCCCATAGACCGCCTTGGTCCCGGCGCGGTAGCGTCCTTTGCGCCTTGGCGAGCCATGCTCCGCCTGATGCGAAGGGCCTTCAAACGCAGCGCCGGGACTTAGGCGGTTTGGGGGGCGAGTTCCGGCCGTCCCGCCAAACCCGAGTCCCCCGACCCGCGTCCGAGACCTGATTAGGCGGTTCCCGCGAAACAGCCCACGGTGACTGAATATTCCCTAGCCCCCCAGAAACACCGTGAGCACGTCCCGGCGGGCGTTGGCCTGCTGGATGATGACCTGGACCAGGTTTTCGGGGCGCAGCTCCATGCCCCCGGGGGGCAGGTCGCACTCCAGCATGTAGTTGGTGAGCAGCACCTGCCAGGCGTTGCGCCGCCGGCCCAGGACAATGGCCTCCTCCCGCTCGCCGACGCGGCCCTCCAGGTACTTCAACAGCCAGTAGCGGTGCCGCGCCATTTGAAGGCGGGCCACGATGCCCATGGGCTGCTCCAGGTCCCGGATGACGGCCTCGATCTCCTCCCGCGGGTAGGCCTGTTCCAGCCCCAGGGCCGCCCGCACCTGGCGCTGGGTGACAAGATCGGAGTATTTGCGGATGGGGGAGGTGGCCGTGACGTACGCCTCCAGGCCCAGGCCGGAGTGCTGCTGGGCCTCGACCCCCAGAAGGAAGCGGTTCAGGAGGCGGCGCTGCATCCAGTTCTGGAACAGGGTGCCTTCCTCGCCCCGGAAGAGCCGCTCCCGGGGGGCGGGCTGGGCGCGGAAGATGGCCGCCAGGCCGTAGGACTTGAGGAAGCGCGCCATGAGCCAGTTGGCCATGATCATCAGCTCGGAGACCAGCAGGCGCGCGGGGCTTTCCCGGTTGACCTTGCTGACCCCCAGCCGGCCCCCCTCGTCGAACCAGATCCCCACGTCCGGCAGGCTGATCTGCACGGCCCCCTGGTCCAGCCGGAAAGCCCGGAAATGCTGGGCCATGGTGCGCAGGATGCCGATGTCCGGATCGCTGTCGGCCATCTGATTGACGTCGTAGTAGGTGCGCTGGTGCCGCACGCACACCACGCTGGGGACGATGTCGTAGGAGCGGATGCGCCCGCTGCGGTCCAGGGTCACCAGGGTGCTGATGGCCGGCCGGGGCTCCCCCGCCTTCAGGCTGCAGATCCCCTCGGCCAGTTCCGGGGGCAGCATGGGGATCCGCTGGTCGGGCATGTAGATGGAGCTGGCGCGCTCCCGCGCCGCGAGATCCAGGGGGCTGCCCTTGGCCACCAGGTGGCCCACGTCGGCGATGTGGATGCCCACCCGGAACCCGTCCGGCAGGTGCTCCACGCTGAGGGCGTCGTCGTAGTCCAGGGTGGCCTGCCCGTCGATGGTCATCAGGGGCAGGGCGGTGAGGTCCACCCGGGGAGGATCGCCGTCCAGGGACGGGGGCGAGGCCACGACGGCGGCCGCCGCCGCCCGCACCGCGGGGGCGAATTCCTCGGTGATCCCCAGGCGCAGGAGGTCGAGGTTGGCATCCGGAGCGAGCTGCCCCAGGGCCACGAGCACCTGGAAGATCTTGTCGGGC
This sequence comes from Desulfobacteraceae bacterium UBA5852, assembly GCA_002432195.1. Lineage (GTDB taxonomy): Bacteria > Desulfobacterota > Desulfobacteria > Desulfobacterales > UBA5852 > UBA5852. Next base: position 12,984 of record DJGG01000173.1, read on the forward strand.
CGGTCCAGGCCGGCACGGCCCGTCAGGGCCCGGGCCAGGGGGGCGCCGGCGCTCTCCGGGCCGTGCACCAGGTAGTCCTTGGCCAGGCGCAGGCACTCGGCCTCGAGGCTCCCGGCGGGCGGGGGCTCGGGCGCCCGCTGGCCGGCGGCCACGGCCTGCAGCCAGGCCCCGCCCTCCTCCACGATGCGCTGCCGGCGGGTGTGTTCCATCTCCCGTTCCAGCAGGTCGCGCACCTGGGCCTCGGTGTGGGGAAAGAAGCTGTCGTGGTTGAAGCGGAAGTAGAGGCGGTTTTCGAAGAAGGCCCGCACCACCGCCGATTCGTGGTCGCTGGTGGGCCCCTCGGGGAAGCAGAAGGCCGTCATGGTGGCCAGGTCGATCCACTCCTGCTCCGAGCTGAGCACTTCCCAGAGCGCCCGGATATCGATGGCCGCCGTGAGGGCCTTGCGCCGCAGGGCGAGATCCTTGAGCCGGTCCACCATGCGGTTGCGGCCCATGGCCACGTCCAGGCGCTGACCACTGTGGTGGGACACCCGGCTGAGCGCCAGGTTGACTTCCCGGTTGGTTTCCGTGAGCAATCGCAAACGCTGCTGGCGAACCTCCAAGACCACGGCGCAGAGAATTTTCTGTTTGTCGATGAACTCGACCACGTTACCCGATTCCATAGCGGCGGAAAATACCAATCCAGCGCCTAAAAGTCAATCAAACCCTGAAAATAACAGCAAAAATTTCTTTTAAATTCATGCCTTTCGCCGGCCGCGGCTCCCGGGAAGGTGATTGACCCCGCCCCTCTTCAGGTCTATTTTGGACCCCGGCCCCCGGCGGCGACCGGCCGTCGGGCGGCCAGGCGCCCACCGCCGTAGCGGCCAGCCCCACCACGGGCGGAAAGGAACCCCACGGTTGACCTCCACGCACCTGGTTCGCCCCTACCTGACCGAAAACCGCCGGACCATCGCCGCGGGCCTGCTGAGCCTGATCATCGTGGACGTCCTGCAGCTGCTGATCCCCTGGGTCATCAAACGGGCCGTAGACGATCTGACCCTGGGCGCGGCCGACCCCCGCAGCCTCCTGGGCCAGGCCCTGACCATTGCCCTGCTGGCGGTGGTGATCGGCGCTTTCCGCTATGTCTGGCGCCGCTGCCTCCTGGGAACCTCCCGGCGGGTGGAGGAGGGGCTGCGCAACCGCCTCTTCGCCCACCTCCAGACCCTCTCGCCGGCCTATTTCGACGCCACCCGCACCGGGGACCTGATGGCCCACGCCACCAACGACATCAACCAGGTGCGCATGGCCACGGGCATGGGGTTGGTGGCCCTGAACGACGCCGTGGTCCTGGGAACCGCGGCCATCGGGTTCATGGCCGTTATCAACCTGCGCCTGACCCTCCTGGTGCTGATCCCGGCCCCCCTGATCATCCTGGGGACGCGCTTCTTCAGCCGCCAGATGCACGCCCGCTACCAGCGGGTCCAGGCCGCCTTCGGCGATCTCACCGAGACCGTGCGCGAGCGCCTGGCCGGGGTGCGCATCATCAAGGCCCACAACTGGGAGGCGGCGGCTTCCCGGGCGGTGGCCGCCGCCTCCCGGGACTACGTGGAGCGCAATCTGGAGCTCGTGCGCATCACCGGGGCCTTCCTGCCCATGATGCTCCTGTTCACCAACCTGAGCCTGGTCATCGTGCTCTATTTCGGTGGGCGGCAGGCCATCCTGGCGGTCATCACCCCGGGGGACCTGGCGGCTTTCATCAACTACCTCGGCCTGCTCACCTGGCCCATGATGGCCATGGGCTGGGTCACCAACCTGATCCAGCGCGGCCGCGCTTCCCTGGACCGCCTGGAGCGCATCCTGCAAACGCCGGCCGCCATCGCCGATGCCCCCGGAGCGCGCCCCCTGGAGACGCTTCGGCCGGCCGTGGCCTTCCGCGGGGTGCACTTCGCCTACGGCCCGGCCCCCGCCGCGCCGGTGCTCAGGGACATCCGCCTCACCCTGCGCTTCGGGGAAACCCTGGGGATCGTGGGCCCCCCGGGAAGCGGCAAGACCACGCTGTTGCGCCTCATCCCGCGGCTCTACGAGGTCAGCGGGGGGCGGCTGGAAGTGGGCGGGCGGGATGTGCGGGAGCTGAGCCTCGCGAGCCTCCGCTCCCGGGTGGCCTTCATGCCCCAGGAACCGTTCCTGTTCGCCGCCACCATCGAGGAGAACATCACCCTGGGGCGCCGGGTGCCGGCGTCCCGCCTGGAGGCCGTGCTGGAGGAAGCCGCCCTGGGGAGCACGCTGCGCTCCCTGCCCCGGGGCCTGGAAACCCTCGTGGGGGAGAAGGGGGTGATCCTCTCCGGCGGCCAGAAGCAGCGCATCGCCCTGGCCCGCGCCCTGCTGGCCGATGCCCCCCTGCTGCTGCTGGACGACCCCGTCAGCCAGGTGGACAGCGCCACGGCCGGGACCATCGTGGCCGCGCTGGCCCGCGCCAGGGGGGGGCGCAGCATGCTGATCGCCTCCCACCGGCTGGCGGCCCTGCGTCTGGCCGACCGCATCGTGACCCTGGAGGGCGGCTGCCTGCGGGAGTGCGGCACCCATGAGGAGCTGGTGCGGGCCGGCGGCTACTATGCCGAGGCTTTCCGCCGCCAGGCCCTGGAGGGCGAGCTCGATGCGGCCTGAGCACGACGCCTTCGACGAGCAGTCCCTGGAGCGCCCCTACGACCCGGGCCTCCTGGGGCGCCTGCTGCCCTTCGTGCGCCCCTACCGGGGACCCCTGGCGCTGGCCGTGGTGCTCATCGTGGCCATCACCGGCCTCGACCTGGTGCTGCCCTATGTCACCAAGGAGGCCATCGACCGCTACATCGTGCCCCCCCAGAGCAGCGCGGCCCCGGACGGCCCCCGCATGCTGCAAGTGGACCTGGAGGAGCCCCGGGTGCGGGCCGTGGTGGCGCGTTTTCCGGCGCTCTTCCAGGCGGAGGGCTCCGCGGCGCGCATCGCCTACCCCGACCTCCGGCACCTGCCCCCCGAGGACCTGCGCACCGTGCGGCGCGCCGACCTGGCCGGGCTGGGAGGCCTCGCCCTGCTCTTCCTGCTGCTCATCGGGGCGGATTTCACGCTCAACTTCTGCCAGCGCCTGACCATGGAGAAGACCGGCCTGCTGGTCATGCACGATCTGCGGCTGGCCCTTTTCCAGCGCCTCCAGTCCCTGTCCCTGCCCTACTTCACGCGCCACCCCGTGGGCCGCCTGGTCACCCGGGTGACCAATGACATCCAGAACATGCACGAACTGTTCACCTCCGTGATCGCCCTCTTCTTCAAGGATCTCTTCCTGCTGGCGGGCATCCTGGCGGTGATGCTGGCCATGAGCTGGCGGCTCGCGCTGGCGGTGCTCCTGGTGGTGCCCCTGGTGGTTTACACCGCCCGCTATTTCGCCCGCCACGTGCGCGAAGTCTTCCGCTCCCTGCGCATCAAAGTGGCCGAGATCAACACGCGCTTCGCCGAAACCATCGGCGGCATCAGCGTGCTCCAGGTCTTCCGCCAGGAGGGCGCCAATCTGGAGCGCTTCCGGCGTCTCAACCACGACAACTACCTCATGGGCATGCGCGAAATCCATCTCCTGGCCGTCTTCATGCCCCTGATCGAAATGCTGGGGGTGATCACCGTGGCCGTGATCATCTACTACGGCGGCCTGCGCAGCCTGGCGGGGGACATCACCATCGGGACCCTGGTGGCCTTCATCTCCTATATCAAGATGTTCTTCCGGCCCATCCGGGACTTGGCCGAGAAGTACAATATCCTGCAGAACGCCCTGGCCTCGGCCGAACGCATCTTCCAGATCATGGACAGCCGGGAAACCACCCCGCGGCCCCGTCATCCCCTGCCCGCGCTGCCGGCCCCGGACCCCGCCACCCCGGCCGTGGCCTTCGAAGGGGTGCGCTTCGGCTACACCCCGGAGGCGCCTGTGGTGCGCGACATCAGCTTTACGGCCGGCGTGGGGGAAACCGTGGCCCTGGTGGGCCCCACCGGCTCGGGGAAGACCTCCCTGGTCAGCCTGCTGCTGCGCTTCTACCGGCCGGACGCCGGGACCATCCGGGTTTTCGGCGCCGACCTGGCCGACCTGCCCCCGGAGGTGCTGCGCTCCCGCCTGGCGGTGGTCATGCAGGAGCCCTTCCTGTTTTCCGGCACCGTGCGGGACAACATCTTCCCCCCCGAGGACGCGGTCTCCCGCGAGCGCGAGGCGGCGGTGCTGGAGGCCGCCAATTGCCAGGACCTCGTGGGCCGCCTGCCCCGGGGGCTGGACACCCTGCTCACCGAGGGCGGTGCGACCCTCTCCAGCGGCGAGCGCCAGCTCCTCTGCATCGCCCGGGCCTTCGCCCGGGACCCGGCGATCATCCTGCTGGACGAGGCCACCTCCTACATCGATTCGGCCACCGAAGCCCGGGTCCAGGAGGCCCTGGCCCGCCTGATGGCCGGCCGCACGGCCCTCGTCGTGGCCCATCGCCTCTCCACGGTGCGCCAGGCCCATCGGATCCTGGTGCTGCGCAAGGGGCGCATCGTGGAAAGCGGCCGCCACGAGGAACTCATGGCCCGCCGCGGGTTCTACCACCGCCTCCACCAACTGCCCGGATGAGCCGCTCCGGGCCCCCCGGCCCGGCGGTCGGCACCCGGCGCGCCGCGCTGCATAGAGGCTTGCCAAACGCCGCCGCAGATGCTAAATCGAGGGCTCGCATACCGATTGGATCGGCAGGGCCCCGGCGGTGCCACCCGGGCCGGGGTCTCCGCGTTCAAACCAACACCCCCGTTCCCGGTTTCAGAGTCTTTGCCGCGCGGGTCGCCGGAGGCCGCGCAGCGCACCGACGCCGCGGCGTTCGCGTGTGGCCTCCCGATCCGGCTGCCCGGGGGTGGATGCGCCGCTACCGTGCGCCCCCGTCGTGCGGGTCGCGGCCGGGGCCTCCCCCCGGGGCGCGGGCA
>DJGG01000174.1:0-15544 GCA_002432195.1 Desulfobacteraceae bacterium UBA5852
GCATGAGCGTGCTGGTGGCCACGGCCTATATGGAGGAGGCGGCCCGCTTCGACTGGCTGGCGGCGATGGACGGTGGGCGGGTGCTGGCCAGCGACACGCCCGAAGGCCTGCTGCAAAGCACGGGGGCGGCTTCGCTGGAGGCGGCCTTCATCCGGCTGCTGCCGGAAGACAAGCGCCGGGATTATCGGGCGGTCGAGATTCCGCCGCGGCCGGAAGACGATGGCGATACCGCGATCGAGGCCCGGGATCTGACCATGCGCTTCGGCGAGTTCACCGCGGTCGATCATGTGAACCTGCGTGTCCCACGGGGTGAGATCTTCGGTTTTCTCGGCTCCAACGGCTGCGGCAAGACCACGACGATGAAGATGCTGACCGGTCTCCTGCCGCCGAGCGAAGGCCGGGCCTGGCTGTTCGGACACGAGGTGGACCCGCACGACCTCGCGACCCGCCGCCGCGTCGGCTACATGTCGCAGTTCTTCTCACTCTATACCGAACTGACGGTGCGACAGAACCTGACGCTGCATGCCCGGCTGTTCCACGTGCCCGCTGCCGAGATTTCAGGGCGCGTGGACGAAATGGTTGAACGCTTCGATCTGACCACAGTGATTGACAGCTTGCCGGGCCGGCTGCCCCTCGGCCACCGCCAGCGCCTGTCGCTGGCAGTCGCCATGATCCATAAGCCCGAAATGCTGATTCTCGACGAGCCCACCTCAGGTGTCGACCCGGTGGCGCGCGACACCTTCTGGCGCATGCTGGTCGAGCTCTCGCGCCGCGACGGGGTGACCATCTTTATCTCCACCCACTTCATGAACGAGGCCGAACGCTGCGACCGCATTTCGCTGATGCATGCAGGTCGGGTACTGGTGACTGACGCGCCTGCCACCCTGGCAAGCAAACATGGCGAGAACAGCCTGGAAGAGGCTTTTATCACCTATCTGAAGGATGCCGAAGCGCAGAGCGCTGGCGAGGCACGCCAACCGGACGCAAGCACTTCGCTCGATTCAGTCGAGGCCTCGCCAAGTCATGTCGAACCACAGGGCTGGCGGCGCCGATTCGACCCCCGGCGCATGATCAGCTATGCCCGGCGCGAAGGGCTGGAGCTGCGCCGTGATCCCATCCGGTTGACGTTGGCCCTGCTCGGCAGCGTCATCCTGATGTTCGTGATGGGCTATGGGATCAGCCTCGATGTGGAGAATCTCACCTTCGCGGTGCTGGATCGCGACCAGACCACCGTCAGCCGCGATTATACGCTCAACCTCGCCGGCTCCCGGTACTTCATCGAGCGGGCTCCGATTACCGGTTATGCTGATCTCGACCGGCGAATGCGCGAAGGCGACATCAGTCTGGCGATCGAGATCCCGCCGGGCTTCGCGCGCGACATCGCACGGGGCCGGCGGGTCGAGATCGGCGCCTGGATCGACGGCGCCATGCCGACACGGGGAGAGACCATCCGCGGCTATGTGCAGGGGATTCATGCCCATTGGCTGGCGACCAAGGCGCGCGAGGCTGGGCACGGCGAGGCTTTGGCGGGGCTCGTGAATATCGAGACCCGGTTCCGCTACAACCCGGATGTCAAGAGCCTGGTGGCGATGGTGCCGGCGGTGATCCCGCTGCTGCTCATGCTGATCCCCTCCATGCTCGCGGCGCTCAGCGTGGTGCGCGAGAAGGAGCTCGGCTCGATCACCAACTTCTACGTCACGCCCACCACGCGGCTCGAGTTCCTGCTCGGCAAGCAGTTACCCTATATAGTGCTGTCCTTCCTGAGCTTTCTGTTGCTCACCCTGCTCGCTGTGACCGTCTTCGGCGTGCCGCTGAAGGGCAGCTTCCTGACCCTGGCGGCGGGTGCGTTGCTCTATGTCGGCGCCGCCACGGCCGTGGGGCTGCTGATTTCCACCTTCATGCGCAGCCAGATCGCGGCGATCTTCGGCACGGCGGTACTCACCATCCTGCCGGCGGTCAACTTCTCCGGCATGATCGATCCAGTCTCATCGCTGGAAGGAGCGGGCCGGCTGATCGGCCAGATCTACCCGACCGCCCATTTCCTTACCATTGCACGCGGCACCTTCTCGAAGGCGCTCGACTTCTCCGATCTGCAGGCGGCCTTCGTCCCGCTGGCGCTGGCCGTGCCGATCCTGATCGCGCTCGCCGCCGCGCTGCTCAAGAAGCAGGAGCGATAGTCCATGCGCCCGGCCAACATCCTTCATCTCGGAATCAAGGAGTTGCGCAGCCTGATGCGCGACCCGATCATGCTGGTGCTGATCGTCTATGCCTTCACCATTTCGGTCTACACGGCGGCAACGGCCATGCCGGAGACCCTCAACAAGGCGCCGATCGCGGTCGTCAACGAGGATCGCTCACCGCTGTCGTGGCGCATCGTCAGCGCCTTTTACCCGCCTTATTTCGTGACCCCCGAAATCATCGACCACGCGGAGATGGATGCCCGCATGGATGCCGGCCTGGCCACCTTCGCCCTGGATATTCCGCTGAACTTCCAGCGCGATCTGCTCGCCGGGCGCCAACCCACGATTCAGCTCAATGTGGACGCCACACGGATGAGCCAGGCGTTCACCGGCAGTGGATATATCCAGACCATCGTGAGCGACGAGGTGCGCGCTTTCGTGCAGCGTTATCGCGAGGTGCCAGCTCTGCCGGTCGATTTGGTGCTGCGCGCGCGCTTCAATCCCCAGCTCAACAAGTCATGGTTTGGCGCCGTCATGCAGGTCATCAACAACGTGACCATGCTCTCCATCGTGCTAACCGGCGCGGCGCTGATCCGCGAGCGCGAGCACGGCACGGTCGAGCATTTGCTGGTCATGCCGGTCACGCCATTCGAGATCATGACGAGCAAGGTGTGGGCGATGGGGCTGATCGTCCTTGCCGCCACTGCCACGGCACTCACCGTCGTCGTGCAGGGCTGGCTTTCCGTACCGATCCAGGGCTCGCTCGCGCTGTTCCTGGCCGGCACGGCGCTGCATCTGTTCGCGACCACCTCGATGGGCATTTTCCTCGGCACCGTCGCCCGCTCCATGCCGCAGTTCGCCTTGTTGCTGTTGCTGGTGCTGCTTCCGCTACAAATGCTCTCCGGCGCTTCGACGCCGCGCGAGAGCATGCCGGAGGCCGTCCAGTACATCATGCTCGCCGCGCCCAACACGCATTTTGTGATGTTGGCTCAGTCGATCCTGTACCGGGGCGCTGGCCTCACGGCGGTCTGGCCGCAGTTCGTCAGCCTGGCCCTGATCGGAACGGCATTGTTTGGTTTCGCGCTTGCGCGATTTCGGAAAACCATCGAGACCATGGGATGAGCAGAATGACGGCAGCCCCGATGCTCACCATAAATCCCGGAGTGATCCACCCGGGAAGGAGAATCGCCGCCATCCTGATCGGCATGCTTTTGCTCGCGCCCACGGCGGCCTTCGCCGCCGAGAAGGCGGAGAAGGGCATCCTCAGCCTGGTCCTGGAAAACGACCTGTTCTACAATACCGACCGGAATTACACCAACGGGGTGCGTGTATCCTGGTTGTCTGCCGAAGACAAAACTCCGGAGTGGGTGTTGCGCCTGGCCGACAAGTTCCCTTTGTTCCCTGTCGGCAAAGCCGTGCGGGCGAGCTACGCGGTCGGCCAGAACATGTATACTCCGGAGGACATCACTTTGCGGGACCCCCCGCTCGATGACCGCCCTTATGGCGGCTGGCTCTATGGTTCCGTTGGCTTAATCGCCGAAACCGGGCAACGTCTTGATCAACTCGAATTGACCGTGGGCATGGTAGGCCCCGCCTCGCTTGCTGAACAGACCCAGAAGCGCGTTCATTCATTCGTGAACGCGGATGAACCGCGAGGCTGGGACACCCAACTCAAGAACGAGCCAGGGTTCATCCTGGCCTATAGCCGCAGTTGGCGTAGTTTGGTTGCGGAATCACTGCTGGGCATTCCCTTCGACCTGACTCCGCATGCGGGTGGCGCCCTGGGCAACATATTCACCTACGCCAATGCCGGCTTAATGCTGCGCTACGGCAAAAACCTGCCGCTCGACTATGGCCCTCCCCGAATCCAGCCCAGCGTGCCGGGCTCAGGCTTTTTTATTCCTCGGCACGGTTTCGGCTGGTATCTGTTTGCAGGCATTGAGGGCCGGGCCGTCGCCCGCAACATCTTTCTTGACGGCAACACCTTTCGCGACAGCCGCAACGTAGACAAAGAACCGCTGGTGGGAGACCTCCAGTTCGGTATCGCTATTACCTGGCGGAACCTGCGTTTGGGTTATACCCATGTGCTCAGGACACGGGAGTTCAAAGGCCAGGGCGACCGCCGCGATGATTTCGGGGCGCTCAGCCTTTCACTACAACTTTGATAGTGCGCGTTACGAGTAATGGATCAGTTGGTTACTTCGCTATCCTGCCTGGTCTTTTTGAAGCCCGACTGACGGGCACACCAAAGTAGGCGAAATGACCTTGCACAACAGATCGTAGCCATCTCCATCTGGCAGGGGCTGCGGAAGAAAGAGGATGCGCTGGGAAACGAGATGGAGCAGGAACTGGACGTTCGCGCCATGCCCATCCGCCGTGCGGTCTTCTGGTTGGTGGTGGGGCTGGCGCTTTTAATTGTCAGCTCCCGTGTACTGGTCTGGGGCGCGGTGGAGATCGCCCATGGATTCGGAGTCAGCGATCTGATCATCGGCCTGACCGTGGTCGCGGTCGGCACCTCGTTGCCGGAACTGGCTTCATCAATCATTGCAGCCAGGAAAGGCGAACACGATATCGCTCTCGGTAATATTCTCGGCTCCAACCTGTTCAACACCCTGGCGGTGGTGGGGATCGCCGGTACGATTCACCCGCTGGCCGTTGGGCCGGAAGTCTTCAACCGGGACATGCTGGTGATGGCCGCACTGACCCTGTCGCTATTCGTGATCGGCTATGGATTCCGGGGACCAGGACGTATCAACCGCATCGAGGGCGCGGTGCTGTTGGTCTGTTACGTGGGCTATACGGCCTACCTGATCAGCACGGTTTTTGGCGGGCAGGCATAGGTCAATTCGATTCCGTTTTGGGAACCGAACCGGCGTCCGAAAACTGGATTCGAAGTTGTTGCTGCTCGACGCCAGGTATCCGGTTTTACTGCAAACCCGTCACCCTCGTCCGGTGCCGGGAAATCAGGGGAGAAAATCGTTTCTCTGGTCGGGTTGTTGGGAAGTGGTTGTGTAAGATGACTTCGGCGTTTATTATCAAGGAGTTACGAGGAGCGCGGGCTTTGAGACTGTTTTGCGGTAGGTCGGCGTTCCCTCCTCCGGATGCAGCGACGGATCCCCCGGACGTCCCTCTTTTGCCCCTTCGCCCCCCCTTTCGGTCAGCTCCAGGGTCCATCGCGCCGCAACACCTTCCCCGCCACCAGACGGATCCGCCTGCCATCCCCGGCAAGGACCGTGATCGGTGGCGGATTCTGCCCATTTCACGTCAACTATCCGGGAAAATGAGAAATTCAGGCGATCCTGCTGATGCACAAAAGCATACGGGCTCCTGTAGGGCAATTCCTTCATCCTACAAAAGGCTTAAGGTTTCAGCAGGTTATATCTCAGTTGGCGGGGATCGCGCCCGGCGTCTGTATGGTCCTTTCAGCCGCCGGCGCAGCGGAGATGGGAAACAATCGCTTCTATTTCAATAGGATAAAGCCGTGGCACGCATATTGCTTTTGAATGCAGTCCAATCGTTGGGGGCTAGGGTTTCAACCTGTGCAAAGGACAAGAAGCCATGAAAATTCTCCTGGTGGACGACAATGTGGAACTGTTGCAGCTTCTCGAAGCCCTGCTATCCCGGGAAGGCCATCGTCTGGCGAAGGCGGTCAATGGTTGGGAAGGATATGAACGCGCACTGGTCTTCCGTCCGGATCTGGTGATCACGGACCTGGCAATGCCGCTGCTGGACGGCCTGGAGATGGTCCGGCACATCCGCCGGCATATTCCCCGGATCGCCACCGTCTACATGAGCGGGGCTCCCCAGGCGCACGGGGTGGGGCTGGAGATCGAACGGCGCAGCCACGGGGCCGTATTGATGGAAAAGCCGTTCACCCGCCAAGAGCTGCTGGGGGCGGTGTCCGCCTGTCGGCCGCCGCGCATGGAGGCGGCCACCGGATGGAAGCGCCTGCGGGTCGCGGCCGCCCCGGCGGCCGGCTGAGGCGGGTCCCCGCGTGGGCACCGCCCCCGGTGCCCCCCCGTGCCCCGCGGGCTCCAGTCCGCTCCTCGGCCGAAGGACCCATCGCCGCGAACCGGCGACGGTGGCCCCTTCGCCGCCTACTTCCCGTCGTAGGCCCAGCGCAGGTAAACCGCCCCCCAGGTAAAACCCGCCCCGAAAGCCGCCAGCACCAGGCGGTCACCCCGCCGCAGACGCGATTCGTAATCGAACAGGCACAGCGGAATGGTCCCGCTGGTGGTATTGCCGTATTTGTGAATGTTGAGCATCACCTTGTCGGACCCGATGCCCATTTTCTCCGCCGTGGCATCGATGATGCGTTTGTTGGCCTGGTGGGGCACCAGAAAGGCGACCTCATCCGGACCCAGGCCATTCTGCCTCATGATCTGGAAGGCCACGTCCGCCATGTTCTTGACCGCAAACCGGAAAACCGTCGAACCTTCCTGGTAGACATAGTGCTCCCTGGCGGCCACCGTTTCGAAACTCGCCGGGCGCCTCGAGCCGCCGGCCTTCATGTGGAGGTAGGGCTCACCGGAGCCGTCCGTCCGCAGAATGGCGTCCACGATGCCGACTTCCTCCGTGGTGGGCTCCAACATCACCGCCCCGCCGCCGTCCCCGAAGATGATGCAGGTGGCGCGATCACTGTAGTCGATTATGGCGGACATCTTGTCGGCGCCCACCACCACCACTTTTCGGCATTTGCCGGTTTCGATGAATTGCGCCCCCGCCACCAGGGCGAAGAGAAAGCCGGAACATCCCGCCTGCAGGTCGTAGCTGAAGGCGCTGGTCGCCCCGACGGCGTGGCATATGATATTGCCCGTGGCCGGAAAAAGCAGATCCGGGGTGGTGGTGGCGCAGATGAGCAGATCGATTTCTTCCGGACGCGTGGCGGTCTTCTCCAGTAAGCCGCGCACGGCGGCGATTCCGATCACCGAGGTTCCCTGGTCCTCCCCTTTGAGGATCCTCCGTTCCTGGATTCCCGTGCGCGTGACGATCCATTCGTCGCTGGTGTCCACCATGGCGGCCAACTCGGCATTGGTCAGGACATAATCCGGTACATGGGCATGAACGCCGGTGATGACGGCGCGACGATTTCGAGAAGTGGTCGTCATGGGACCTGTTTCCTATGCATGGGGTTGGCATTCGCGACACCCTGGCCGCCTGCCGGGCAACATGCGGACACCGCGGAAGGCTGGCAAGTCGCCACCCGGGCGGCGCGCGCGTTTCGGGACAACGAAAGGGTCCTATATAGCCGAGGGGCCACCGAAGGGCAACCTCGGGGTGGGTTGCCGCCGGTGGGGGCCTGGGGGCGGGCAGGCACCGGACGTGCGCCCCCACGCCCGCCCTGGCCGCGCGGAGAGGATGCCGGCAACTTTCTCCGGATCCTCCCCCCGGTCCAACCGCGCCAACTCTGGGGTGATCCCCTTTGCGCGCCTTTACAAGAACGCCCGATTCTTGCTAGTGTTCCGGCGAATAGTGATCCGTGTCCAGCCCCCTGACCAGCCCAACGCTCTCAGGCGACTCGGATTTTTCCCCCCACCGGCGCTGCGCGGCCATACCCTGCGCGCCGCGCCATCCTGACGGCGCACATCTCTTGAAGGAGGATAAGCTCCCATGCTGACCATCAAGAACGCGGTAGCGGTGATCACCGGCGGAGCCAGCGGCATCGGCCTGGCGCTGGCACGGTACTGGACGGAACAGGGCGGGAAGGTGGTCCTCGCCGACCTGGCCCAGGAGGCGCTGGGAAAGGCGGCGGCCGACATCCGCGCCCTGGGCGGCGAGGTCGCCACGGCAGTGGTCAACGTCACCCGCGAGGCGGATTGCGAGCGCCTCGCCGATACGGCGATTCAGCGCTTCGGGGCCATCAACCTGGTGGCGCCCTTTGCCGGCATCATTGCCGACGGCCTGATGCTGGCGACCGATCGTGACACCGGAAAGGTCAAGGGCAAGATGCCCCTCGAGCAATTCCAAAAGGTCGTCGATATCAACTTGACCGGCGTCTTTCTCACCGTCCGGGAATGCGCCGCTCGCATGGTGGACCACGGTTGCCGGGGCCTCATCTGCCTGGTCTCCTCCACCGGCTCCCTGGGCACCGCCGGACAGATCAACTACAGTGCCACCAAGGCCGCCATGTCCGTCATGCCGAAAGTCATCACCGCCGAATTTTTCCGCCGCGGGCTGGCCGACCGTATCCGTTGCGTGGCCGTGGCGCCCGGCTACGTGGGCACGGCCATGGTCAAGGGCATGAATCAGAAGGCCCTGGACGCCATCCTGGGAAACGTCCCCATCGGGCGTCTGGTCGAACCTGAGGAAGTGGCCGCGCTCGTCGGGCATCTTTACAGCAACGAAGCGTTGGCCGGAGAGGTCTTCTTCATCCATGGCGGCCTGCGCCTGGGTTCCAAGGGGTGACTCCCCGGCGGGGCCGNNACTACCGGTCGGCCCCGCCGGGCCCATGGGCTCAGTGGGCCGTCCAGGCGGACGGATTCTGACCGTAGTAGCCCGCCAGCAATGCATAAACCTCGGGATGACGTTCCGCCAGCGCCACGGGCTGCTCGAAAAAAGTTTCCGTGAGCACGGCAAAAAATTCTTCCGGGCTTTCCGCGCCGTATGGATCGATGAGGGTTTCCCGATCCGCTTCCACCTGACGGACGAGCTCCGCAAATTCGCGGGACATCACCTCCCGCCACCGCCGGTACGCCGCGGGATCGGGCAACGGCGGGGTGCCGTCGCCCCGGCCGTCCAGGAAATCGAGCTGGTGCGCGAACTCGTGGAGCACCACATTCCGTCCGTCGCCGTAATGGCGCCCATCCGCCAGCACCTCCCGCCACCCCAGGATCACGGGGCCGCGCTCCCAGGCTTCCCCATCGCGCTCCTCCCAGCCGTCGTGCACCAGGCCGTCTTCATCGCGCCACTGCTGGCGGACTTTGAAAAAGGACGGGTAGACCAGGATGGACAGCACGTGGGGGAAATAATCGTGCCTCATATTCAGCAGCAGGACCGCTGCCTGGCCGGCGATGGTGACGCGCATCTCGTCGGTGAGGGATAGACCCCCGCAGCCTTCCCAGTGCTTCTCGGCCACCAGCACCCGCAGGTCGTCCTGGAGCCGCCGGCGCTCTTCCGCGCTCAGCCGTGCGACCATGGCCACGTTGGCCTCCAGCCAGCGCTTCCAGGCTGCCGGGAAAGGCGCCGCCGTCAATTTCCGTCGGCGTTGGCGTTTGAACCAGGCGAACATGCGCACTCCACACTGCCCCGCGGGCGTTCCGCGAAGGTTGGCTCCACCGGCAAGGGGGTCTCCTGCCGGGCTCCGGGTCTTACACCTCCAGCACTCCTTCGATCCGCCGCATCCGACGCTCGATACCCTCCATGTCCTCGCCGCGGCCTTTCCGCTCCAGTGCGCGCCGGAGCTTCGCGACCTGATCCCGGAGCCTCGGCAGGATGTCATCGCGCACGGTCGCCCGCATCTCTTCCCCCAGGCGCTCGATCTCCTGGAGAAGGCGGTCCAGCTCGCGCTCCATCTGCCGCACCTCCTCCCCCGCGGCCCAACTGTCGATATCGGCCGCCAGGGAATCGAGTTGCCGCCGCAGGGCTTCCGCCGCGACCGCGAGGCGCTGCTGCATGCGCGCCCCCAAGGCGGCCATGCCGGAAGAGCCCTCCACCAGCGCCCCCCTCTCCAGGGGCCTGCCCCCCGGGCTCGTGACCACCATTTCCACCGCCCGGACCTTAGGCTGGCCGGGTTGGTCCACGATGAGGAAACGGCTGTGCTCGGTGACCTGCCCCGCCGCAACGCGATCGACGGCCAGGGCCAGCAGACAGCTCCCGTCTTCCCGGGCGACCCCGACAACCCTGCCGATGCTACGGCCCTCGAACAGCACCGCTGCGCCCTTGGAAATTCCCTCGACCTCCCGGAAACGCACCGAAAGCTCCAGGTCCCCGGGACCACAGGACATCACCAGGGCGGCCCAGAGAATCCCCAGGCGCACCAACCGACCCGTTGTCGTGTCCATCGCCCCCCCTATGAACGTTTGCCGCCGTCAGCGCATGAACAAACGCCGCCCGCCGTCACGGCGCCTGGGCGGCCCGGGAGTCGTCGATTTTCAAAGTCGCAGGAGGGAATCGTCGCTGCCGAACTCGTTGGGCACATAGCCGTCGGCATCCCAGTCGTTTTCCCAGCGCTTCCCGTCCAGGCGGTACCGGAAGCGGTAGTCGCGCCCCACCGCCAAGGACAAGGTGGTGCTGAAGCCGCCTCCCTTGAGCGGCTGCATGATCTGGCAGGCCACGTCCCAATTGTTGAAATCCCCGCAGAGCGTCGCCTCCAAGGCTTGGACGTCGGGAGGCAGCTTGAAGGTCACACGGCAAAACCGCCCTGTTTTGGAATAATGCTTGATCAGCATGCTCGTCTCCTCTCCCCATGAGGTGAATTGCCGACAACCGGCGGCGGATCACGGGCCGCCGCGGTCGGCTGCCGCCTGCTGCAACCAGCGCGCCTGGCTTTGCGCATGGCGGCTTGCGGAATTCTCTTGTTCAACGGCCAGGCGCCCGACCAAGGCCCGTCCGGGTTCGCCCTGGAGTACCGGCAAGGTCAGGACGGGCCACCCGGCACGCTGCCGCCGGTACGCGAAACCCCTGGAGCCGACCGCGGGGCCCGCAGCACCGCCGGCGCCTTGGCATCCCGGTCTTGATGGAGCTGCAGCCACACGATGGCCCCAATCACCAAGGCTGCTCCCACGAGCTGCCCGATATCCAGGATTTCATCGAGGAACACGAAGGCCAGAAGGCCGGCCATTATGGGCTCCAGGGTGGCCGTGATGCTGGCCCGGGTGGAGCGCACCAGGTTCACACTCTCCAGGTAGAGCCCGAACGGCACCAGGGTGCCCAATATTCCGATATAGCCGATCCAGGCCCAGACCCTGGCGGGGTGCGTATGCCGGAATCCTTCCAGAGACGGGTACGCCAGGTTCCATGTGGCCGCTCCAAAAGCCAAGGCATAAAACAGCACCGTCCACGGGTCGTAGCGGCGCATGCCGATTTCGCCGTGAACGGAATACCAGGCAAAGCCCAGAGCCGCGGCCAGGCCGGCGGCAATGCCGGCCCGGTTGAGGGACAAGAGGTCGAGATTATAGGCGCCCACCACCAGGTAGCAGCCTCCCAGCGCGCCGCACAGGGCGACCGCCGTGGCCGGTGCCAGTCGCTCGCGCAGAAACACCACGGCGTGCATGGCGATGAAGGCGGGTGCCAGGTACTGCAGCAGAATGGCCACCGCCACCGGCAGCCGGCTGATGGCAAAAAGATAGGCGAACTGGACTCCGGCCATGCCCACGACGCCGAACATCGCGAGGTTCGGGAGGTCCCGGGCACGGACCATCAGAAGGCGGGGCTTGCACACCAGCAGCCAGATGAACAGGATTCCGGCGGCAATGGTCAACCGCATCTGAACCAATTGGAACGGCGTTATTCCGTTCAGGAATAGGAATTTAGCTGCCGATCCGGAAACCGCCCACAATCCCGCCGCCAGGGCGGCGTAGATATAACCGAGCCGCGGCGCGTCCAGGGGATCGGGACGCCTCATGGGCGCAATCCGCACGCCAAGGCGTTATGGGGTATACGGACGTTAATGGATCCGCTCCAGCACCACGGGTGGCAATTACCGCTTTTCCACCGGCAAAACCCCGGCGGTCGCTAATCGTCAAGAGGGGTGAAACCCAGCGGGACTTCCAGGCCCTCGCTGAAAATGAGCAGGTGCGTCTCGGAGATCACCATGCGCCGGGCGCTCTTCAGGGCGGCCAGGAACCGGTTTTCATGGTCCATGACGGCCGGCGCACAGATCTTGCGCGTGGAACCGAGGGCGCTGACGGTCAGATCTTCGCCGTCCAGCCGGCAGGCGGCATAGTAGAGGTTGCAGCCCGCCTGGCCGGTGATGCCCCCATCGCGCTGAAAAGCCAAGGTGGTGCGGACCTCGGGGGGGATGCTCTCATCGCCCATCTCCTGCAGCCGCCAGCTGGTTCCGGCCAACTGCTCCAAGGGAGGCGTTGGACCAGCGGTACGGCAGGCGGACAGGCACAGGAAAATGACCAGGCAAAAGATACACGGCAACGATCGTCGCATGGTGGCAGCTTCCCCCTGAAGGAACCGGCGTTGGGTGTGAATGCGCCCTTCTCCCCGCCCAGGGCGCTGGTTGACGTGCCGTCGGCGGCCGTCAGGCCACCGCGTGGCGATTGCCCCGCAGGCGCTCCAACCCCGCGGCCTTGAAGGCTCGGCAGCGGACCGGCTTGCGGCGCTTNNGCTTCGGCTTGGGCTGCGCCGACCGGCCGGCGGGGCGCATTTGCCCGCCGGGCCCGGCCATTGCGCGCTCTCAGGTGCCCGCCTGGAGGTCTCACGGAAGCTGGAGGGTCTCCCCGGGCTTGAGCAGGGCGACTTGCGTATCGGTTTCGCGCTCCACGCGCTGCTTCCAGGCGGCGGCGTCCTGGCGGATGACATCAAAGGTATTGTAATGAATCGGCAGGGCCTGACGGGGGGCGATCAGTCGCACCGCCCGCAGCCCATCCTCGGGCCCCATGGTAAAATTATCGCCGATGGGCAGAATGGCCAGATCGATGCCTTCCTCGCCGATCAGCTTCATGTCGTAGAAAAGGCCGGTATCGCACGCATGATAGATCTTGCGGTTTTCCACGTAGAAGAGAAAGCCGCACGGATTGCCTCCATAGGAGCCATCCGGAAGGCCGGATCCGTGGTGGGCGATGGTCAGCTTCACCCGCCCCCAGGGATAGTTGAACCCCCCGCCGATATGCTGGGGGTGGAGGTTGGATACCCCTTGCGCCGCCAGCCAGTTGTGAATTTCGAAGTTGGAAATCACCGTGGCGCCGGTGCGCTTGGCCATCTGCACCGTATCGCCCACATGATCGCCGTGGCCGTGGGAAACACAAATATAATCGGGAGTGAGGTCATCGGGCCCCACCGGGGCCAGCGGATTGCCGCTCAGGAACGGGTCCACCAGCACTTTGGCAACCCCGGTCTCGATGAGGATGCACGCGTGACTGTACCAAGTGACCTTGACNNGGCGGTTGGTCCCGTGGAGCGATGCCCGCCGGTGGGCACATCATTTTAATCCATTGCCGGCAAAGTGCAACCCCGGCAATGGCCTGTCGGCGCTGGATCCTCCCCCCAAATCCCCTCGGTCGCGCCCCCCCGATTCGGCTCTGGCGGATCGCCGGGCACCGGCGGAGCGGATGCCCGGCGCCACGCGGGACACGGGCAGGGGCCGGATTCGAGGGAATCCCGCGGGATCCGGTCAAGGAATTGACGCCGGTGCCCCGATGGGTTACCAAGGCGCTGAGGGATTGTGGCGGGATAGGCGCCATCGCGCCGCGGCCGACCGTCTGCGGGCCGGTGCCCGCCCTGTGAGGGGTCAACGATCCAAGCCGGAATATCCCCGCGTGAATACCCGATATCTCAGAATCTGCGATACCTGCTGCGATGCCATCGGCGCTCTCAAGGAAGTCTTCAAGCGTGGCGGGTGCACGTGCGATATCTGCGGCTGGTCCACCCGCTGAACCGGGAATGCGGCGAAACAGTTCGTTTCGCTGGTACGGGTGGACGGTATCCCCGACGCCGGATGGGACCGGATGGAGCACCTGCACCGCCGCTTCGACCCGTGACCCGCGGTCCCCGGGGCTCAGAGCAGCGTGCCGCTCAGCAGCAAGGCGGCGGCCGTGAAGTAGATCACCAGGCCGGTGACGTCCGCCAGAGTGGCCACGAAGGGTGCTGAGGAGGTCGCCGGGTCGGCCCCCAGACGTTTCATGATAAAGGGCAGCATGGAGCCGGCCAGGGTGCCACAGATCACCACCCCCATCAGGGATATGCCCACCACCATGGCCAGCGGCAACCAGTGGGGACCGTAGGTGGCGAAAACCGCCTCGCCCACGACCACCCGCAGGATGCCGATCAACCCGAGAATCGCCCCCAGGGCCAGTCCCGAAAAGACTTCCCGCCGCATCACCCGCCACCAGTCCCGCAGCGTGATCTCGCCGATGGAAAGGGCCCGGATGATCAGGGTGGCCGCCTGGGAGCCGCTGTTGCCTCCGCTGGAGATGATCAGCGGAATGAAAAGGGTCAGCACCACCGCCCGGGCGATTTCATCCTCGAAATGCCCCATAGCGGTGGTGTAGAACATCTCCCCAAGGAAAAGCACCACCAGCCACTTGGCCCGCTTCTGCACCAGGGTGAACAGGGGCGTGTCGATGTAAGGGTCGTCCAGGGCCTCTACGCCGCCGATCTTCTGAATGTCCTCCGTGGCCTCCTCCTCGGCCACATCCATGACGTCGTCGATGGTGACGATTCCCAGCAGGATCCCGGCGGTATCGGTGACGGGCAGTGCCACCCGGTCGTAGTCCCGAAAAACCTGGATGGCGGTCTCCTGGTCGTCCCGGGCCCGCAGCGAGATGAAACGCTCGTCCATCAGATCCGCCAGGGTTGCCGCGGGATCGGCCAGCAGCAACGACCGAATGCGGAGATCGTCGACCAGGTGCCTCTTGTCGTCCACCACGTAGATGACGTTGAGGGTTTCCTTGTCGTTGCCCACCCGCCGGATGTGGTCGAGCGCCTGCTGCACCGTCCAGCCGGGATGTACGGCCACATAGTCCGTGGTCATCAGCCGTCCGACGCTGTCCTCCGGATAACCCAACAGCCGCAGGGCGACTTCGCGCTCCTCCGTGGACAGCATGTTGAGCAGGCGCTGGGAGAGGTGGCCGGGAAGTTCTTCCAGGAGAGCCGTGCGGTCGTCAGGGGACAGGGCGTTCAGCAGGTCAGCCAGGTAGTCCTTCTGCTGAATCAGGGCTTCGATGAGTTCCTGCTGTTTGTCCGGGGAAAGGTATTCAAAAGTGGTCGTCGCCAGGTCGTGGGGCAGAAGACGCAAGATAACCACGTCGTCTTTGGACGGCAGGTCTTCGATCAGGCTGGCGATTTCGGGCGGTTCCCACTCAACCAGGACCTGGTGCAGGGCCTTGAGGTTGCCCGCCCGGATCATTTCCTGGATTTCCGGTTTCAGCAATTCTCCGAGCATCGGCGGTCTCCACACATGGCGTTGGGCCGGTACACAACGGAAAATCAACGGGACGAAACCTCTGCCGGTCTTCGGGCTGCAGACCGGGCTGGAAAGCCCGGGGGTTTGATAGCATGCCTGAAGAAGAATGGCACCTGGATTATGGGTTCCATCCCCCCTTGCCAGGCCGTATGCGGAGGTGCCGTCACCCGTGCGGGGACTTCCCCGTCGCGGACCGGCGGATGGACGGATTGCGGGTGACGCGCACCGTTGGAGGGATCGGTTGGACGGTCGGGGGTAACTCCGGAAAAAGCACTAGCAGGCTGTGGATAAA